>CAIMSN010000147.1 GCA_903844135.1 uncultured Rhodospirillales bacterium | reverse complement strand
CGGACGAGCAGCGCCTCCGCGGCGTTCTGCCGGATCACCAGCTCGCCGATCTGCGCGATCGTATAGGGATCGTCGCTGGCCCGCTCGAGGCCGCTGTCGATCCAGGGCCGCGCATGGCTGCGCACCATGTCGATCGCATCCGCCAGCGCCGCGCGGCCGAGCCCGATATCGATCGCGGCATGGATGATCTGCGCCAGCGGCCCCATCGCGGTCGGCTGGTCGAACGCGTCGGCGAACGGGATGACGTCGTCCGGCGCGACGGTGACGTTGTCGAAGAGGGTGGTACCGCTGCCGGTGGTGCGCTGCCCGATGCCGGACCAGTCATCGACCAGGCCGACGCCGGGCGCCTGCGGGTCGACCAGAGCGAAGGCGATGCGGTCGTTCTCGTCCTTGGCCAGCGCCGCCACCGTGTGCGCGAACAGGGCCCCGGTCGAATAGAATTTCCGGCCGTCGAGACGAAGCCTGCCCTGCTCGCGCCGCAATGTCGTCCGGTAGTCGTGCACATCCCTGGTGCCGGTCTCGCTCAGCGCGTTGCCGAACCGCTCGCCACGCAGCACGCGCGCGAACCAGCGCAGCTTCTGCGCCTCCGATCCGGTCAGGCGAATCGCCTCGACCACGAAGAAATGGTTCTGCGGGATCTGCCCGATACTGCCGTCGGCGGCCGAGATCAGCGCGGTCACCTCGGCGAGCGTGCCGGCACTCACCCCGGCGCCGCCATGGTCGCGCGGCACGGTGATGGCCCACAAGCCGCTCCGCGAGAATTGGTCGATCTCCGCATGCGGCAGGCGGCGCGCGCGATCGCGCGCGGCGGCCTCCACCCGGAACGAATCGGCGAGCGCGCGGGCAACCGCGATCGCCTCGGCATCGTCGCGGATGACGTGCGCCTCGGGCAGGCGATCGGTCATCGCCCTGCCTCCGCAACGCCGCGCCGGCGCGCGCCGGGATGCGGCAGGCTCAGGCGAGGACCGTCGCCGAACAGCTTCTCGCGCAGCGTACCAGGACGGTATTCCGTCTTGTAGCGCCCGCGCCGCTGCAGTTCCGGCACCAGCAGGTCGGCGACGTCGGCGAAAGTTTCGGGCGTTACCACATAAGCGAGATTGAAGCCGTCGATGCCGGTCTCCGCGATCCATTCCTCCATCTGATCCGCGACGGTGGCCGCCGATCCGACCAGCACCGGCCCGAAGCCGCCGATGCCGACCCATTCCGCCACCTCGCGCACGGTCCAGATCCGATCCGGATCGGCGGTGGTAAAGCTCTCGACGGCGGAATGCACCGCCTCGTTCTTGATGTAGCGGACCGGCTCGTCGAGGTCGTAGATGGAGAAATCGATCCCGGTCCAGCCGGACATCAGCGCCAGCGCCCCGGCATGGCTCACGTAGCGCCGGTAGTCTGCATGCTTCTCCCGCGCCTCCTCGTCGGTGCGGCCGACGATCGCAGTCGTCAGGTTGAAGATGCGCAGCGCATCGGCGCCGCGGCCATTCTCCACCGCGCGGCGCCTGATGTCGGTGACATAGCCGCGTGCCACCGCCTTGCTGGGCGCCGCCATGAACACGCATTCGGCATGGCTGGCGGCGAAATCGCGGCCCTTGCCGGAGGTTCCGGCCTGGAACAGCACCGGCGTACGCTGCGGCGACGGCTCGCAGAGATGGATCGCATCGAGCTTGAAGAACGCGCCCTCGTGCCGGATCCTGTGCACGCGGGACGGTTCGGTGAATACGCCGCGCGCGCGGTCGCGCAACACGGCGCCGTCCTCCCAACTGCCCTCCCAGAGCTTGTAGACCAGATCGAGATATTCGTCGGCGATGGCGTAACGCGTGTCGTGCGTCTTCTGCGTCGCGGCGCCGGAAACGCCGCGCGCCGCGCTGTCGAGATAGCCGGTGACGATGTTCCAGCCGACACGGCCGCGCGTCAGATGGTCGAGCGTCGACATGCGCCGCGCGAAGGTGAAGGGTGGCTCGTAGGACAGGGTGCAGGTGATGCCGAAGCCGAGATGCTCGGTTGCCGCTGCCATCGCCGAGACGGTCAGCATGGGGTCGCAGAGCGGAACCTGCGTTCCCTCGCGCAGCGCTGTGTCGGTTTTGCCGCCATAGACGTCGTACACGCCCAGCACGTCGGCGAGGAACAGCGCATCGAACCGGCCGCGTTCCAGGATTCGTGCCAAGTCGGTCCAGTACGACAGATCGACATAGCGGTCGGCGCGATCGCGCGGATGGCGCCAGAGGCCGGGCGACTGGTGGACGACGCAGTTCATGTCGAACGCGTTGAGCAAAATCTCGCGCTTGCGTGCCGGCAGATCGGCCATGATGGTCAGATCCAGGCGTGACGCGGCGGCAGCACGCCGTTCAGCGCATGATTGCCGACCAGGGCGTATTTCCAGCGCACCGGATCATGCAGCGTATGGGTGCGCGCGTTGCGCCAGTGGCGGTCGAGCCCGTGGGCGGCCAGCACGGAGCGGGTGCCGGCCAGCTCGTGCAGTTTGTTGCCGGCCAGGATCGCGATTTCCGTGGTCAGCACCTTGGCCTCGGCAACCTTGAGCGAGGCGTCGCCGACCGTCCGTTCGGTGGCTGTCTCGATCGCGGCGTCCACCGCGCGTCCGGCCAGCGACAGAACCGCCTCGGCGGCATGCAGGCGGATCTGCAGGTCGCCGATCGCCGCGATCGTGTAGGGATCGTCGGAGGCCCGCTCCTGTCCGCTGTCGATCCATGGCCGGGACAGGGTGCGGACGAAGTCGATCGTATCGGCGATTGCGGCGCGGGCGATGCCGAGATCGACCGCGGCCTGGATGATCTGCGACACCGGGCCGTTGGCCGAGGGCGAGTCGTAGCCGAGATGCGCCGGCACCACGTCGCGCGCCGCGACGCGGACATTCTCGAGCGTCACGCTGCCGCTCGCCGTGGTGCGTTGGCCGAAACCGGACCAGTCGTCAGTGATGGTCAGGCCCGACGCGTGCGGATCGACGAACACGAGATAGACCTTCTCGTCGTCGCCTGTCGCGGCGACCGGGATGATGTCGGCGAACAACGCGCCGGTGGCGTAGAATTTGCGGCCGGTCACGCTGAAGCCGTCGCCGTCGGGACGGAGACGCGTATCGAACGTGCCCGCGTTGCGGCTGCCGGATTCGGAAAAGGCGTTGCCGAACCGCTTCCCCTCCAGCACGCCGGCATAGAAGCGGCGCTTCTGCTCCTCGCTGCCGGTGACGCGCAGGGCTTCAACGACGCCCAGGTGGTTCTGCGGTATCTGTCCGATCGACGGATCCGCCTGCGAGATGATGGCGATGACGTCCGCTACGGTCTCGAACGAAACCGCGGCGCCGCCATAGGCGCGTGGCACGGTCATGCCCCAGAGGCCGCTCGCCGAAAAAAGATCGAGTTCACGCCTTGGTAGGATCCGATCCCGATCGCGCGCGACCGCGCCTTCGGCAAGGATCGGTGCGAGCGCGCGCGCCGCTTCGAGCGCCTCGGCATCGCTCTTCAACAGCGTCGCGCCGGACCGCATCGCCGTGTCGTCCGGTGCTGTTGCCACGCTCATGGTCCGCTCCCTTCGGTCTCGCCGGGTTCGGTCGACCGGCGGTTGACTGAACGTGGGCGCATGACTCTATATCACCATGGAAGACGGTGTTTGCACAACCGTCGGCGTCGAGCGCAGTGGATTAGCTCGAATACGCACGCTTTCTGTCGATCTGCCGGCTGATACCAGGCAGCCCAGAAAGTTTCGGAAGCGGCAGTGTCCTGGCCGTGCGTTTCCACCGCGAAGTGTCCGGTCTTAAGCGGATGCACCTCCGCTGCGGGGAAGATTACGGTTGAAGGACTAACCTGCCGCAGATGTATCGGCGGCAGATGGATCGGCTTGGCGAGGCGCTCGAGGCGGGCCGGGACAACATCGCGGCGCTGGAGGCGGTGCGCGGCCTGACCGAGCGGATCATCCTGTATCCGTTGCCCGAGCGCGGCTTCGAGATCGAGGTGCTGGGCGACATCGCCGCGATGATCCGCCTGGGCCAGGCCGGGCAGCTTGGCCATTCTGGAACGCAAAGCGGCGGGCAGACCCTTTTGGGATCGCCCGCCGTTTCTGATCTGTTCGTTGGTTCGGTGAAAGTGGTTGCGGGGACAGGATTTGAACCTGTGACCTTCAGGTTATGAGCCTGACGAGCTACCGGGCTGCTCCACCCCGCGTGGGTGATGGTTGTGTGTGTGTGATTGGGTGCCTTGGAAGACCTGGCG
>CAIMSN010000146.1 GCA_903844135.1 uncultured Rhodospirillales bacterium | reverse complement strand
GAACAAGGCGGCGAGATCCGCCGCCTGCTCGTAGCCCTGGATCGGCGTGAACAGCAGTTCGATCGACCATTTCGTGGTCATGCCTTCCGCTTCGAGGGGATTGGCGAGCCCGAGCCCGCAGACGGTGATGTCCGGCCGCAACGCGCGGCAGCGATCGAGCTGTCGGTCGACATGCTGGCCCTCGGTGATGGCCAGGTCGGCCGGCAGCAGCGCCAGCTCCGGCTGCATCGCGACACGATGCAGAAACGGCGTGCCGACCTCGGTCGGTACCATGCCGAGCTCGCGATGCAGGAAGCGGGCGAGCGGCAGTTCGAGCTGCGAGTCGGGAAAGAAGAAGATGGTCTTGCCTTCGAGCTGCGCGCGGTGGCCGGCCAGCGCCAGCCTGGCGCGCGCCTCGCCGGGCGCGGTGACCTGGCGCACCAGGGCGGGATCGATGCCGAAATGCACCGCGGCCGCCGCGATCCACAGGCTGGTACCCTCGGCGCCGAGCGGATAGGGCGCCGACAGCCGGGTGCAGCCGCGCGCCTCGAGCGCCAGCGACGTCTGGTGCAGGAACGGCTGCGCGCACAGGAAGGCGGTGTTGCCGCCGACCGGCGGCAGGTCGGCGGCGCGCGAGGGCGGCAGGAAGCGTACCGTCTCGATACCCAGGGCGGCGAACAGACGGCGGAACTGCGCCTCGACGATGTCGGCCAGCACGCCGACGATCAGCAGCGACGGCGCGTCGCTGGCGGGAAGCTCCGGAACCAGCGCCTCGAGGCAGCGATCCTCGCCTTCGGTGAAGGTGGTCTCGATGCCGCTGCCGGAATAGTTCAGGACCCTGACGTCCGGCGCGAACCGGCGCGACAGCCGGGCGGCGGCGCGCGACAGGTCGAGCTTGATCACCTCCGACGGGCAGGAGCCGACCAGGAACAACAGCCTGATGTCGGGACGGCGGGCCAGCAGCCGATCGACCACCAGGTCGAGCTCGTCGTTCGGGTCGGCGCGGCCGGCCAGGTCGCGCTCCTCGATGATGGCGGTGGCGAAGCGCGGCTCGGCGAAGATCATCACGCCGGCGGCGGATTGCAGCAGATGCGCGCAGGTCCGCGAGCCGACGACGAGGAAGAACGCGTCCTGGATGCGGCGGTGCAGCCAGACGATCCCGGTCAGGCCGCAGAACACCTCGCGCTGGCCGTCCTCGCGCAGCACCGGCCGGGCCGGAAGCGGGGGCGCGATCGCATTCATCGCGCCAGATCCAGGCCGTGGAAGGTCGGCAGCACCGGATCGAGCCGGGCGCGGCGCAGCTTGAACACGAACTGGGCGGCATTGACCACATACGTGGCGTAGGCGGCCAGCGCCAGCAGCATCAGCGGCCTGGCATCGAGCAGGCCGAACCAGAGCGCGAACAGATAGGCGGTGTGCAGCGCGATCACCAGCATGCTGACCGCGTCCTCCCAGAAGAAGGCGGGCGCGAACAGATAGCGGCCGAACACGTCGTGTTCCCAGATCGCGCCGGTGATCATGATGGCGTAGAGCGCCGCGACCTTCACCACCACGGAGAAGGCGGCGGCATGCAGCCCGGTGCCCCAGACGAGGTAGCGCAGCACCAGCACCAGGCTGACGAAGAAGATCAGGAACTGCACCGGGGCCAGGATCCCCTGGACCAGCGTCCAGCTCGAGGCGTCGCGGCGCGCGCGTTCTGCGGGGCTGTACAACGGTGCCGGGGAATGTGCTTTCGGCATCACACGCTCCTCTCCGGCCCGACAAAAAGTCGGGCGACAGCGATCCTGCTGGATGAGCTCTGGCCATCCGGCCAGACCCGTCCGACACTCCGATACGGCAGGCCCGCCAAGAGGCCACGCCGTCTCGATTGGTCACGCTAGGCCGCGGCAAACCAGAGTGTCAAGCAAACAAGACGTAAACCTTGCTTGACAGATCCGGCCCGGCCTCGCAATTCTCGGGGAGTCAGGGATGAGGTTCATGAGCGGCGTCCAACAGACCGGCATGATGCGAGGCGAGAGCGCGATGGTTCCCTCGGGAGGGGGCGGTCCGGACTGGCCGGAACTGGCATCGCGCATCGCACGGCGGCCGGATGCGCCCGCTCCCGGGCTGCTGCTCAAGGAGACCATCGAGCGCGACATCGTGCCGCATCTCCTCACCCTGCATCCGACCGGCCTGCGCGACGACCGCCTGTCGGACGCGCTCGAGACCGCGCCGCTCGCCTTCGAATTCGCGCGCGAGGCGGCCGGCCGGCATCCGGAGCAGATGTTCGCGCATCTGGAGACCCTGCTGGAGGGCGGCGCCGCGCCGGAACGTCTCTGTCTCGACGTGCTGGCGCCGGCGGCGCGTCATCTCGGCGATTTGTGGGTCCAGGACGAGTATGATTTCGTCGCCGTGACGATCGGTGTGATGCAGTTGCAGCAGGCGATGCTGCATCTGATGCCGCGCGATGCGGTGAGCGTGCCGCCCGCGCAGCGCGCGGCGCGGGCGGCCTCGATCCTGATGACCACCGTTCCTGGCAACGATCACACCTTCGGCGTGGCGATGGCGGCGGATTTCTTCCGACGCGCCGGCTGGGCGGTGTCGAGCGGCACGCCGCGCCGCCTGGAGTCGCTCCAGCATCATCTGCGTACGCAACGCTTCGACGCGATCGGCTTCTCGGTGAGCTGCGAGGCGCAGCTCGAGATGCTCGCGCGCTCGATCGCCGCGGTCCGGCAGTCCTCGATCAATTCGCGCATCGTCACGGTGATCGGCGGACCGCTGTTCATGTCGGATCCGCAGCTCGCCCTGCAGTTCGGCGCCGACATGGTGGCGACCGACGGCGCGCAGGCGCCGCATCAACTGGCCTTATTGTTGCCTGACCTGGAGGTTGGACTCAAAGCCGTGGCGTCTCTCGCCAGGGGACGCTCGGCATGACGGAATCGGGAGAATTTCGACACAGTGATAGACGCGCCGCCATCACTCTCGGACACGACGTTCGACGCACTCGACCCTGCCACGATCAAGAAAATCGTACTCTCCGCGGCTGATGTAGCCGTCGTGGTGGACAGGTCAGGTGTGGTTCGCGAAATCGCTTTCAAATCGAGCGAACTTCGCGACGAGATCAACGATACCCGCGATTGGCTCGGGCGTCATTGGCGCAGCGCCGTGACGGTGGAAAGCCGTCCGAAGCTCGATGCCCTGCTGCAGGACGCGCAGACCGAGCGGCCGATCCGCTGGCGCCACCTGAACCATCCCGCGCATCGCGGCATCGACGTGCCGATCTCCTATTCCGCGGTGCCGATCGCCGGCGACGAATCGATCATATTGCTCGGGCGCGACCTCCGCGCGACCGCCGCGCTGCAGCAGCGCCTGGTCGAGGCGCAGCAGAGCCTCGAGCGCGACTACCAGACGCTGCGGCAGACCGAGGCCCGCTATCGCGCTTTGTTCGAGACCGCGCAGGACGGCATCGCGGTGCTCGATTCGCAAAGCTTTCGCCCGCTCGAGCTCAATCCCGCCGCCAGGATGATCCTGGGCCGGGACGCGAAGCGTGCCGCCGCCCGCCCTTTCCAGGATTGTTTCGAGCCGGACAGCCGCGCCGCCGTCGCCGAAGCGCTGGCCAACGCGCGCGCGACCTTCCGAAGCGGGACGGTGCAGGCGATGCTCAACGGCGTCGAGACCGGGCTCTCGGTATCGGCGCTGCGTGAGCAGGACGGGCTGTTCCTGCTGGTCCGTCTGTCGGTGGCGCAAACCGCCGCCGTCCAGGGTCCGTCCGACGACGGCGCCGTGCTGCCGGCGCTGATCGGCCAGATGCCGGATGCGATGGCGCTGACGGATGCGGACGGCGATATCGTCTCGGTCAATCCGGCGTTCCGCGCGATGGCCGGGCTGGCGGCGACGCAGCCGGTGGCGGGTGAACCGCTGGGCCGATGGATCGGCCATGACGGCGTCGATCTGGGCGTGCTGATCGCCAATCTGCGCCAGCGCGGCAGCGTCAAGCTGTTCGCCTCCGTGGCGCGCAGCGAGCAGGGCGGCACCACGGAGGTCGAGATCTCCGCCAGCGTGCGCCCGGACGCGCAGTCTGGCTACGCGTTCTATATCCGCGACGTCGGTCGCCGCCCCGGCGGCGATCGCGGGCTCGGACGCGGCCTGACGCAGTCCGCCGACAAGATGAGCGCGCTGATCGGCAGGGTGCCGCTCAAGGAGCTGGTGCGCGAATCCACCGACGCCATCGAGCGTCTCTGCATCGAGTCGGCGCTGGAAATGACCAACAACAACCGCGCGTCCGCCGCCGAGATGCTCGGCGTCAGCCGACAGAGCCTGTACGTGAAGCTCAGGCGCTACGGGTTCGGCGACAGCGACGAGGATGGCGCGCCATGACCACGCTGGCGGTCGGCCGCAACCGGATCGCACCGTCGGCGGTGCTGGAGCTGCTCAAGCCGATCACCTGGTTCGCGCCGATGTGGGCGTTCGGCTGCGGCGTGCTGTCGGCTGCGCAGCCGCTGCGCAGCAGTTGGGCGGTGGCGCTGGTCGGCATGGTCCTCGCCGGGCCGCTGATGTGCGGCGCCAGCCAGGCGATCAACGACTGGTTCGACCGGCATGTCGACGCGATCAACCAGCCGGAGCGGCCGATCCCGTCCGGCCGCATTCCCGGGCTCTGGGGCCTTCGGATCGCCGCCGCCTGGATGGTGCTGGCGATGGCGGTCGCCACCGCGCTCGGGCCGTGGGTCTGGGTGACGGCGCTGCTCGGCATGGTGCTGGCCTGGATCTACAGCGCGCCGCCGCTGCGTCTGAAGGGCAATGGCTGGTGGGGCAACCTCGCCGTCGGCGTGTCGTACGAGGGTCTGCCCTGGTTCGCCGGCGCCGCGGTCGCCGCCGGGACGTTCCCGGACTCCAGGGTGATCTGTCTGGCGGCGCTGTACAGCATCGCCACCCATGGCATCATGACGCTGAACGATTTCAAGTCGGTCGAGGGCGACCTGGTCAGCGGGGTGAAATCTCTGCCGGCGCAGCTCGGCGTCGGACCGGCCTGCCGGCTGGCCTGCGCGGTGATGCTGGTACCGCAGCTCGTGGTGATCGGGCTGCTGCTGCGCTGGGGATCGCCGATCCATGCCGGCATCGTCGTGCTGCTGGTGCTCGCCCAGGTCGCGCTGATGCCGCGCCTGCTGCGCGACCCGAAACAGCAGGCGATCCGCTACAACGCCACCGGCACCTCGATCCTGGTGCTGGGCATGCTGGTCGCGGCCCTGGCGCTGCGGGCCGGCCCGTGACGACGCAAGCCCAGAGCGACGCGATGGGCTGGGGCGGCATCCTGCGGCTGGGGCTGGTGCAGGCGATGCTCGGCGCCGTCGTGGTGCTGGTCACGGTGACGATGAACCGGGTGATGGTGGTCGAGCTCGGCCTGCCCGCGCTGCTGCCGGCGGCTTTGGTGGCGCTG
>CAIMSN010000145.1 GCA_903844135.1 uncultured Rhodospirillales bacterium | reverse complement strand
TCACTCCCGGTCGGTGCCGTCGATCTCCGCGAGTTCGGCCTCGGCGGCCTTCCCGGTCATCGCCGTCACCGTGGCCGGGCCCGGCTGCCGCGCCTGCTGCGGGCCGGGACGCAGACGGTGCGTCACGACGAACGCCGTCACCACCGCGGCGGTGCCGAACACCACCCCGCCGGCGGCCTGACCCACCAGCACGCCGACCGGGCCGTACTGCATGCCCACCGTCACGAACGGGATCGTGCCCAGCGTGGCCCGGCCCCAGTTGAAGGCGGTGGAGAGCAGCGGAAAGCCGAGATTGTTGAAGGCCGCGTTGGCCACGAACAGCGCCCCCACCCACAGGAAGCTCGCCACGATCAGCGAGCAGAACAGATGGATCAGCGTCGCCGCCATGCCGGTGGCGGAGAACGCACTCACCAGCGGGCCCTGCAGCAGCGCCAGCAGCGCCCACATGAACAGCACGCAGCCCAGCACCAGGATCAGCGACGCGCGCAGCGTCTCCCGCACCCGCCCGAGCAGCCCGGCACCGAGATTCTGCGCCATGATCGGGCCGACCGAACCGGTCAGCGCGTAGATGAAGGCGAACGCGACCGGGGTGATGCGATCGATCGTCGCCTGGCCGGCCACCGCCTGCAGTCCGAACGTCGCCAGCGCATGGGTGCTGTAGGCGGCGCCGACCGGGGTGGCGAGATTGGTCAGGATCGCCGGCATCGCCACCTTGCCGACCAGGCGGGCGTCGTCGGCGAGGCGGTCCAGGCGTGGCCGCGCCAGCAGGTGATGCCGCCGCACGCTGGCAAATCCGAGGATCGCCACGATCCCGCGCGCCGACACGGTGGAGATCGCCGCCCCGGTCAGGCCGAGATGCAGCCCGGTGCCGAGCCCCAGGATCAGCACCGGATCGAGGCAGGCCGACACCGCCGCGCCCCACAGCGTCACCGTCATCGAGCGCCGGGCGTCGCCGACCGCGCGCAGCAGCGACGAGAATCCCATCGCCAGCGCCATCAGCGGCAGGCAGGGCGAGACGATGCGCATGAAGCCGGCGACCGCCTGGTAGATGTCGCCGGTCGCACCCAGCCCGCGCAGGATCGGATCCAGGAACGCCACCGTGCCGAGTCCGATCGCCAGCATCACCACGATCATCACGATCAGCGCCGACGAGGCGACCCGGCCGGCCTCCTCGTGCCGCTCCGCGCCGAGCAGACGCGACACCACCGCGCCGAGGCCGATCGACAGGCCGATCGACACCGCCAGTTGCAGCATGCCGACCGCCGCGGCAAAGCCGATCGCCGCCGTCAGCCCCTTGTCGCCGAGGCGGGAGATGTAGAACAGGTTGAGCAGGTCGACCACGAACACCGCGAGCAGCCCGACCGCGCCGGTGCCGGCCATGACCGCGGTATGGCGCATGATCGAGCCGGTGCAGAAGCGCGGCGGACGCCTGACCGGCGCCGGGCGCGGAGAACGGGACGGCGTATCGGGCATCAGGCGAGCGCCAGCACCGGCCGGCGACGCCAGACAAGGGTGAAGTACAGCGCCTGGCCGATCAGCATCGCGACGAAAGTGGTCGGGTAGGCGATCCAGACCCCGTCCAGGCCGATCCGGCCGCTCAGCCACCAGGCCGCCGGCACCTCGACCAGCGCGATGCAGCCGACCTGCAGCGCGGTCGGCGCCATCACCACGCCGCTGGCGCGCATCTGTCCGGACAGGATCAGCGCTGCGCCGTACACCACCGCGCTCCACAGCACGATATGCAGCAGCGTCTGGGTCTGGCCGATCACCGCCGTCCTGGTGATGAACAGGCCGACCAGTTGGCCGGAAAACAGATAGGCCAGCGCCACCAGCGTGCCGGTCAGCGCCAGGTTGAACAGCAGGCCGGCGCGCAGGATCGGGCCCAGCATGGCGGTCCGGCCGCCGCCGATCGCCTGCGCGCTCAGGATCGTCACGGTGATCGCGATCGACATCGCCGGGAACTGCACATAGGCCAGCACCTGGTTGACTGCGCCGTAGGCGGCGGTCGCGTCCGGGCCGAACCCGTTCACCAGCCCGAGCAGCACCATCTCCGCCAGCGCCATGATCACCATCTGCAGCGCCGACGGCACGCCGAGACGCAGCACCTGGCCCAGGATCCGCCGGTCCGGCCGCATCGCCCGCAAGAAGCGTCCGTCCGGCATCAGCGGGCCGCGCCGCCAGCGCAGATAGATGCCCATCGCCACCAGCGTGGCCGACCAGGCGGTGACCGTCGCACAGGCGGCGCTGGCGACCCCCAGGGGCCGCAGGCCGAGCCAGCCGCGGATCAGCGCCGGCGTCAGCACCATCGACAGGCTGATCGACACCGCCAGCGCCAGCAGCGGCGTCACCGTGTCGCCGACGCCGCGCAGCAACTGGGTGATCAGCAGAAAGGCGAACGCGACCGGCATCGCCGCCAGCATCACCGAGGCGTAGGCGACCGCGCCCGGCAGCACCGCTTCCGGGGTGCCGAGCGCCGTCATCAGCATGCGCGCGGCGGGCGTCAGCGCGACGGCGATCGCCACCCCGGCCACCAGCGTGGCGGTGAGCGTGGTCGCCGCGACGTCGCGCACCCTGTCGCGGTCGCCGGCTCCCCAGGCCTGGCCGATCAGCACCGAGGCGCCCGCCCCCATCCCCAGCACCAGGGCGAGCAGGAAAAACATGATCGGGAAGAACACGCTGGCGGCGGCCAGCGCATCGGTGCCGATCATCTGGCCGAGATAGATGTTGTTGATCGTGCCGGAGAGCGCCTGCAGGATGTTGCTCAGCATCATCGGCGCCAGGAACGCCAGGAACTGGGACCAGAGCGGTCGGGAAAGATCGGCGCGTGGCGGCATGTCGTCGGTTCAGACCATACTCGCGGGGTTTGCGCCACCTGCAAAGCGAGCGCCGGGACGCCGCCCTGGCCGTTGGCGGCTCGAACCCTTACATCGGCGACGCATGACCCTGCTCGCCTCCGACTTCGATTTCGACCTGCCGCCCGACCGCATCGCGCAGGCGCCGGCGCGCCCGCGCGAGAGCGCCTGGCTGCTCGAGGTCGGCGCGCAGGGCCGCGTCGATCGCAGCGTCGCCGACCTGCCGTCGCTGCTGCGGGAGGGCGACCTGATCGTCGCTAACGACACGCGGGTGATCCCGGCGCAGCTCTCGGCGCTTCGCGGCGACGCCAGGATCGGCATCACGCTCGACCGCATCCTGCCCGATGCGAGCTGGCACGCGCTGGTCCGCAACGCGCGCCGGCTGCGCGACGGCGACAGGCTGAGCTTTCCCGGCAGCGACACCACCGCGACCGTGCTCGCCCGCGAGCCGGGCGGCGGCGCGGTGCTGCGCTTCGATGCCGAGGGCGCGGCGTTCGACGCCTTCCTGCGCGCCGCCGGCCGACTGGCGCTGCCGCCCTACATCGCCCGGCCGGACGGCCCGACCGAGCAGGATCGCAGCGACTACCAGACCATGTTCGCCGCCCATGACGGCGCCGTCGCCGCCCCCACCGCCGGGCTGCATTTCACCCCCGGGCTGCTCGCCCAGGCGACGGCGAACGGCGTCGGCCACGTCACCGTCACGCTGCATGTCGGCGCCGGCACGTTCCTGCCGATGCGCGAGGACCAGGTGAGCGCGCATCGCATGCACGCGGAGCGCGGCATCGTCGGCCAGGCGGCGGCGGATGCGATCAACCGCACCCGCGCGGCGGGCGGCAGGATCGTCGCGGTCGGCACCACCGCGCTCAGGCTGCTGGAAAGCGCGGTCGGCGAGGACGGCATCGTGCGGCCGTTCGACGCCGAGACCAGCCTGTTCATCCTGCCGGGGCATCGCTTCCGGGCGGTCGACCTGCTGCTGACCAACTTCCATCTGCCGCGCTCGACCCTGTTCATGCTGGTGTGCGCGTTCGCCGGACAGGGCCGCATGACCGACGCCTACGCGCATGCGGTCGCGTCCGGCTATCGCTTCTATTCCTACGGCGATGCCTGCCTGCTGGAGCACGGGCGATGACGGCGTTCCGCTGGCAGGCGGAAGCGAGCGACGGGCCGGCGCGGGCCGGGACGCTGCATACCGCGCACGGGCCGGTGGCGACGCCGACCTTCATGCCGGTCGGCACCGCCGGCACGGTCAAGGCGATGACCGCGGACTCGGTCCGTGCCACCGGGGCCGGCATCGTGCTCGGCAACACCTATCACCTGATGCTCAGGCCGGGCGCGGAGCGGGTCCGGGCGCAGGGCGGCCTGCACCGTTTCATGGACTGGCCGGGTCCGATCCTGACCGATTCCGGCGGGTTCCAGGTCATGTCGCTCGGCGCGCTGCGCAAGCTCGACCAGGACGGGGTGACGTTTGCCTCGCATATCGATGGCTCCAAGCACCGGCTCACCCCGGAAAGCTCGACGCAGATCCAGCATGCGCTCGACGCCACCATCACCATGTGCTTCGACGAATGCCCGGCGCTGCCGGCCCCGATCGAGACCATCGAGGCCTCGATGCGGCTGTCGATGCGCTGGGCGGCCAGATCGCGCGCGGCGTTCGTGGCGCGCACCGGCTACGCGCAGTTCGGCATCGTCCAGGGCGGCACCGAGCCGGCCCTGCGCGCGGAGAGCGTCCGGGCGCTGACCGGCATCGGCTTCGAGGGCTACGCTGTCGGCGGCCTGGCGGTCGGCGAGGGTCAGGCGCTGATGTTCGCCACGCTGGACGGCACCGTGCCGCTGCTCCCCGCCGACGCGCCGCGCTACCTGATGGGCGTCGGCACGCCGGACGATCTGCTCGGCGCGGTGATGCGCGGCATCGACATGTTCGACTGCGTGATGCCGACCCGGGCCGGACGCACCGCGCGTGCCTATACCGGCGCAGGCACGCTCAACCTGCGCAATGCCCGCCATGCCGACGATAAGCGCCCGATCGAGGCGGGATGTCCGTGCCCGGGATGCGCCCGTCACAGCCGGGCCTATCTGCACCATCTGTTCCGCACCGAGGAGATGCTCGGCCCGATGCTGCTGACCTGGCACAACCTGACCTACTATCAGCGCCTGATGCAGGGGATCCGCACCGCGATCCTGCAGCGCAGGCTGGAGGCGCACGCGGCCACGCTGCGCGCCGGCTGGGCCGGCGGCGACCCGCCCGCATGACGCCGGACGCGCTGCGCGACCGCATCCGCGACACCGCGCTGGCGCTGGGCTTCGACGCGTTCGGAGTCACCCAGGCCCGCCTCGGCCAGGAGGCGCGCGCACGGCTGGCGGATTTCCTGGCCGCCGGACATCACGGCGAGATGGGCTGGCTGGCGCAGCGCACCGACCAGCGCGGCGACCCGCGGGCGCTCTGGCCGGACGCGCGCAGCGTGATCGCGGTCGGCCTGTCCTATGCGCCGGGCGAGGATCCGCGCCACATCCAGCAGCGGCGCGACCGGGGCGGAATCTCGGTCTATGCCCGCAACCGCGACTACCACGACGTGATGAAGGGCATGCTCAAGCACCTGGCCCAGGCGGTGGTGAAACTCGGAAAGACGAGCGGGGTCGCTGGAACGCCGGAGGTCAAGGTGTTCGTCGACACCGCCCCGGTGATGGAGAAGCCGCTCGCCGCCCTCGCCCAGCTCGGCTGGCAGGGCAAGCACACCAACCTGGTGTCGCGCGACCACGGGTCCTGGCTGCTGCTCGGCGAGATCTACACCACGCTGGCGCTGCCGCAGTCCGACCCCCGCGCCGGCGCCTGCGGCAGTTGTACGGCGTGCCTGGCGGCCTGCCCGACCGACGCCTTCCCGGCGCCCTACCGGCTCGATGCCACCCGCTGCATCTCCTACCTGACCATCGAGCATGCCGGCCCGATCCCGGTCGAGTTCCGCAAGCCGATCGGCAACCGGATCTACGGCTGCGACGACTGCCTCGCGGTCTGTCCCTGGAACCGGTTCGCATCGCTGGGACGGCACGCCAAGCTGCAGGCGCGCGCCGACCTCGCCGCACCGGCGCTGGCAGAGCTCGCCGGCCTCGACGATGCCGGCTTCCGGGCGCTGTTTTCCGGCTCGCCGATCAAGCGCATCGGCCGCGACCGGTTCGTGCGCAACGTCGCCATCGCGATCGGCAATTCCGGCGACCGCTCCCTGGCGCCGGTGGCGGGCAGGCTCTCGGGCGACCCCGACCCGGTGTTGGCCGAAGCCGCCGCCTGGGCCTGCGCGCAACTGTCGCGGCCGGTCTGATGCGTGCCATGGTCAAGCGCAGCCTGGCCTTATCCGGGCATCGCACCAGCGTCGCCCTGGAGCCGGAATTCTGGGCCGCGCTCGACCGGATCGCCGCCGCGCGCGGCCAGAGCCTGATCGCGCTGGTCGAGTCGGTCGATTCCGGGCGCGATCCTGCACGCGGCCTGGCGTCGGCGCTGCGGGTGCTGGCGCTGCTGGAAAGCACGCCGGTAAAAATCGACGCGACGCCGGCGCCGTTTACCGGACGTTAAGGGAGTCGCTGCCACTCTCCCCCTGCCGGCGCCAGAACGGGGCCGGACAGAACAGGGAAAAACTCCGATGGCCCCGATCCCCGCGATCGTTCGATCCAATCTGTCCAGCGAGACGACCAGCCCGCTGCTGCTGTCGCACCAGCTTCTTTCCCTGGCGGAGGAAGCGCATCGCGCCGGCCTGCCGCGGAGCGCCACCCGTCTGCTGCGCCTCGCCCACACCGTCTGCACCGACCGCCCCACACGCTGAACATGCATCGCCGGGGCGGCTGAACCCTCCCGCCCGCCGTCCGTTCCGAGCCTGCCAGGGGTGTGGTTTGCCGACGAAGCACATTCTCGGACAGGCTCTCGGACGGGGCGTGTGATACAGGCAGGGCATGGCGATCTGGGGCAAGCTGTTCGGTGGCGTGACGGGAGCCTTCATGGGCGGTCCGATCGGAGCGGTGATCGGCGCGGCTCTCGGCCATGCCGCAGATCGCGGATCGCTGCTCGACCCGCCGCAGGGGCAATGGGGCAGTTGGGGCGGCACCGGCTTTCTCGGCAGCGACCCGCGCACCAAGCCCGTACCCGACCCGAACAACGCCGCCCTGCGTCTGGCCGCGAAGATGGCGGCGGTGACCGGAAAGCGCGATCAGTTGTTCGCCCTGGTGGTGGTGGTGCTGTCCGCCAAGCTGGCCAAATGCGACGCGCCGGTGAACCGCCAGGAGATCGACGCCTTCAAGCGCAATTTCGGCATCCCGCCGCAATCCGCCCGCGAGGTCGGGCGGCTGTTCGACCAGGCCCGCACCCGCACCGACGATTACCTCCCGTTCGCAGAGGAGCTCGGCCGCGCCTTCTCCGACCAGCCCGCGATGCTGGAGAACGCGCTCTCCGCGTTGTTCGCGATCGCACGGGCCGACGGCGCGCCGAACCGCCAGGAGCTCGAGTTCCTCGGCCGGGTGCACCGCGCCTTCGGGCTCGGCCCCGGCGCCTGGGACCGGGCGGAGAATGGCGGGGCGCGGCCGTCCGCCGACGAGCCGGACGCCTATGCCACGCTCGGCATTCCCAGGCGCGCCTCCGACGAGGAGGTGCGCGCCACCTGGCGCCGGCTGATGCGCGAGATCCATCCGGATTCGCTGGCCTCGCGCGGCGCCAGCCCCCAGGACATCGCCGGCGCCTCGGAGAAGGTGGCCCGCATCAACGCCGCCTGGGACCGGATCAAGCGGGATCGGGGCCTGTGATCCGGGACCTGCCGAGCCCCAACTGCCGCCCGCGCCCGCCAGGCGCGATCGTCGACACGCTGGTGCTGCACTACACCGGCATGCGGAGCGCGGAGGCCGCCATCGACCGGCTCCGCGACCCGCAGGCCGAGGTCTCGTCGCACTACGTGGTGCTGGAGGATGGCGGGATCGTCCGGCTGGTGCAGGAGGAAAGCCGCGCCGCCCATGCCGGGATCTCCTTCTGGCGCGGCCGCGAGATGCTCAACGACAGCTCGATCGGCATCGAGATCGTCAATCCCGGCCACGAATGGGGCTATCGCCGGTTTCCGGATGTCCAGATCGGCGCGGTCAGGGCGTTGTGTCTCGGCATCCTGTCCCGGCATCCGATTCCGCAGACCGGAATCGTCGGCCATAGCGACATCGCACCCGACCGCAAGCAGGATCCCGGCGAGCTGTTCCCCTGGGCGGCGCTGTCGCGCGACGGCATCGGGCTGTTCCCGCACGAGACGGCGGATCTCGGTGATGGCGATATCGTGACGGATGCGGGCGGCCTCGCACCGATCCGGGCGTCGCTGCGTTCGATCGGCTATCGGATCGATCTGGAGGGCCCAATGGACGACGCGCTGCGACTCGTGATCATGGCGTTCCAGCGCCGCTGGCGGCAGGAGACGGTGAACGGGCTGGCCGATGCCGGCACGCGCGCCCGCCTGTCCGCGGTCGCGGCGCTCTCGTCGTGAGCGAGCAGCCGAAGATTTTCGAGACCGAGGAAGGCAGGCGGCTGCACGGCGGCGAGTCGGACGCCTGGAAGGTTTGGGGCCCGTATCTCAGCGACCGGCAATGGGGCACCGTGCGCGAGGATTACAGCGCCGATGGCGAGGCGTGGGATTTCTTCCCGCACGACCATGCCCGCTCGCGCGCCTATCGCTGGGGCGAGGACGCGATCGCCGGTTTCGGCGAGCACCGGCTGCGCTGGTGCCTGGGCGTCGCGCTGTGGAACGGCAACGATCCGATCCTGAAGGAGCGGCTGTTCGGACTGACCAACCAGCAGGGCAATCATGGAGAGGACGTCAAGGAACTCTACTACCACCTGGACGCGACACCGACTCATTCGTATCAGCGCATGCTGTACAAATATCCGCAGGCGCGCTATCCCTACGACGCGCTGATCGCCGAGAACGCCAGGCGCGGCCAGGACCTGCCGGAATACGAGCTGATCGATACCGGCATCCTGGACGGGAACCGGTATTTCGACGTGTTCGTCGAATATGCCAAGGCGGCGCCGGACGACATCCTGATGCGGGTGCGCGTGGTCAATCGCGGACCGGACGCGGCCAGGCTCTGGCTGCTGCCGCAGCTCTGGGCCCGCAACATCTGGTCGTGGTCGGACAAGAACCAGCGACCGGTGGTGCGGGCGGTGTCCGCGCACGAGGCGACGCTGACCCATCCCGGCGTCGCGGACATGCGGCTTTCGGTCGAGCCGGACGCGGAGCTGCTGTTCTGCGACAACGACACCAATGGCGGCCGGCTGTTCGGCGAGGCGGAGCCCGGCTACTTCAAGGACGGCATCGACGACTATCTGGTGCATGGCCGCAAGGATGCGGTGAATCCGGACCGCACCGGCACCAAGGTCGCCGCCCTGCACGCGCTGAGCCTGGCGCCCGGCGCGGAGCATGTCGTGCGCCTGCGGTTGCGGGCGGGCGCGGCGATCGACGCCTTCGCCGATTTCGACGCGCTGTTCGCCACCCGCCGCGACGAGGCGGATGCGTTCTACGCGGCGCTGCAGGCGCCGATCCGGGACGCCGATCAACGGCTCGTGCAGCGCCAGGCGCTGGCCGGAATGCTGTGGTCGAAACAATTCTATCGCTACGACGTCAAGCGCTGGCTGGACGGCGACAAGAACGGGCCGGTGCCGCCGGCGGCGCGACGCGCCGGGCGCAACACCGACTGGCCGAGCTTCAACGCCGCCGACATCGTCTCGATGCCGGACAAATGGGAGTATCCCTGGTTCGCCTCCTGGGATCTGGCGCTGCATACGGTGGTGCTGGCGATCGTCGATCCGGATTTCGCCAAGAACCAGGTCGGCCTGCTGCTGCGCGACGGGTATTTCGCGCCGAACGCGGCGCTGCCGGCCTATGAATGGTCGTTCGGCGACGCCAACCCGCCGTTGCACGCCTGGGCCGCCTGGCGCGTGTTCGAAACCGACCGCACCCTGTCCGGACGCGCCGATCACGATTTCCTCAAGCGCGTGTTCAACAAGCTGTCGATGAACTTCACCTGGTGGGTGAACCGCAAGGACGAGCATGGCCGCAACCTGTTCCAGGGCGGGTTTCTCGGCCTCGACAACATCGCCATCTTCGACCGCTCGCAGCCGCTGCCGACCGGCGGCACGCTGTCGCAGTCGGACGGGACGGCCTGGATGGCGATGTATGCGCTGTCGATGCTCAAGATCTCGGTCGAGCTCGCCCGCGAGGATCCCGCCTACGAGGAGATGGCGACCAAGTTCTTCCAGCATTTCCTGCTGATCGCCGGCGCCGACGGCAGCGCGCTCTGGGACGACCAGGACGGGTTTTTCTACGACACCCTCAACCTGCCCAGCGGGCAGCGCATTCCGCTGCGCGCGCGCTCGATGGTCGGGCTGATCCCGCTGTTCGCGGTGACCACGTTGAAACGCGGGATGATCGAGGATCTGCGGCAGTTCAAGGACAGCATGAGCTGGTTCCTCGATCACCGGCCGGATCTCGCCGAGCAGGTCTCGGACTGGAACCGGGTCGGAGACGACGATACCGCGCTGATCTCGCTGATGCGCGCGCATCGCATGACGCAGACCCTGGCCCGCATGCTCGACGAGGCGGAGTTCCTGTCGCCGCACGGCATCCGTGCCGTCTCCAAGGCGCACGAGACCAGGCCGTACCGGTTCGAGTGGAACGGGCAGGTTTTCGAGCTCGATTACGAGCCGGGCGAGAGCACGTCGCGGCTGTTCGGCGGCAATTCGAACTGGCGCGGCCCGGTATGGATGCCGGTGAACTACCTGCTGGTCGAAAGCCTGCTGCGGCTGAATCGGTTCTACGGCGACGGCTATCGTATCGCCTGCCCGACCGGCTCAGACACGATGATGACCCTGGCGGAAGTGGCGGGCACCCTGTCGCGACGCCTGGTCGGACTGTTCACCCGCGGACCGGACGGCAGGCGCGCCGTGCACGGCGATCACCCCATGCTCCAGGACGACCCGCACTTCCGCGACCTGGTGCTGTTCTACGAATATTTCCACGGCGATACCGGCCGCGGCGTCGGCGCGTCGCACCAGACCGGCTGGTCCGGCCTGGTCGCGCTGCTGATCCACAACATGGCCTGGCCAGGACCGCAGGCGATCCCCGGCCCGGCCTGAGGATTGGGAAGCCAGGCTCTGCCGGGCGCCGGATCGCCGCTTCGACCCAGGCGACGCTCAACCTGCTGGCGTGATCGCCGGCTGGGGGCGGACGCCGAGGATCAGGGCGATCGCGTAGGTCAGGTCCGGCCGGTTGAGGGTGTAGAAATGGAACTCGTCGACGCCGTTGGCCTGCAGCAGCCTGACCTGCTCCGCGGCGATCACCGCGCCGATCATGCGCCGCGTGTCCGGATCCTCCTCTGTACCGGCGAACATCTGCTCCAGCCAGTCCGGCACCGTGGCGCCGCAGGAGGCGGCGAACCGCTTGGCCGGGCCGAAATTCGACACCGGCATGATGCCCGGGACCACGGGCGCGGTGATGCCGACCTGCAGGCAGCGATCCAGGAAGCCGAGATAGGTCCCGGCATCGAAGAAAAGCTGCGTGATGGCCCTGGTCGCGCCGGCATCGAGCTTGCGCTTGAGATTGTCCAGATCAGCGGCCGGGCTGATTGCCTCGGGATGGATCTCCGGGTAGGCCGCGACCGAGATCTCAAAATCGGCGACCCGCTTCAGCCCGGCGACCAGCTCGACCGCGCTGGCATAGCCGTCCGGATGCGGTTCGAACCTGCCGCCCTTCTCGGTCGGATCGCCGCGCAGGGCGACGATGTGGCGCACGCCGCAATCCCAGTAGCGGCGCGCCACGTCGTCCACCGCGCCGCGGCTGGCGCCGACGCAGGTGAGGTGCGCCGCAGGGGTGAGTCCGGTCTCGCGGACCAGCCGGTCGACGGTGTCGTGGGTGCGGGCCTGGGTGGAGCCGCCGGCGCCGTAGGTGACGGACACGAAGCTCGGACGCAGCGTCTCCAGCCGCCTGATGCAGGTCCAGAGCTGCTGCTCCAGCGCCTCGGTGCGCGGCGGAAAGAACTCGAACGACAGCAGCGGCGGCGGCCGGCGCGCATCCAAGGCGGGCAGGCCGGCGATGCGCGGCCCGGTCAGCCAGCGTTCGAGCACGGGCATCCCGGCCGAGGCGGCGTCGGGTCCGGCGTCGGAACGGAAAGCCGGGTCGCGTGCGAGGTCGTTCATGATGATCCCCATGTGAGGCAGCGTCCGGCCGGGCGCAAGCACGGGACTGGATTGCGTGTTGCCAATCCCATGTTAGACAGATGCAAGAGTAGGCGCCTGCCTGCGTCCGGGGCCAAGCCCGGCATCGAGACAAGCCGAGGTCGAGTATGTATCCGGAGAAACGCCCCAGCCTGACGCGTCGCGCGGGACGCACCTTGGCCGCACGGGCCGGCGGTGCCGCGCTTCTGCTGCTCGGCGTCGCCGCCTGCGCCGACAAGCCGACCGACCCGGCCGGGCTGGCCGACTACCAGCAGCGCAACGACCCGCTCGAGCCGACCAACCGGGTGCTCTACAACGTCAGCGACAAGGTCGACGCCTATACCCTCAAGCCGGTCGCGCAGGCCTATGTCTGGGCGGTGCCGCTGCCGGCCCGCACCGGGGTCGCCAACGTGCTCAGCAATCTCGCCAGCCCGGCGGTGTTCTTCAACGACGTGTTCGAGGCCAAGCCGGCCCGTGCCGGCGACACCTTCATGCGCTTCCTGATCAACTCGACGGTCGGCGTCGCCGGCGTGCTCGATGTCGCCAAGGGGTGGGGCTATCCGGCCCATATCGCCGATGGCGGCATGACGCTGGCGCAATGGGGTCTGCCGTCCGGGCCCTATCTGTTCCTGCCGCTGCTCGGGCCGTCCAGCCCGCGGGCGCTGACCGGGTATGGCATGGATATCGCCCTGGCGCCGCTGAACTACGTGCCGCGCGGCTACGGGCTGATCACGCTCAACTATGCGCTCTACGGCGTCAGCATCGTGTCGGCCCGTGCGGCGCTGCTGGGCGACCTCGACCAGGTGAAGAAGAACGCGCTAGACCCCTACGCGACGATCCGCAGTCTGTATCGGCAGCACACCAACGCCGAGATCAAGACCATGCAGGACGACCACCGGATGACCGTTCCGGACTGGTATGCGCGCTGAGCGGGCACGGAACGGGCACTGAACGGGACGACATGACCATGACCAAGCTTCCCACGATCGCCCGCGCCACGCTCCTGTCGGCCGCCCTGGCCGGCGCGGCCCTGGCGCCGCTGAGCGTCGCGGCGCCAACCCAGGCGCTGGCCCAGGCCGCCTCCGCGGACGCCGCCGCGGACACCGCCTTCATCCAGTCGCTCGGCCAGAGGCTGGTCGCCGTGGTGAACGGCGGCGGCAGCAACGCCGAGAAGAAGGCCCAGCTTCAGCCGATGCTGAACCAGGACGTGGACATCGACTACATCGCCCGCTCCTGCCTCGGCCGGTTCTGGCGCACCGCGACCCCGGACCAGCAGCAGCGCTACCTGGCCCTGTTCCACAAGGTCCTGACCAACGCGATCGACGACAAGCTCGGCGAATATCGCGGCGTCGGCATCAGCGTCGGGAACGCCATCGTTCAGGACGGCAAGAGCTACGTGACCACCATCATCACCCGCCCCGGCCAGCCCACCGCCAACGTGCAGTGGGTCGTCAGCCATGCCGGAGGCGCGCCGAAGATCGACGACGTGGTGATCGAGGGCGTCAGCCTGAGCGTGACCCAGCGCAGCGACTATGCCAGCTATCTGGCGCATAACGGCAACAGCATCGACGCGCTGCTGAACGCGCTGGAGAGCAAGATCGCACGGCAGTCCTGACCCTCGATCGGGCGCCGGGGCCGGCGCCCGGCCCGCCGTTCAGGCCGCCGTTCAGCAGGGGGGCGTGCGCACGCTCTCGTAGACCAGCATGACGTAGCCGTCGCGATCGAACCGATCGCAGACGCTCATGCCGATCCCGCCCAGCGTGGTGCGGGAGGCGAAATTGGTCTCCCGCGCGATCGCCACCACGCGCGTCTCGCCGGCATCGTGCGCGAAGCGGAGCGCCGCCGCCGCCGCCTCGCGGGCGACGCCGCGGCCGCGCGCGGCGGGGAACAGGGCGAAGCGCAGGCCGAGGCCGCGACCGTCCGGCCGCTCGTGCAGCCCGGTCATGCCGACGAACCGTCCGGCCTCGCGGATGGTGAAGATGCCGAGGCCGCGACGGGCCCAGAAGGCCACGTCCTCGGCCATCTCCGCCTCCGACTGCACCCGGCTGCGCACCCCGCCCAGCATCAGTCCGAACGCGCCGGCATCGCCCTTCAGCCGGACCATGTCGTCCAGGTCGCGCCAGCCGACCGGGGCCAGGACCAGACGCGCGGTCCCGACCACGCGTCCGATCGGCACCGGCGGCTTCAGGACGGCGCGCCCGTCGGCGGCCGGCGCGCCCGGATCAGCGCGCCAGCGGCCGGTACTTGATCCGCGCCGGATCGGTGGCGTGCTCGCCGAGACGGCGTCGCTTGTCCTCTTCGTAGGCCTGGAAATTACCCTCGAACCACTCGACGTGGCTGTCCCCCTCGAACGCCAGGATGTGGGTGGCGAGGCGATCCAGGAACCAGCGGTCGTGGCTGATGATCACGGCGCAGCCGGCGAATTCGGACAGGGCGTCCTCCAGGGCGCGCAGCGTGTCGACGTCGAGATCGTTGGTCGGCTCGTCGAGCAGGATGACGTTGCTCTCCTTGCGCAGCATCTTGGCCAGATGCACCCGGTTGCGCTCGCCGCCGGAGAGGATGCCGACCTTCTTCTGCTGGTCGGAGCCCTTGAAGTTGAAGGCGCCGACATAGGCCCGGCTCTGCACCGCGCGCTTGCCGAGATAGATCACGTCGGTGCCGCCGGTGATCTCCTGCCAGACGGTGTTGTCGTCGTCGAGCGAATTGCGGCTCTGGTCGACATAGCCGAGCTTGACCGTCTCGCCGATCTTGAGCGCGCCGCCATCCGGCTTGTCGTCGCCGGTGATCATCTTGAACAGGGTCGATTTGCCGGCGCCGTTCGGTCCGATCACGCCCACGATGCCGCCGGGCGGCAGCTTGAAGTCGAGATCCTCGATCAGCATGCGGTTGCCGAACCCCTTGCGCAGCTTGTCGGCCTCGATGACCGTGCCGCCCAGGCGCGGGCCGGGCTGGATGACGATGTCGGCGGTGCCGGTGGCGCGGTCGTGACTCTGCGCCAGCATCTCCTCGTATTTCTGGATGCGGGCCTTGTTCTTGGCCTGCCGCGCCTTCGGGCTGGCGCCGATCCATTCCTGCTCGGCGGCCAGGGCGCGGCTGCGGGCGCTCTCCTCCTTTTCCTCCTGCTGCAGGCGTTTGCGCTTCTGAGTCAGCCAGGACGAGTAGTTGCCCTCGAACGGGTAGCCGCGGCCACGCTCGATCTCGAGGATCCAGTTGGTGACGTTGTCGAGGAAGTAGCGGTCGTGGGTGATGACCATCACGGTGCCCTCGTAGTCGCGCAGCGTGCGCTCCAGCCAGGCCACGCTCTCCGCGTCGAGATGGTTGGTCGGCTCGTCGAGCAGCAGGATGTCCGGCTTCTCCAGCAGCAGCCGGCACAGCGCCACCCGCCGCCGCTCGCCGCCGGACAGCATCCCCACCTTGCTGTCGGCCGGCGGACAGGCGAGCGCGCCGAGCGCGATCTCGATCTTGCGGTCGAGCTCCCAGCCATCCTTGGCCTCGATCTCCTCCTGCAGGGTCGACTGCTCGGCAAGAAGGGCGTTCATCTCCTCCTCCTCCATCGGCTCGGCGAACTTCATCGAGATCTCGTTGAAGCGGTCGACCGCGGTCTTCAGCGTGCCGAAACCGAGCGCCACGTTCTCGCCGACGGTCAGGCTCTCGTCGAGCTTGGGCTCCTGTTCGAGATAGCCGATCCGCACGCCCTCCGCCGCCCAGGCCTCGCCGCCATAATCCTTCTCGATGCCGGCGATGATCTTGAGCAGGGTGGACTTGCCGGCGCCGTTGACGCCGAGCACGCCGATCTTGACCCCCGGCAGGAAGGACAGGGTGATTCCCTTGAAGACCTCGCGGCCGCCGGGAAACGCCTTCGTCAGGTCCTTCATCACATAGACATACTGGTAGGCGGCCATGGCGAGGCTCCGGACAGGAGGGGTGGTCGGCGATCGGCTCGCGGCGCGCCAGGTCGCTGCCCTGGGCGCGCCACGGGGGCGGACATGCGCCCGGCAGGACTCGAACCCGCAACCAAGCCGTTATGAGCGGCCCGCTCTAACCATTGAGCTACAGGCGCACAAGCCGGCCATCAAATCGCCCAAACCCGGCGCTTTGGCAAGCTTGGCAAGCCATGGCGGCACCGATACGGTCTGGCCGCAATCGCGACCATCGCAAGCCAAGGCAGGACCCCATGGACGTCTCCAAGATCAGCCCCGGCAAGGACGTCCCCTGGGACATCAACGTCGTCATCGAGATCCCGCAGGGCTCCTCGGTCAAGTACGAGATCGACAAGGAGAGCGGCGCGGTGTTCGTCGATCGCTTCCTGTTCACGCCGATGGCCTATCCGGCGGCGTACGGCTTCATTCCCAACACGCTGGCCGCCGACGGAGACCCGGCCGACGCGCTGGTGCTGGCGCCGGCGCCGATGGTGCCGGGTGCCGTGATCCGCGCGCGGCCGATCGGCATGCTCAAGATGGAGGACGAGAGCGGCATGGACGAGAAGATCGTCTGCGTGCCGCACGACAAGATGCACACCCAGTTCACCGAGATCAGCGAGGTGGCCCAGTTGCCGGAGATCACCCGCCAGGCGATCGAGCATTTCTTCACCCGCTACAAGGACCTCGAGAAGGGCAAGTGGGTGAAGGTGACCGGCTGGGCCGGACGCGAGGAAGCCGGGCAGGTGATCCTGGACTCGCTGGCCGCCGCCACCAAGCGCTGAGGCGCCGACCCTTGCGGTTCAGTCAGGCCGCGGCGATCGTCCGTTCGATCAGCGCCTCGTAGTTCGCCAGGTAGTCGCTCATCGACAAGGTGCGCTCGGCGTCCTTGCGGGCGGCGCGGCGGAGCTTCTGCGCCAGCGTGGTGTTCTCGAGCAGTTCCAGCACGCTGTCGGCCAGCGCGTCGCTGTCGTGGAACGGCACCAGCAGGCCGTTCCTGCCGTGGGTGATGAACTCCTCGACCGGCGCGGTCCGGCTGCCGACGATCGCGCATCCGGTCGCCAGCGCCTCCCTGAGCGACCAGGACGCGACGAACGGGTAGGTCAGATAGAGATGCGCGTCCGAGCGCTTCAGCAGATCGGCGTAGCTGCGATAATCCAGTTTGCCGACGAAATGCACGCGGGAGAGGTCGAGCCGCTCGCCGATCTCGCCCAGCAGGATCTCCCGCCAGGTGCCGCTGGCCAGCTTGGCGCCGTAGCTCACCCCGTCGCCGCCGACGATGATCACCCTGGCATCGGGCCTCGCGTCGAGGATCCTCGGCAGCGCCCGCATCATGCGATGGAAGCCGCGATACGGTTCCAGGTCGCGCGAGACGTAGGTGACCAGCTTCTCGGTCGGTCGGACCGTCACGCCGCGCAACTGGAACGGCTTGCGCGCGAGCGACCGGTCCGGCGCGCAGGCCTCCAGGTCGACGCCCTCCGGCAGCACCGTGATCCGGTCGTGCGCCCAGGCCGGATAGGTGGATTTCTGGAACAGGGTCGGGGTCTGGCCCCAGCCGTGATTGTTCAGCGCGATCAGGTTGACCGCGTTCTTCGCCCTGACCCTCGGATACATCACTGGGTCGTTGGGGAATTCCGGGTCGAAGCCGATATCGAACCGGTCGGTGTGGTAATAGAATTCCAGGTAACCCAGCATCGGCACGTCCGGATAGACGTCCGGAAGATTGAGCAGTTCGCCCCAGCCGTGATGGCCGATGATGATGTCGGGGACGAAGCCGAGATCCTTGAGGCTGCGCGCCATGTTGGCGACCATGTCGGCGCGCAGCGTGGCGATCTCGAACTCCTGCGCCGCCGGCGAGGTCTCCGGCGCTGCGCCGCGCGGCATCTTGTAGAAGATGCGCCGCACGCCGGGCATCGCATTGCTGTTGGGCTCGCTGATGAAGACCACCTCGTTGTCGCCCTGCCGGGTGAGATGGCGGACCAGGTGCAGGAACTGCCCCGGGAAGTTCTGGTGGACGAACAGATATCTCAAGCGTTGCCTGCGACGTTTGGAGAGACGGAGTCTGAACGCATGCCGTCGTGGTAAGGACGCAGTGCGGCGTGAAAAAGGCGGCTCGCTCCGGACGATCGCGGCTTCGGCGGGTTCGATGACGGGCTAGCGCCGACCGCCGGTCTTGATCGGCGTCTTGGCGGTCGGCTTCGAAGACGGGTGGGTGCCAGGTTTGGTGCCACGCGCCACCGGACGCGCCGACCCGCGCGACGGCGTGGCGGCCGGCTTGGCGGGCGGGAGCTTCCCGGGCTTCGACGCCAGCTTCGGCGGCAGCTTCGCCGCCCTGGACGGCGGCGCCGAAGCGGCCGGATGCGCCGCGCCGGTCTCCGCATCGCCACGCGGCACGAACTCGATCTTGAACGCTTCGAGCGGTGCCAGGCTGGGCGCCTCCGCGGTCTGGCTGCCATCGACCGGGCCGATCGCGGTACCGTCGATGAAGGTCGCCTGCAGGCGGACATCGAACTTCGCCGCCGCGTCGCCCTTGAGCCGCACCCTCAGGCCCAGGATCGGCAGGGCCATGCCCCGGCTACCGCAATATTTGCCGCCCTCCGCCCAAGGCGACAGCCAGCCCTTGCCGAGCACCGCCTGGTATTCGAGATCGGCCGGCTCGACGAACCGCGACGGCAGCACGGCAAAGCCCTCGATCCAGTTCTGGCTGCCGCGCTCGCCCATCCAGTCGCCGAGCCTGGTCAGCAGGTCGCCATGCCGCTGCACATGCGCCGCGACCTCGGGTTTCTCCGCTGCCGCAACGTCTGGCTGCGCCGACGCGCTCCTGGCCTGAGCTCCCTGCACCGGGCCGCCGGGCGCCTGCGCCTCGGACGCCGGTCGCTGCGCGCCGGCTTGGGCTCCGGCCTGGACGCCGGTCGGAGCAGGGGCGGCGCTGCTCTGGTCGCTCAGCCGCAGCACCTGCAGCTTGGGCGCCTCCTGGGCGCTGCCGGCGGCCTGGTAGATCGTCACCAGCACCTGCGACGGGGTCTTGTTCACCCGCACCAGCGCCGCATTGTTGTCGCCGCCGAGCCACCCGTCCGGATTGAAGGTGCTGATCGCCATCAGCTCGGCGGGGGTCGCCGGCGGACGGGTGACGCGCACCCCGGGCAGGCCGGTGGCGGGATCGGGCGGCTGGGTGCCGGGACTGTGGAAGATGCAGAACACCCCGGGATCGAGCAGCATGAGATGCGCCGAAACCTTGAGCTCCGTCACCACACGCTGGTTCGGTGTCGGGCTGGTCTGCGACATCGGCGGCATCCGTTCGTTCTGCCCGTCGGGGCGTTCATGGTTCGAGGCGTGGTTCACGACGCGGGATGGTGCGACGGCAGCCGGCGCTTCGCAATGGGCTGCCTGCCCGTAACCGCAGGTTGAGGCGCACCGTCGCGGCCGCAGAGTCGGAGCAGCACGGTATTCAGGTCCGCAACCGGCAGTCCGAGCGGCAGCACCATGCCACGCCCGGCGGCGCGAATCCGATCGGCCTGGGCGCCGATGTCGAACACCGCCGCCGGCAGTCCCGCCCGCCAGGCGAGACTGAGGGTGAAGCACCAGGTTTCCGGCCAGATCGACGGCAGGAAGGCGAGATCGGCCTGCTGTTCGGCGATCAGCGCCACCGCGTCCTCGTCGCGATACTCCCCGGTCACGAAGACGCAGCCGAGATCGATCAGCGCCATGTCGTCGGGCGTGTGTCCGACGACGACGAATTCGAGCGGCAGAGCCCGGGCGCCGGCGTCCGCCAGGCAGTCGAGCAGCACGTCGTAGCCCTTCTCCCGGCCGATGCCGCCGATCACCACGATCCTGGCCGGACGCACGTCCGGTGCCGGACCGGCGCCCGGGCCGGGCGACACGCGCGCAAGCGTGGCAGCGCGCGCGGCCACGCTCGCGCGCGGACCGAGCGACGACATCGACGCCAGTCGCTCCAGCGACAGATCGGGGCGATCGTCCTCCCAGGGCACGACCACCGGGCGGATGCCGGGAAAATGCCGGGCGATGCGGCGCGCCGCGTCCTCCGAAGGCGCCACCACCCGGCGTGCGTCCGCCAGTTCGCGCGCCGAGCGCTTGAGCAGCGCACGCACGCCGATCTGCTCGGTGAAGTTCGAGCCCTGCGCCGCGATGCAGCTCTCGCAGCCGGACGGATCGGGCTCGCCGCAATAGCGGCCCTGCGGCCCGACAAGCGCGATCCGCTGACAGAACCAGGCGTAATCGTGGATGTAGGCGTCGTAGGGCACGCCGAGACGGGCGCACAGACCGCGCAGGGCGGGATGATGGCCCAGCAGGTGATGCCACTCCGCCTCCTCCACCCCGTCCTCCGCCAGCAGCGCGGCCAACTGCTCGAACTGCGCCGGCAGCGTGAAACGAAGGTTGGGGAAACTCTCCTCGACGGAGAGGTCGGACAGCAGCACCGTCTCGCCTTCCGGGCGCAGCACGATCGGTCGCTTGCCCTGCGCGCGGAGCTGGCGCGCGCGTTCGCGCACCACCTTCTCGACGCCGCCGCCCTGGCGATGCGTCAGCAGCAGCGCCGCGCGCCGCCGCTCGCCGCCCGCCGTCCGGACGCTGCCCGGCAGGTCGCGCCGCAACCGCGTCCATCGCGCCATGTCGAGACGGAACCTGGCCGGCGCGAGCGGGTCGGACGCGAGATGCGCCTGGATCAGCGCGTCGTAGCCGGGATGCAGCCGGTTCAGGATCTCCAGATTGCGACGCATCAGGTCGGTGCGCGCGGCGCCGAACGAGACGTTGCCCTCATGCGCGACGTAGGCGCCGAGCGCTGCGACGTGGCGCCAGCCGAGATGGCGCGCGCGCAGGCAGAAATCGTTCTCCTCGCCATAGCCCTGCGCGAACAGATCCTCGCGCAGCAGCCCCGCCTGATCGAGACAGTCACGGCGCAGATACAGGCAGAAGCCGTGGCCGGTGGGAATCTCCTCGACCCGGTCGCCGTTCGCCTCCGCCGCCAGCGCCGTCATGCGCCGGGTGCCGGCCAGGTCAGGCGCCGGATTGCGCGCGCGCTGGTCGGGGTAGCTGAGGATCGTGGCCTCGTTCGAGAGCGGCGTCGCGGTGCCGACGTCCGGCGCGCTGTAGGCCGCCCGGCGCAGCGCCTCCAGCCAGCCCGGCGCGACCAGCGTATCGGCATTGAGCAGCACCACGTCGCGATCCTGGCAGGCGGCGATGCCGTCATTGGCGCTGGCCGGATAGCCGCCATTGGCAGGCCTGCGGATCAGCACGATCCGGCCCGCCGCTGCCATCGCCATCAGCGCCTCGGCCAGCGCCGCCTCCGGCGACGCATCCTCGACCACCACCAGCCTGGTTCCCGCCAACCCGTGCCGGTCGCCGGCGCGGTTGGCGGCACGGTCGCCTGGGGCCAGGCTCGCCAGCACGCTCTCGAGGCAGTCCAGCGTACGGCGGAGATGGCGATAGACCGGCACCACCACGTCGACCGGCCGCGCCGGTCCGACCGTCGGCCTGGTTCCGACCAGCGACGCCGGCACCGGGAGGAACGGCGGCGGCATGCCGATGTCGGCCACGAGCGCGGCGGCGGATGCACCGGGCGCGGCCAGGCCGGCACGCGCCAGCACCACCGTCCTGCTGGCGACGGCCTGGATCGCGGCGAGCGCGCCGGCCGCCCGCCGTTCCAGGCCAGGATCGAGCGGACTGCCGGCCAGTGCCCGCCCGTCGCTGCCGCGCAGCGCGACCGGGCCGTCGGCGAGACGCAGCCGGCCGAGCCGCGCCGGATCGAGGCTGAGCAGCCGCGGGCGGGCGAGCGGCGACTCCGCCGTCGGCAGCTCCGCCAGGCGCTCCATCGCCAGGGCGACGCTCCTGCCGGCGCAATCGGTGAGCGTCACCACCGGCGTCCGCTCCGGCTCTCCGGGATGCCAGATCCAGCCGGTCAGTTCGCCGTCGACCGCCTCGACGAACCCCTCCGTGCGCAGGATCGCCGCGACGTCGATCGGGCTGCCGAGCAACGCCCTGCCGCCGCGGCTCACCGCGATCGACGCGGCCCGTTCCCAGCCTGGCGGCAGCGACACGCGCTCGCCCCGGCCCTTCGCCCTGACCGCGACGCCGTCCAGACTGATGTGCAGCGCGGTCTCGGCGCGCATCAGGCCGGCCGGCCGGTCCAGCTTCAGGGTCCCGTCGCCGGACAGGCCGCACCAGCCGGGCCAGCCGGCGGATCTGGCAATCTCGGTCAGCAGGCCGGCGACGCTGCGATCCGGCGCGTGGCGACGCAGCGCCTCGGCGATCGCCGCAGCGGCCTCGTCGGGCGCGTTCGCCGACAGGCGGGCGGCGCCGAGCAGGATCCACCCCTCGCGCAGGTCGAAGCGACGCAGCAGCGGCAGCAGCAGGCGGATCGCACCGTCGGGGTCGCCGCAGCTCAGCCGCGCCACCGCCAGGGGAAACGTCACGGTGGACGAGTCCGGCGCCAGCCTGTGCGCGCGCTCGAGCCAGCGCCGCGCCTCCTCCGGCTGGCCGAGCTCGGTGGCGATCCTGCCGCGCCGGAAAGAATCCTGCGCCCGCTCCGTGGCCCATTCGCGCCAGGCGGCGCGATCGGCGTCGGTGATCCGCGCCAGCCGCACGCCAGGCTCGGACCCGGCGTGCGGTATGCGGTCCAGGTCTGCGCCGTCGATCATGCCCGGCCTGGAAGGAGGCCGGCGCTAGTTCTGGCTGGCGGCACGGGCGACCGGCGGTGGCGGCGCTGACGGCTTGTTGCCGAGCCGGGCCAGCTCGACATCCGCCTGGCTCAGGCCCTGGGACTTGGCACGCTGCAGCCAGAGCTTGGCATTGCCGAGGTCGGTCTCGCCGCCGAGGCCGCGCGACAGATAGCGGCCGAGCATCAACTGCGCCATCGCATGGCCGCGCTCCGCCGCCTGACGGAACCAGGACTGCGCCCGGGCGCGATCCTCCGGCACGTCGTGGCCGCCGCCATACATGGCGGCGACCGAGAACATCGCGTTCAGATGGCCCTGGCCGGCGGCGCGCTCGAACATCTGCAGCGCGGCGGCATGGTCGCGTGGGCCGCCGCGGCCGCCCAGCAGCATCTCGCCGTAGGCCATCTCCGCATCCGGCAGGCCGGCCTCTGCGGCCTTGGCGATCCAGGCGCGGCCTTCCTTCAGGTCGATCTCGACGCCACGTCCCTCGGCGAGCATGCGGCCGTACCAATATTGCGCGTTCACCACCCCGTCGGCGGCGCGACGCAGCCACAGCGCCGCCTGCCGGTCGTTGCGCTCGATGCCGACGCCTTCGGCGAGGCAGACGCCGAAATTGAACGCGGCCACCAGGTCGCCGGTCTCGGCCGCCTGCTCGAAGCGGATCCGCGCGGTGTTGCGATCCTCCTCGCTGCCGCCGCCGGACAGCACCAGGTTGCCGAGATCGACATGGGCGAGCTGGTCGCCGCGTTCGGCGGAATGGCGGAACCAGCGCGCCGCCTCCTCGGGATCGCGGGGCACGCCGGCGCCGGTGAGATAGAGCAGGCCCAGCGCCCGCGCCGACGCGGCATGGCCGGCGGCGGCGGAGCGGCCATACCAGCTTGCGGCCTCGGCGTAGTTCGGCGGTAGATCGCCGCCCTTGGTGTAGATGTCGCCGACCAGGGCGGCCGCCTCGGCATCGCCGGCCAGTGCCGCGCGTCGCAGCCAGCTCTCGCCCTGGGTCGTATTGCGGTCGACGCCACGGCCCTCCATCAGCGCCAGCCCGTAGCGCGCCTCGCCGGAGCGCACATGGCGTTCGGCGGCCTGACGATACAGCTCGGTCGCAGCGGCGATGTCCTGCTTCACGCCGGCGCCGCGCTCGGTCATCACCCCCAGGAGATACAGAGCGGTGCCGAGCCCGCCTTCCGCGGCCTTGGCCAGGCTGGCGGCCGCCTGCTTCTGGCCGTCGGCGTCGAGGGCGTTGCGCAACTGGGCGAGCGCCAGGCCGAGATGGCCCTGCGGGCATCCGGCGGCGGCCGACTTGGCGTACCAGGCATCGGCGGTCGGAAGGTCGCGCAGCTCCGGCGAGCCGGACGTCAGCACGTAGGCGTAGAGCGCCTGACCGTCCGGGGAACCGGCTTCCGCGGCGCGCTTCGCCCAGAAGGCGGCGCGTTCGTAATCCGGCTTGGCCTCCTGCTGCGCCGGGCCGGAGGCGAAGACCGCGTTGGCGCCGGCGGAGACGCCGCCGACCAGGCCGAACAGATACAGCGTCGCCAGCACGACCTGGGATTCGACCCATCCCGCCTCGGCCGCGCGCTCCATCCAGCGCGCGCCCTCCTCGCGGCTGACCGGCACGCCGGCGCCGTCGAGGTAGGCGCGGCCGACCCTGAACTGTGCTTCCGGGATGCCGGCGGTGGCCGCGGCGCTGAGCGGATGGAACGCCCGGGCGACCTCGCCAGCCTCGATCAGCGACAATGCGTAGCGGAACTTCGCCTGGGGCGAGAACGCCGCCGCCAGACGCTGTGTCAGGAAACTCGCCATCGGTACGTGCAACGCTCCTGGATAACGGTGCGGACTCAGGACGGGTCGCGCATGCCTTCGCTCATGGTCGGCAGGACCGTCGAGAGCAGATATTGCAGGATGGTCCGCTTGCCGACGTTGATGTCGGAGGTGACGATCATGCCGGCGGTGGGCTTGAAGAACTTCGGCACGCCATGCAGCGAATAATGATCGATGCGCAGCCTGACGCGGTAGAACGACGGAGCGCTGCCGCCCGGCGTGGTCAGGCCGTTCGCCGGCGCGCTGGCGGCGGTCGCCTGGGCCTGATCCGGCGAGAAGCTGTCGGCGCTGATGTTGGTCACTTCGGCGTCGGCGCCGCCGTACTGGACATAGCTGAAGGTCTGGAACTTGACCTGCGCCTTGTCGCCCAGCTTGACGTAGCCGGCCTGGTTCGCCGGCAGGCGGGCCTCGATCTCGAGCGGCGCGTCGAGCGGGGTCAGGGTCATGAATTGCTGCGCCGTGGTGATGACGGATCCGACCGAGACGTGCGCGATGTTCAGCACCACCGCGTCGCGATCCGCGCGCATGACCAGAAGGTCCTTCTGCTGGCGCGCCTTGGCCAACTGGCTGGTCGCGTCATACAGCTTGCGCTGCGCGTCGGTCAGGGACTGGTAGGTCTCGGCCTTGCTGCTCTGCACGTAGCCGTCGCGCTCGGCGATCATGGCGTTGAGCTTGCCGCGCGCAGAGGTGGCGCTCTGCTGCGCCGAGATCTGCGAGCGTTCGGCTTCCATCAGGTCGTCCTGCGAGGCGAGCGAGTTCAGCCGGCTGCCGACTTGGTCGCGCTGCAGCTCGAGACGCATGTTGTGCACGTCCGAGGCGACCTTGACCCGTCCGGCGAACATCGCCGCGTTCGCCTGGTAGCCGACCACGTCGCTCTGCAGCGACGCGATCTGCTGGTCGTAGTTGGTCATCTTGGCGGCGTATTCGGCCTTGCGGCGCAGGAAGATCGCCGCCTGCTGGGTGGAGGCCGGATTTGAAGGATCGACCACGTAGTCCTTGCCGGTGACTTCCGCGGTCAGCCGCGCGACCTCCGCCTGCAGGCTCTGGGTCTGCTGCGTGAGGTTGTCGTAGTCGGCATCGCTGCTGGTCGGATCGAGATGCGCCAGCACCTCGCCCTTGTGCACCACGTCGCCCTCGTGCACGTCGATCGACCGGATGATCGAGGTGACCAGGGGTTGCACGACGATTTCCGGCACGGTCGGCACCAGCGCGCCGCTGGCGGTGACGACCTGGCTGAGCGGGAACAGCGCCATCGCCAGCAGGCTGGCGATGGCCATCGAGGAGATGATCCAGGTGACGTAGCGCGCCGAGGGGGTCGGCGGCATCGCCGCGATCGCGGCGCTGGGCGAGTGGAATTCCAGCAGCGCCGGCGGCAGGTCGTCGTTGTCGGCACGGTTGCGCGAGACGGCGCGGCCGGGCGCCCGGCCGACGCCCTCCGGAACGATGTCGGTGGAACCGCTCATGGTTCAGTCTCCCTCGGCCAGCATCGGCGCCGGACCGGCATTGCGGTCCGGGCTGAGATGCCGGTTCTGCTGCATCCAGAGCTGGCGATAGATCGCGCACCGCTCCACCAGGACGCTGTGCGGCCCGATATCGTTCACCTTGCCCTGTTCCATCACCAGGATCTGGTCGCAATCGACCAGCGAGGAGAGACGGTGCGAGACGATCACCATCGTGCGCCCCTTGGCGATGCGCGACAGGTTGGCGTTGACCAGCGCCTCGCTCTCCGGGTCGAGCGCCGAGGTCGCCTCGTCCAGGATCAGCAGCTTGGGGTCGGAGATCAGCGCGCGCGCGATCGCCAGGCGCTGCTTCTGGCCGCCGGAGATGTTGGTCGAGCCTTCCTCGATGAAGGTCTCGTAGCCGGCCGGCATGCGCTCGATGAACTCCTCGGCGCCGGCCAGGCGGGCGGCGCGTACCACGTCGTCGAGCGTCAGGCCGGGGCGTCCCGCGGTGATGTTGTCGCGGATCGTGCCGCGGAACAGGAAGTTGTCCTGCAGCACGACGCCGAACGAGCGGCGCAGATGGTTGAGGTTGATCTCGCGCATGTCGATGCCGTCGAGCTTCAGGTAGCCGGTGTAGTTCCGGCTCACGCCCTGCAGCAGGCGGGTGATGGTCGACTTGCCGGACCCGCTTCGGCCGACCACGCCCAGCGACGTGCCGGCCGGGATCGAGAACTCGACCCCGTCCAGCGCCTTGTTCGAGGCGCCGGGATAGACGAAATTGACGTCGATGAACGAGAGCGCGCCCAGGATCTTGGGCCGCATGCCGGTGGTCAGCGCGCGGGTCTCGGTCGGGTTGTTCAGCACCGAGCCGACCTCGCCGAGCGCTGTGCGGACTTCGGTGAAATCCTCCAGCAGGCGGGCGAAACCGACCAGCGGGGCGGCGACGCGGCCGCCCAGCATCATGAACGCCACCAGCCCGCCGGCGCCGACAGAGCCGCCATTGGGATCGCTGAGCGCCATGTAGGCGCCGACCAGCAGGATGCCGCGGCTGATGAACATCTCGATCGGCATGATGATGGTCTGCGGCCAGTTGCTCATGCGGCCGGCCGCCAGCTTCCAGCGCGTGACCTCGGCGGTCTTCTCGTCCCAGTCCTGCTTGCGGGCGGGCTCCAGCGCCAGGGTCTTCAGCGTGCGGATACCGGCGATCGACTCGTACAGCACCGCGCCGCGTTCCATCTCGGCGGAAATCACCCTGCCGATATAGTAGCCGACCGGGGTCATGAAGATGATCACGATCAGGCCGATCGCGCCCGCCGCGGCCAGCGTCATCCAGGCGAGCGGCGCGCTCAGCAGGAACAGGAACGGCAGGATGATCATGACGGTGAACAGGTCGAGGAAGGTGCGCAGCAGCGACCCCGTCATGAAGTCGCGCACCTTATAGATCTGCATCACCCGGCCGATGATGTTGCCGGCCTGCTGGCGCTCGAAATATTCCAGCGGCAGGGCGAGCAGGCGATTGAACACGTGGATGCTGATCCGGCTGTCCAGACGCGCCGTCACCACCAGGGTCAGTTCGCGCCGCGCATAGGTCAGCAGCGTCTCGTAGAAGGTGAGCACGATCAGGATCATCGAGATCGAGAACAGGGTCGCCATGGAATGCTCGGCGATCACCTTGTTGATCACCTGCATGATGATCAGCGCCGGCAGGATGGTCAGCACCGACAGCACCATCGAGGCGAGCATGATGTCGCGCAGCGACGATTTCTCGCGCAGCACCACCCGCATCAGCCAGCGAATGTCGACCGGGGATTCCACCTCGGCCCCGCCGCGCGCACGGCGCAGCAGCAGCACGTCTCCGGTCCAGACCTGCGACAGGCGCAGCTCGTCGACCGCCACCATCGGGTCGCTCTCGGTGCCCATCGGATCGCGCAGCCAGACTACGCCACGTGCCGGGTCGGCGGTGACGAACAGGCCGGCGGACCCGTCCTTGAACATCAGCACGATCGGCGGGGTATTGTGCATCCGCACCAGATAGCGCCATTTCAGGCGCATCCCCTTGGCGATCATGCCCTGGTCGTCCATCCAGCGGACCAGCGTCGCCGGCGACGGGGAGGATTCGTTCGGCTCGGCGCGGAAGGTGCGCGGGTCGAGCTCGACGCCGTGATATTTCGCCGCCGCCATTGCCGCGCGCAGCCTGATCGTCAGCGGATCGGCGGAACGGCCAGGATTCGCGCCGTGATCGTTCGGCGTACCGCCGTGAAGACCGGCGTCGTCGTTGCGTTGATCCACGGGATTCCCTTCGTCAGGATACTGCTCGTCACGAATTCCGACCGCAGGACGCAGTCGTGCCGCCTGCGTCCATGAGCCGGCCCAGGTCGGCAGCCATAGCACGCTCTACCGTCAGTTGAGTGACTTTTCTATGGCCGCGCCACGATCATCGAACCAGGAACCGGCCGCCGACCAGCAGATCGGCCCGCAACGCACCGGCGATCGCGGCGCCGCGCCCGGGCGGAACCACCACCACCACCCGGTCGAAATCGGCGATTTCGCCACGCGCCCGTTGCAGAAACAACACACCCAGCGCGGTGGCGAGCGGCGAGCGGCCGCCACAGGCGCCGCAGACGCAGGCCGGCCGGTGCCAGCCGACCTCCTGGTCCGGCACCGAGCCCACCGAAACCCAGCCGGCGCCTGGGGCGACGGCGGCCGGTCCGACCACGAGCAGCGCCGCCCGGGCCGCCGCACCGGGCGCCCCGCCTGGCTCCACCACCTGCTCCACCACCTGCAATGGCATCCGCGCATCGCCGCTCATCGCGCCTCCCGAACCCCTCCTCTGCCGCCGGCAGGGCCACTGGCGAGGCCATAGGCAACGCTGGACAGCGACGGACGCCTTTGTGAGAACGATCCGCATCCCACATAGGGAGATCCCCGCCCTCGCCGGCAAGTCCGGTCGCGGGCCTATGACGCCGACCAGAACGCCGCCCCCACGATGCGGACAGGATCATCATGACCCGGCCCCACCTTCTCGACGCCCTCGCCGACCAGGTCCTGCTCTGCGACGGCGGCATGGGCTCGCGCGTGCAGATGCTCGATCTGCAGGTCGAGCGCGACTACTGGGGACGCGAGAACTGCACCGAGGTGCTCAACCTGTCCCGCCCGGACCTGGTGCGGGAGATCCATCGCGGCTATTTCGAGGCCGGCGCCGACATGGTCGAGACCAACAGCTTCGGCGGCTCGCCGCTCACGCTGGCGGAATTCGAGCTCGCCGACCGCACCCTCGAGATCAACCGCCTCGCCGCCGAACTCGCCCGCGAGGCGGCGGAGAGCTTCTCCGACGGGCGTCACCGCTACGTGGTCGGCTCGATCGGGCCCGGCACCAAGCTGCCCTCGCTCGGCAACGTCGCCTACGACCCGCTCGAGGCCGCGCTGGCCGAGCAGTGCCGCGGCCTGATCGCCGGCGGGGTCGACGCGCTGCTGATCGAGACCTGCCAGGACACGCTGCAGATCAAGGCGGCGGTCAACGCCGCCAAGCTCGCCAGGGCGGAAGCCGGCGCCGACACGCCGATCTTCGTGCAGGTCACGGTCGAGACCACCGGCACGCTGCTGGTCGGGCCGGACATCGCCGCCGCCGCCACCGTCATCCACGCCCTCGACGTGCCGCTGATCGGGCTGAACTGCGCCACCGGGCCGCAGGAGATGTCCGAGCACGTGCGCTGGCTGGCGGCGAACTGGCCGCGCCTGATCTCTGTGCAGCCCAATGCCGGCCTTCCGGAGCTGGTCGACGGCAAGACCCACTATCCGCTCGGCGCCGAGGAGATGGCGAGCTGGATCGAGCGCTTCGTCGAGGAGGACGGGCTCAACCTGGTCGGCGGCTGCTGCGGCACCTCGGTCCCGCATATCCAGGCCCTGGACGGCATGCTGCGTGGCCGCGCCGGCAGCCGGCGGCGGCCGGCGCCGGTGGCCCGCAAGCCGGTCTGGATTCCGTCGGTCGCCAGCCTCTACGCCCAGACCCCGCTGCGCCAGGAGAACAGCTATTTCTCGATCGGCGAGCGCTGCAACGCCAACGGCTCGAAGAAATGGCGCGAGTTGCAGGAGGCCGCCGACTGGGATGGCTGCGTCGCGGTCGGCCGCGAGCAGGCGGGCGAAGGCTCCAACGCGCTCGATGTCTGCACCGCCTTCGTCGGACGCGACGAGACCGCGGAGATGGACGAGGTGATCCGCCGCTTCACCAGCTCGGTGAACGCGCCGCTGGTGATCGATTCCACCGAGACCCCGGTGATCGAGAGCGCGCTGAAGCTGCATGGCGGCAAGCCGATCATCAACTCGATCAATTTCGAGGATGGCGAAGGCCACGCGCAGGACCGCATGCTCCTGGCGCGAAAGTTCGGCGCCGCGGTCATCGCCCTGACCATCGACGAGGTCGGCATGGCCAAGACGCCGGAGGACAAGCTGCGCATCGCCGAGCGGCTGATCGGCTTCGCCTGCGGCAAGCACGGGCTGCCGCAATCGGACCTGATGATCGACCCGCTGACCTTCACCGTGGCCACCGGCAACGAGGACGACCGCAAGCTCGGGCAGTGGACCCTCGAGGGCATCAAGCTGATCCGCGACCGCTTCCCGGACGTGCAGATCATTCTGGGCCTGTCGAACATCTCCTTCGGCCTGAATCCGGCGGCGCGCGCGGTGCTGAACTCGGTGTTCCTCGATCACGCCGTGCGCGCCGGCATGTCCGGGGCGATCGTGCATGTCAGCAAGATCCGGCCGCTGCACCTGATCGCACCGGAGGAGGTGCAGGTGGCAGAGGACCTGATCTTCGACCGCAGGCGCGAGGATTACGATCCGCTGAAGCGGCTGCTGGAGCTGTTCGCCGACCGCAAGGCGGCCGACGCGGTCAAGAAGACCCGCGCCGAGACCGTCGAGGGGCGGCTGCGCGACCGGATCGTCGATGGCGACCGCAAGGGGCTGGAGGCGGAGCTGGAGGAGGCGCGGCAGAAGATGCCGCCGCTGGAGATCATCAACACCATCCTGCTCGACGGCATGAAGATCGTCGGCGAGCTGTTCGGCTCGGGCAAGATGCAGTTGCCGTTCGTGCTGCAGTCGGCGGAGACGATGAAGGCGGCGGTGGCCTATCTGGAGCCGTTCATGGAGCGGGTCGAGGGCCAGACCCGCGGCACCATCGTGCTGGCGACGGTGAAGGGCGACGTGCACGACATCGGCAAGAACCTGGTCGACATCATCCTGACCAACAACGGCTACCGGGTCTGGAACCTGGGCATCAAGGTGCCGCTGGCCGACATGATCGCCGCCGCCGCCGCGCACAAGGCGGACGCGATCGGCATGTCCGGACTGCTGGTCAAGTCGACGGTGGTGATGCGCGAGAACCTGGAGGAGATGGCGCGCCAGGGTCTCGATCTGCCGGTGCTGCTCGGCGGGGCGGCGCTGACCCGCAACTATGTCGAGGAGGAATGCGTCGCCGCCTATGGCGGCGGCCGGGTGGCCTATGCCCGCGACGCGTTCGACGGGCTGACGCTGATGGACAAGATCGCCACCGGGGAGCTGGACGGCTACCTGGGCGCGATCCAGTCGCGCCGCAAGGGCAAGGGCAAGGGCCGGACCAACAAGCGGACCCCGGAAATCGCCGAGACCAGGGGCTTTGCCACCGTCGACGTCGCCGCCGCCCAGGCTAGGCGTCGTCGCATCACAAGCGACGTCGCGGTGCCGGAGCCGCCCTTCTGGGGCGCGCGGGTGATCGAGGCGTCGCCGAACGCGGTGATCCCGTTCCTGAACGAGCGCAGCCTGTATCAATTCCAGTGGGGCTTCCGGAAGCAGGGCAAGTCGCTGGACGAGTTCCTGGCCTGGTCGAAGCAGGAGCTGCGTCCGGTGATGAAGCGGATGCTGGCGCTGTGCGCGGAGCAGGAGATCCTGCGGCCGCAGGCGATCACCGGCTACTGGAAGGCGGCCGGGCACGGCAACACGCTGATCCTGTTCGAGCCCGACGGCACCACCGAGGTCACCCGCTTCGCCCTGCCGCGCCAGCCGCGCGAGGACGGCGCCTGCATCGCCGATTTCGTGCGCGACATCGAGGACGGGCCGCAGGCGCGCGACGTGGTCGGGCTGCAGGTGGTGACGGTCGGGCAGAAGGCGTCCGACGTGGCGCGGGTCTGGTTCGAGGCGAACCGCTACCAGGACTATCTCTACCTGCACGGGCTGTCGGTGGAGATGGCCGAGGCGATGGCGGAATATTCGCACAAGCGAATGCGCGCCGAGCTCGGCTTCGCCGGCGAGGACGATCGCGACATGGAGAAGATGCTCTCCCAGGGCTATCGCGGCTCGCGCTACTCGTTCGGCTATCCGGCCTGCCCGCGGCTGGAGGACCAGGAGCCGCTGCTGGCGCTGCTGGAGGCGGAACGGGTCGGGATCAGCCTGTCGGACGGCTGGCAACTGCATCCGGAGCAGTCCACCAGCGCGCTGGTGCTGTTCAATCCGCAGGCGAAGTATTTCTCCGTCTGATCCGCCACGCCCGAGGACCGGCATGCGCCATCCGACCGATCCCGCCCTGGTCGTGCGCGTTCTGGCGGCGCTGTGGCGGCGCGCCGAGGAGCGGCGGCGGCACGATTCCGGTGCCGGCATCGCGGAGGACGGCTTCCCCGCGCCTCCGGACGCGCGCCGGGTCAGGCGCCTGTCGCAGCGCCTGGGACTGCAGGCGATGCGCTGCGTCTCCGACGCGATGCTGGCGGACCGGGCGGCGCTGGTGCCGGGCAGCGCCGACCTGCTGGCCACCCTGTTCGCGCTCTGGGCCGAGACCGGGCTCGATCCGAGCGAGGTCTGGACCGAACTGCACAAGCGCGAGCAGCTCGGCAGCCTGCTGATGCAGCTCAACCAGGCGCAGGGCAACGTGAAGCGTCGCGTGCTCAAGCCCTGGCGGGTCGACAGCACCAAGCTGCCCTGATCCCGCACGGCGGGACCGGGCGGGACCGGACCGAGCCTGGCTCAGACCTGCTGCGACACAAAAGGACTGGTGCGGCCCGGCGTGCGAGGCGATATAGCCGGCACCGTGTCCGATACCCCGCCCGCCCGCACCCTCCCGACCGGACCGAGCGCATGAGCTGGGCCGACATCGCCGTGCTCGTCCTGCTGGCGCTGTCGGCGGCGATCGGCCTGGCGCGGGGGTTCGTGCGCGAGGCGCTGGGGCTGGCGGCCTGGATCGGCGCGGCGGTGCTGGCCAGCCGGCTGAGCCCGCAGGCGGTGCCGTTCGCGAGGCGGATGATCGGCGATGCGTCGATCGCCGACCCGGTGGCGTTCCTGGCGGTGTTCGCCGTGCTGCTGGTGGCGTTCCTGCTGGTGGCGGGCGCGATCGGCGGCCTGGTGCGCGGCACCGTGCTGAATGGCCTCGACCGGCTGGCCGGTTTCGTGTTCGGCCTCGCGCGCGGAGCCGCGGTCCTGGTGATCGCCGCCATGCTAGTCTCCGCGATCTGGCCGGTCGCGGAATGGCCGGCATCGGTCACCGCCAGCCGCAGCCTGCCCTTCGTCCGCAGTGCCGCCGCCTTCGTGTCGGTCCGGCTGCCGGAACGCTATCGTCCGGACGCGGCCCTGTCCGGGCCGGACGACGCCCTCGCACCCGCGCGCCTCCTCCCGGGGGCCGGCGGCAGGAGTTCAGTGCCATGACCGATCTGTCCGGCGCCCCGTCCGGCCCCTACGACGACGACAAGCCGCACGAGGAATGCGGCGTGTTCGGCATCTGGAACGCGCAGGATGCCGGCGCGATGACCGCGCTCGGGCTGCATGCGCTGCAGCATCGCGGCCAGGAGGCGACCGGCATCGTCACCTTCTCGGTGGACGGGCCGGAGGCACGGTTCCACACCCACAAGGGGCTGGGGCTGGTCGGCGACGTGTTCAGCGATGCGCGCATCATGGCCGGCCTGCCCGGCACCGCGGCGGTCGGGCACAATCGCTACGCCACCACCGGGGCGACGCTGCTGCGCAACGTGCAGCCGCTCTACGCCGAGTTCGAGTTCGGCGGGCTGGCGGTCGGGCACAACGGCAACCTGACCAACGCCACCAGCCTGCGCCGCGCGCTGGTCCGGCGCGGCTGCATCTTCCAGTCCACCACCGACAGCGAGGTGTTCATCCACCTCATCGCCATCAGCCTGTACTCCAACGTGGTGGACCGGCTGACCGATGCGCTGAAGCAGGTGGTCGGCGCCTATTCGCTGGTGGTGCTGAGCCAGGAGTCGCTGATCGGGGTGCGCGATCCGCTGGGGGTGCGGCCGCTGATCCTGGGGCGCATCGACCAGCCGGAGGGACAGCCGAACGCGAAGCCGGCCTGGGTGCTGGCCAGCGAGACCTGCGCGCTCGACATCGTCGGCGCCGAGTTCGTGCGCGACATCGAGCCCGGCGAGATCGTCATCATCAACGACGAGGGGGTGCGCTCGATCCGGCCGTTCGGCGATCGTCCGGCGCGGTTCTGCGTGTTCGAATACATCTATTTCGCCCGGCCGGATTCGGTGCTGGACGGCTATGGCGTGTACGAGGCGCGCAAGCGGATCGGCGTCGAGCTGGCGCGGGAGAACCCGATCGAGGCGGACGTGATCGTGCCGGTGCCGGATTCCGGCGTACCGTCGGCGATGGGCTATTCGGTGGCCAGCGGGATTCCGTTCGAGCTCGGCATCATCCGCAACCATTACGTCGGCCGCACCTTCATCGAGCCGACCGACCAGATCCGCAATCTCGGCGTCAAGCTCAAGCATTCCGCCAACCGAGCGATGATCGCCGGCAAGCGGGTGATCCTGGTGGACGATTCGATCGTGCGCGGCACCACCAGCCGCAAGATCGTCGAGATGGTGCGCGCCGCCGGCGCCAGCGAGGTGCATATGCGCATCTCCTCGCCGCCGACCACCCATTCCTGCTTCTACGGCATCGACACGCCGGAGCGCGGCAAGCTGCTGGCCGCCAACCACGACACCGAGGAGATGGCACAGCTGATCGGCGCCGACAGCCTGGCGTTCATCTCGCTGGACGGGCTGTATCGCGCGCTCGGCCGGCCGGAAGGACGCGACACGGCGACGCCGTTCTATTGCGACGCCTGCTTCACCGGCGAGTATCCGATCAGCCTGACCGACCTGGACGAGAACAGCCGGGCGCGGCCGAGCCTGCTGGCCGAGGCGCGCTGACAGGATCGCGGCCGCAGCGGTTTCGGGTCGCGTGCCGCCCATCTTCAGGGCGAGCAGATCCCGCCGCCACATGTCGGGCATTCTGGTTTAGACCAGGACCGCCAGGGCGTGATCCCAGATCGCGGCGTCGGGCGCCGCCCGCATCCCGAGACCGGCGACATGCGCCGCGTCAGGCCACGCGCAGCACCGGATGGTCGCTCTGCCGCGCCGCATACTCGAGCACGGCGGTGATGTCGCCCTCCTCCAGCAGCGGGTAGTCCGCCAGGATTTCCGCGCGATCGGCGCCGGCCGCCATCAGGTCCAGCACGTCGCGGACGCGGATACGCAGTCCGCGCAGGCAGGGTCGACCGCCGCACCGGCCGGGATCGACGGTGATCCGATGGGTTTCGCTCATGATCGGTCTCCTGGTCGAGACATCGTTGCGGTCGAGGTCAGCATACCGTCGCGGAAGGCGCCACGCTCGTTTATTCAACGGACCGAAAGCACAGCCCCGCCTCACCCCGCCAGCGCCAGCGCCTCCGCGACCCTGATGCCGTCGATCCCTGCGGTCAGGATGCCGCCGGCGTAGCCGCAGCCCTCGCCGGCCGGATACAGGCCGCGCGTGTTCAGGCTCTGCAGGTCGGCGCCGCGGGTGATCCTGACCGGCGAGGAGGTGCGGGTCTCGACGCCGGTCATCACCGCGTCGTCCATGTCGAAGCCCCGGATCTGCCGGCCGAACCGCGGCAGCGCCTCGCGGATCGCCGCGATCGCGTAGTCCGGCAGGCACGACGCCAGGTCGGTCGGCGTCACGCCGGGGGTGTAGGAAGGCAGCACGTCGCCCAGCGAGGTCGAGGCGCGGCCGGCCAGCAGGTCGCCGACGCGCTGCGCCGGCGCGCGATAGCCGCCGCCGCCGGCCTGGAACGCCAGGCTCTCGAAATGGCGCTGGAACGCCATGCCGGCCAGCGGGCCGTCGCCGTACGGGGCGAAATCCTCCGGCGTCAGGCCGACCACGATGCCGGCATTGGCGTTGCGCTCGTTGCGCGAATACTGGCTCATGCCGTTGGTGACGACGCGGCCCTCCTCCGAGGTGGCGGCGACCACGGTGCCGCCCGGGCACATGCAGAAGCTGTAGACGCCGCGCTTGTTGGCGGCGTGATGCACCAGTTTGTAATCGGCGGCACCCAGCCTGGGATGTCCGGCATCGTCGCCGAACCGGGCGCGGTCGATCAGCGATTGCGGATGCTCGATGCGCACGCCGATCGACAGCGGCTTGGCCTGCATCGACACGCCGGCTTCATGCAGGGCGACGAAGGTGTCGCGGGCGCTGTGGCCGATCGCCAGCACCACCTGCCTGGCCTCGATGGTCTGGCCGCCGGCCAGCACGAGGCCCTCGATGCGGCGCTGGCCGTCGCCGTCGCGGCCGATCAGGAAATCGGTGACGCGGCTGTCGAAGCGGTATTCGCCGCCCAGCGACTCGATCTGGGCGCGCATGCTCTCGACCATCGTCACCAGCCGGAAGGTGCCGATATGCGGCTTGGAGACGGTGAGGATCTCCTCCGGCGCGCCGGCCTTGACGAATTCGGTCATCAGCTTGCGGCCGTAATGATGCCGGTCGCTGACCTGGCTGTAGAGCTTGCCGTCGGAGAAGGTGCCGGCGCCGCCCTCGCCGAACTGGACGTTGCTCTCCGGGCTCAGCCGCGCCTTGCGCCATAGCGCGAAGGTATCGACGGTGCGGTCGCGCACCGTCCGGCCGCGCTCCAGGATCAGCGGACGCAGGCCCATCTGCGCCAGGATCAGCCCGGCCAGCAGGCCGCACGGGCCGGCGCCGATCACCACCGGACGCACGTAGCCGGCACCGCCGGCGCGGACGGCGCCGTCACTGACCACGAAGCGGTAGCCCATGTCCGGCGTCGGCTGCACATGGCCGTCCTCGGCGCAGCGGGACAGCACCGCGGCCTCGTCGCGCAGTTCGACGTCGTAGGTGTGCACCAGGCTGATCGCGCCGCGCCGGCGCGCGTCGTAGCCGCGGCGGAACAGGGTGTGCGACAGCACGTCCGTCGTCGGCACGCCGAGCCGGGCGGCGATCGCCGGCAGCACCGCGTCCGGCGCATGGTCCAGCGGCAGCTTCAGTTCGGTCAGGCGCAGCATGATCGGCGCGGCATGGAACAACCCGGCGAAAGAGGGCAAAGATGCGGGCCTCGATATCGCCCCGGTATCGGGGGCGCGCAAGCGCGCGGACGGAAAAGGCGGACCCGATGGGCGGCGATCACGGCCACAGCCACGACCACGATCTGCATCACGACCATGCGCACGATCACGACCATCGTCACGATCCGGAGCACGAGCATGCGGGGCATGCGCACGGTCACGGTCACGGGCATGGGCATGGGCATGGCGGGCACGTGCACGCCCCGGCCAGCTTCGGCGCGGCGTTCGCGATCGGGATGAGCCTGAACCTGGCCTATGTCGCGGGCGAGGCGGCGTACGGGGTGATCGCCGGGTCGCTCGCGCTGCTGGCGGATGCCGGGCACAATCTGGGCGACGTGCTGGGGCTGGGAGCGGCGTGGCTGGCGTCGTGGCTGGGACGCAAGCGTCCGGCGGGACGCTTCACCTACGGGCTGCGCCGGTCCTCGATCCTGTCGGCGCTGTTCAATGCGGTGCTGCTGCTGGTGGTGACCGGCGGCATCGCCTGGGAGGCGATCTGGCGGCTGGTGCATCCGGCGCCGGTGGGCGGCACGATCGTGATGGTGGTGGCCGCGATCGGCATCCTGGTGAATGGCGGCACCGCGCTGCTGTTCATGTCCGGGGCCAAGGACGACCTCAACCTGCGCGGGGCATTCCTGCACATGGCGTCGGACGCGGCCACCGCGGCCGCCGTGGTGCTGGCCGGGCTGGCAATCCTGATGACGGGATGGGAACGGATCGATCCCGCGGTCAGCCTGCTGGTGTCGCTGGTGATCGTGATCGGCACCTGGTCGCTGCTGCGCCAGTCGGTGGCGCTGGCGCTGGATGCGGTGCCGGGCGGCATCGACCAGGCGGCGGTGGAGCACTATCTGCGCGGCCTGCCCGGCGTGTCGGACATCCATCATCTGCATATCTGGGGGATGAGCACCACCGAGACGGCGCTGACCGCGCATCTGGTGCGGCCCGGGCTGCCGCTCGACGACGCACTGCTGCGCGAGGCGTCGCGGACCCTCCATATCCGGTTCAGGATCGGCCACGCGACCTTTCAGGTGGAAACCGGCGATGCGTGCGGGGCGTGCGGTGTCGGCTAGGCGCCGCCTTTTCGCATGACGCTGCTGCATGGTCCGGACGACCGGATTCCGCCGTGGCAGGCGCTGCCGCTCGGGCTGCAGCACGCGCTGTCGATGGATGTGTATATCGTCCCGTTCCTGATCGGCAGCGCTCTCGGCCTGCCGGCGCCGGCCCTGGCCGGGCTGATCGCGGCGGGGCTGATCGCGGCCGGGCTGGCCAGCCTGATCCAGTCGCAGCTTTGTCTGAAACTGCCGTTGATGCAGGGGCCGTCCTACGTGCCGATCGGGGCGATGATCGCGATCGCGGCCGCCTCCGGCGGCGGGATGGACGGGCTCGGCACCGCGGTCACGGCGCTGATCCCGGGCGCGCTGCTGCTGACGCTGGTGGGCTGGCCGCTGCGGCTGTTCCATCGGGTGATGAGACGGCTGGTGCCGCCGCTGGTCGGCGGCGCCGTGATCGTGGTGGTGGGCATCACGCTGATGCCGGTGGCGATCCAGGCGGACGTGCTGTCCGGGCCGCCGGACCGGCTCTCGGGCAATCTGCTGCTGGCGCTGGCCTCGGGCGGGCTGGTGGTGGCGGCGAGCCTGGGCGGCGCGGCGCTGGGGCAAACCGGGCGGCTGCTCCGGACCGGGTCGGTGCTGGTGGCGCTGCTCGGCGGCAGCCTGCTGGCCTGGGGAATGGGGCGGCTCGATCTGTCGACGGTGGCGGCGGCGCCCTGGCTGCTGCGGCCGAGGCTGGCCGGGCTGGATCTGCCGCTGCATGTCTCCGTCAGCGCGATCCTGACCATGCTGCTGGTCTATGCGGTGGTGCTGGCGGAAACCACCGGGACCTGGCTGGTGGTGGCGGCGATCACCGGCCAGCGGTTCGGCGATGCGCAGGCGGATCGCGGCGCGTTCGGCGAGGGGCTGGGCTGCCTGGTGTCGGCGCTGCTGGGCAGCCCGCCGGTGACCGGATACTCGGCCAATGGCGGCATCATCGCCCTGACCGGGGTCGCCAGCCGCTCGGTGTTCCTGGTCGCTTCCCTGTTCCTGGTGGCGTTCGGGCTGTGCGGCAAGCTGGCGGCGTTCATCGCCTGCGTGCCGGCGCCGGTGATCGGCGGCCTGTTCGGGGTGCTGTGCGTGGTGATCCTGATGAGCGGGCTGCGGATCCTGGCGGCGGCGGGATTCGACGAGCGCACCACGATGGTCGGCGGGCTGCCGGTGCTGCTGGGGCTCGGCGCGGCGCTGCTGCCGCCTCCGCTGCTGGCCGGCTGGGCATTGCCGCTGCGCGAACTGGCCGGTTCGGCGACCGCGGTCGGGGCGGCGTCGGCGATCCTGCTGAATCTCCTGCTGCCGGTCAGGCTGGCCGAAAAGGCCGGCTGATCAGGGCTACGCTGATCAGGGCCACGCTGATCAGGGCCAGGCTGATGAGAGCCTCGCTGCGCCGGCCACCCTGCCGCCGGTCCAGACCGCGGCGATGTTGGCGCGCGACGTGCCGTAGAGCAGCGTCGCCAGCAGGTCGGCATCGCTCTCGGAGCCCCAGATCCGCAGGGTGCCGCCAGGCGCGTCCGGATCGATCCGGATCGCGTCGAACGCCATGCCGGCGGCGAACGAGCCGACCGCGAGATCGAGCACGGCGGCACCGCCGGCGGTGGCGAGATGGAAGGCGGTGGCGATGTCGATCCGCGAATCCCCGCGACCGCGGCGCTCCGGCGGCAGGTCGGGATCGACACCGCTCTCCAGCATGCGCGACGCGGCGACGGCCATGCGGGCGGCGTCGAACAGCGACGCGCTCGGACCGCCGGAGATGTCGGTGCCGAGCCCGACCCGGACGCCGCGCGCCAGGGCCGCCCGGAGCGGAAACACCGAGCCGGCGAAATAGGCGTTCGACAACGCACAATGCGCGATGCCGGAACCGCGCCGGGCGATGCGGTCCATGTCCTCCACGGTGAGCGCGTTGCCGTGCGCCAGCACGGTGCGGCGGGTCAGCAGGCCAAACTCGTCGAGGACCGCGGCGTCGGTGCGGCCGAACCGGTCGCGCACATGGTCGTGCGCCCAGTCGCTTTCCGAGCAATGGGTCTGCACCGCGCAGCCCTGCTCGCGCACCAGCACGCCCAGCCCGTCCAGCAGCGCGTCGGTGCAGGCGGGGACGAAGCGCGGGGTGACGATCGGCTGCACCAGCCCGTCATTGCCGGGAAGCGCCCGGATCCGCGCGATCAGCGCGCGCGTTCCGTCGAGCGCGGCCATCGCATCCTGGTCGCGGTAGAAATCCGGACAGAGCTCCGGCAGATCCATCGCCACCCGGCCGACCATCGCCCGCTGCCCGCTTGCGAGGCAGAGTTCCGCCAGATGCAGGGTCGCCGGACCGTGCAGGGTGGCGAAATAGACCGCCGTGGTGGTGCCGCCGGCCAGCAGGTCGCCGACCAGGGCGGCGTAGGTCCGGTGCGCGAAATCGAGGTCGGCGTAGCGCGCCTCGAGCGGAAAGGTGTAGCGCTGCAGCCAGTCCTGCAGCGGCAGGTCGAGCGCCTGGCCGAGCTGGCGAAACTGCGGCGCATGCACGTGCAGATCGACCAGGCCGGGCAGCAGATAGCCGTCGAGACGCAGCAGCGTGCCGGCGCGATCGGCGGCGGCGCGGGCGTCGTCGTATCCCAGCTCGCCGGGCAGGCGCACCGCGGCGATGACACCGTCCCGGCCGACATCGATCAGCGCGTCGCGAAGCCGGCACGCCGAACCGGCCGTCGGCGCGTGGAACGCGTCGCAGAGCAGGGTGCGGCCACGCAGATCGGACGTCAAAACAGCGCCATCTGGCGGTCCTGGCCGCTTCCGGCACGCCGTCCCCTGGCTGCCGACGGGTCGAACGGCACCGAAAAATGCGCCGTCTGCAGCGGCATGCGACGATCGAGACCGAGCTTGCGCGAGGACAGGGCGAAGCGCTGCGCCAGCAGGTCGGCCTGCACGCCCTGTCCGGTGAAACGATGTCCGAACCGGCTGTCGTTCAGCCTTCCTTCACGAGTCTGTCGTATCAGGGCGAGGACGTGCGCGGCGCGTTGGGGATAATGCTGATGCAACCAGGTCTCGAACATGCTGCGCAGCTCCAGCGGCAGACGCAGCAGGGTATAGCCGGCATCCAGGGCGCCGGCGCGCGCGGCAGCGTCGAGGATGCGTTCCAGCTCGGCATCGTTGAGTCCCGGGATCATCGGCGCCGCCAGCACCCCGGTGGGAATGCCGGCGCTCGCGAGCTGCCCGATCGCCTGCAGCCTGCGCTCCGGCGCGGCGGCGCGCGGCTCCATCCTGCGCGCCAGCACCGGATCGAGCGTCGTCACCGACAGCCAAACCCGCACCAGGCCGCGGTCGGCCAGGCGGCGCAGGATATCGACGTCGCGCAGCACGCCCGCGGACTTGGTGACGATGCTGACCGGATGGCCGAACCGCTCCAGCACCTCCAGCACCTGACGGGTCAGGGCCAGGGTGCGGTCGATCGGCTGATACGGATCGGTGTTGGAGCCGAGCGCCACCGGCCGCGGCACATAGCCGGGCCGGCGCAGCTCGCGCTCCAGCAGCGCGGCGATGTCCGGCTTGAAGGTCAGCCTGGTCTCGAAATCCAGCCCCGGCGAATAGCCGAGATAGGCGTGGCTCGGACGGGCGTAGCAATAGACGCAGCCATGTTCGCAACCGCGATAGGGATTGATCGCGCGGTCGAAGCCCAGATCCGGGCTGTCGTTGCGCGACAGGGCGCTGCGGCTGCGATCCGGGGTCAGCGTGGTCGCCACCTTCGGCGGCGCGGCCTGCTCCTCTTCGATGCTGGACCAGCCATCGTCGAACGGCGCCGCGATCAGCGACTCGAAGCGGTTGGCGACGTTGGTCGAGACGCCGCGGCCGTGGCGGATCGGAACGATGCGGCCTGCCTGTTCGCCCATCACACACCCTCCCGAGCCGCTCGCCGACAGGAGCAGCCTCGTGCCGTCCCGGCTGCGGGCTCGACCTGCCTCCTCGGACGCCGGGCCGAACCGCAAGTCGATCCTTTACCAGTTTATCCGACCGATCAAGAACAAAATATGAACATGCTTGAAAACAGGCCGTCAGGAGCAGGGCCCGGGGCGAATCATTTAGCGGCGGAGACTGGGGACGGCATAGGGTGGCGCAGCCGAACCGGCCGTGGCGTCGGCGCTCGCCCGTCCCGCCCCTGCCCGCCCTCCGCTCCGCCCGCCGCTTTGCGACGCTTCGGGATCGCCTGTCCACCATGCCCCTGATCGCCATTCTCGACGACCGCGCGACCAATCGGAACATCTACGCGAAGCTTGCCCGCTCGCTGGCGGACCGGATCGAGGTCGCGTCGTTCGACAATCCCCTGGCGGCGCTGCACTGGCTCGCCGGGCACGACGCCGATCTGGTGATCACCGACTACAAGATGCCCGATCTCGACGGCGCCGCCTTCACCGCCCGGCTGCGCGCCCTGCCGAACGGCCGGGACGTTCCGGTGGTGGTGATCACCGCCTACGACGACCGCTCCTATCGGCTGCTGGCGCTGCAGGCCGGCGCCACCGATTTCCTGCAGAGCCCGGTGGACCATGCGGAATTCATCACCCGTGGCCGCAACCTGCTGCGCATGCACGACCAGCATCGCTTCATCCAGGCCCGGGCGCGGGATCTCGAACGCGAACTCGAGATCAGCCTGCTCTCGCGCGAGAAGCTGGTGCGCGACAACGCGGAGGCGCTGGCACAGGTGATCGACACCGTGCCCGCCTTCATCAGCGCCGCGGACGCCTCCGGTCGGGTCGTGTTCGTCAACGCCATGCAGGCCGAGATCGGCCACGGCGCCGGCACCAGCTCGGATCCCGCCTTCGGACCGGCCTACGAGCGGCGCAGCCTGTCGCTCGACCAGCTCGTGTTCCGCAGCGGCAAACCGATTCCCTCGTTCGAACAGGAAATCGTGGACCGGTCGGGGCAGAGACGGGTCCTGCTCACCACCAAGTCTCCGCTGCGCGACAGCGGCGGTGCGATCGGCAGTGTCCTCACCACGTCGCTGGACATCACCAGCCGGAAGGACGCGGAACGGCATCTGCGGCACGTCGCCAGCCATGACGGGCTGACCGATCTGCCGAACCGTCAGATGCTGCAGGAGCGGCTTGGCGCCCTGCTCGGCCGTGCCGGCCGCAACGGACCGATGGTGGCGCTGCATTTTCTCGATCTGGACCGGTTCAAGGCGGTCAACGACCAGTTCGGCCATCACCGCGGCGACACCGTGCTGCGCACCGTGGCCGACCATCTGCGAAGCTGCGTCGGCCCGCTGGACATGGTCGCCAGGATCGGCGGCGACGAGTTCGCCGTGCTGCAGGCGCCGCTCACCGACCGCACGGAGGCGTCGCGGCTTGCCGGGCGGATCATCGAACGGATCGGCCGGCCGATCGCCATGGACGGGCAGGAGATCTCCGTCAGCGGCAGCATCGGCATCACCCTGGCGCCCGCGGACGGCATCGATCCGGCACAGATGCTGCGCAACGCCGACATGGCGATGTATCAGGCCAAGAGCGAGGGAAGGGAGAGCTACCGCTTCTTCGTGCCCGACATGAACGAGCGGATCGGCCAGGCGCTGCGCCTGAAACGCGAGTTGCGGCACGCGCTGAGCACCGACGCGCTGGCGCTGTTCTATCAGCCGCAACTGAACCTGCGCACCGGGCAGGTGCAGGGCGTCGAGGCGCTGCTGCGCTGGAATCATCCGAGCCGCGGCCTGGTACTGCCGGGCGAATTCCTCCCCTTCGCCGAGGAGGACGGGACGATCGTCGAGATCGACGACTGGGTGCTGCATCGCGCCTGCCGGGATGCGGCGCGATGGCAGCGCCAGGGCCTCGGCGGCGTGCGGGTGGGCGTCAACATCTCGCCGCTCAGGATCGCCACCGCGCGGGTACAGGACACCATCAGGACGGCGCTCGACCGCACCGGACTCGATCCGTCGCTGCTGGAAATCGAACTCACCGAACGCGACCTGGTGGACGATCTGGCGGAGACCGCCACCGGGCTGCGGGCGCTGCGCGAGACCGGCGTGCAGATCGCGATCGACGATTTCGGGATCGGCTACTCCTTCCTCGGACACGTCAAGACGTTCCCGGCCGACCGTCTCAAGATCGACCAGTCGTTCGTCCGCACGATGCTGAGCAACGACAGCGATGCGACGATCGTCCGCAGCATCATCGGCCTGGCGCACGGCTTGCGCATGGGCGTGGTCGCCGAAGGAGTCGAGACCGTCGAACAGTTGACCCACCTCGCCGCGGAGGGCTGCGACCACATCCAGGGCTACTATATCGGCCATCCGATGACGCTGGCGGCCCTGCTGGAGCGGCACGACACCGATCCGGCGCAGCGCGCATGAGACGGCTCCGCGCCCTGCTGGCCCTGGTGCCGGACAACGAGCACGAGATGGCCTTCAACCGTCTGCTGTTCGGCACCGCCGGCGCCGTCTTCGTGCTGGCGCATCGACTGCCGGGTCGGACGATCGGTCTCGCCGCTTCCGTCTATCTCGCGCTGGCCTGCGCGATCGTGCTCGACGTCCTGATCCGCAGGCGGCGCTCGGTCGCGCGACGGTCGATCGCCATCGTCGCCGACATGATGGCCATCTCGATCGCACTGTCGGTCGGCGGCGAGGCCGCCGGCCTGTTCTATCCGCTGTATCTGTGGGCGATCTTCGGCAACGGCTTCCGGTTCGGCATGCGCTATCTGCTGGCCGCGACGCTCTGCGCCATCGCCGGATTCGTCGGCGTCCTCTGCACCAGCGTGTTCTGGCAATCGGTTCCAGCGACCAGCCTGGGGCTGCTGGCGGCCCTGGCGATCCTGCCCCCCTATGCCGGCGTGCTGATCAGGAAGCTCTCGCGCGCGACGCGTCATGCCGAGGAGGCGAGCCGGGCCAAGAGCATGTTCCTCGCCAGCGTCAGCCACGAGTTCCGCACGCCGCTGAACGCGATCGTCGCCAGCGTCGCGCTGCTCGGCGACACGGCGCTCGATGGCGAGCAGCGCGCGCTCGCCGCGTCGCTGGACAGCGGCACGCGCCGCCTGCTCGACCTGATCAGCGCGGTGCTGGATTTTTCGCGTCTGGATGCCGGACGCATGCCGGTCGAGCCGGTCGCGTTCGCGCTGACGCCGCTGCTGGCCGACGTCACCACCCTGCTGAAGCCGCAGGCCAGGAGCAAGGGCCTCCGGCTCGGCGTCCATCTCGCGCCGGACGTGCCGGAAACGCTGTTCGCCGATCGCCGGCACCTGCACGAGATCCTGATCAATCTGGTCGGCAACGCGGTGAAGTTCACCGAGGCCGGCACGGTGACGATCCGGATCGAACCGCGCGCGGCAGCCGAAGGCAGGGTCGGAGTGTCGGTCTCGGTGACGGATACCGGGATCGGCATCAAGCCCGCCGCGCGCCGGCTGATCTTCGAGAGCTTCGCCCAGGCGGACGGCAGCATCATCGACCGGTTCGGCGGCACCGGGCTGGGTCTGGCGATCTGCCGTCGCCTGGTGCTGCTGATGGGCGGCGAGATCGACGTCGAGAGCACCCCCGGCCAGGGCAGCCGGTTCTGGTTCACCCTCGACACGCCGCGCTGCGCGCCGGTCGCGGCGATGATCGAGGACAAGGCGGCCGGCTGCGTGCTGCTGGTCGACGATCCCGACACGCGCCGGCGGGCGGCGGCGCAGGCCGCATCGCTCGGCCCGGTCTCGTTCGCCTCCGTCATCGAAGAGGCGGTCCGGGGCGCCACGGCCAGCCGGCCGGCCAGGATCGTCGTCCTGCAGCGCGACCATCCGGCCGCCCTGGCGGCGGATGCCGAGGCGCTGACCCGGCTCGATCCGACCCGCGACCTCGGCTGCGTGCTGATCGCCGGACCAGGCGCCGACACCGACGCTGCGGCGACGCGCGACGCGGTGGCCGGCTTCGTCGATGCCGGCGTGCCGCAGGATCTGCCGGACGGAGCGCTGGCGCGGGCGATCGGCCGCGCCGCCACCCTGCATCGGACCACGGAGCGGCCGCCGGCCGAGGAGGCGAGGCGGCCGCCTCTGCGCGCCCTCGAGATCCTGGTCGCGGACGACAACGCCATCAACCGGCAGGTATTGGCCAAGGTGCTGGAACGGGCCGGGCATCGCGCCACCCTGGTCTGCGACGGCGATCAGGCGCTCGAGGCGCTGGCGCCGGGCGGCTTCGACCTGGTGCTGATGGACGTGAACATGCCGGTGCTGAACGGGCTCGATGCCGCGCGGCTGCATCGGCTCTCGGAGACCGGCCCCGATCGCCTGCCGATCGTGGCGCTGACCGCCGATCCGACCGAGACGATGCGCGCCCGCTGTCTGGAAGCGGGCATGGATCTGTGCCTCGGCAAACCGATCGAACCGGATCGCCTGGTCGCGCAGATCGAGGCGATGGTGCCAGGCATGCGGCGCGAGACGGCGCGGCCGGCGCGGGAGACGGCCGTCGAACCCCCCGCGCTCGCCAGGCTGGCCGACCATCCGCGCTTCCGCGCGGCGCTGCCGCCGCTCGACCGACAGGTCACCGACGCGTTGCTGCGTCTCGGCGGCGCGGCCTTCGTGGCCGAGCTGCTGGCCGGCTTCCAGGCGGATGCCGCGACGCTGATCGCGCGCCTGTCGCAGGCCGCCGGCGATGCCGACATGCCCGCGTTTCGCGACCAACTGCATGCCCTGCGCAGCATCGCCGCCAATGTCGGCGCGCGCGCGCTGCACGAGGCGAGCGGGGAAGCGCGCGGCATCGACAGTGCCACGCTGGCCAGCGACGGGCCGGCCCTGGCGCGCCGGCTGCAGCGGGAGCTGGAGCGTTTCGGCCGCGCGGTCCCGTCATCGACGCTGCCGCAGCGCGCACCCTGACCGCCGGCTCCCCGTGCGCCGCAGGCGTCGCGGCGGGCCGGCGTCAGGCGGTCTCGATCCTCCCGTCGACCAGACGCGGCAGTCGGTACGGGTTGTCGTCGGACAGCTCCGGCGGCAGCAGCGCCGCCGGGAGGTTCTGGTAGCAGACCGGCCTGAGGAACCGATCGATCGCCAGCGAACCGACCGAGCTGGTCCGGCTGTCGCTGGTCGACGGGAACGGTCCGCCATGCACCATCGCGTTGCTGACCTCGACCCCGGTCGGCCAGCCGTTGCACAGGATGCGGCCGCAGCGCCGTTCCAGGATCGGCAGCAGCCGCGCGGCGACGCCGTGATCCGCCTCGGCGAGGTGCAGCGTCGCGGTGAGCTGGCCCTCCAGGGCACGGGCGAGCGACAGCAACTCGGCCTCGTCGGCGCACGCGACCACAAGCCCGCTGGAGCCGAACAGCTCGTCCGACAGCGACGGCTCGGCCATGAAGCGGCCGGCATCGGTGACGAACAGGGCGGCGCGACACTGGTTCTCGCCTTCGCCGACCAGACCGGCCGCGACCTGCGCGACGCCCTCGACCTGTCCGCGCGCCTCGACCCCGCGCGCGTAGGCGGCATGGATGCCGGGGGTCAGCATGGTGGCGGAGGGAGAGGCGGCCAGCGCCTTGCCGGCCTGGGCGACGAACCGGTCGAGCGCCGGGCCGCGCACCGCGACCACCAGGCCGGGGTTGGTGCAGAACTGCCCGGCCCCCAGGGTCAGCGACGCGGCGAAGCCGTCGGCCAGCGCCTCGGCCTTGGACTCCAGCGCATCCGGGCACAGGAACACCGGATTGATGCTGCTCATCTCCGCGAACACCGGGATCGGCACCGGCCTTTCGGCGGCGCTCCTGGCGATGGCGAGCCCGCCGGCCCGCGAGCCGGTGAAGCCGACCGCCATGATGCGCGGATCGCGCACCAGCGACTGTCCGAGGGCGATCCCGGGGCCGGAAACCAGCGAGAACACGCCCTCAGGCAGGCCGCACGCTCGCACCGCTTCGGCGATCGCCGCACCGGCGAGCGCGCTGGTGTAGGGGTGCGCCGGATGGCCGCGCACCACCACCGGACAGCCCGCCGCCAGCGCCGATGCGGTGTCGCCGCCGGCGACCGAGAAGGCGAGCGGGAAGTTGCTGGCGCCGAACACCGCCACCGGGCCGACCGGGATGCGGCGCAGGCGCAGATCCGGGCGCGGCAGCGGCGTGCGCTCGGGGAGAGCCGGGTCGAGACGGACGCCGAGCCAGTCGCCGCGTCGCAGCGTGGCCGCGAACAGGCGCATCTGGCCGGTGGTGCGTCCGAGTTCGCCGCCGATGCGCGCCTCCGGCAGGCCGGACTCGGCGACCGCCGCCGCCACGATCTCGCCACGCCGCGACTCCAGCGCGTCGGCGATGGCTTCGAGGAAGCGGGCCCGGGTCTCCGGCGGGGTCGCACGATAGGCGTCGAACGCCTGCTCCGCGCGCGCCGCCGCCGCGGCGACGCTGGTTGCGTCGTCGATGGCCAGTTCCGGCCCGATCGGCCGGCCGGTGCGCGGGTCGATCGCCCGGAAGCCGGCGCTGGTCTGTTCGCCCATGATGATTTCCTTCGTTAACTCGGACAAAATTATGCCGGATGGACCCTGTGGCAAGGGACCGTCAGGTGACACAGTGGCATGGAACCGGCTTTGCGCCGATGATGCGTCGCAAGGCGCAAAGCCAGCCAGCGAGGCCGGCCTGTGGGGAGCGTGCCAGGTGACGGATCGGGTCGAGCACCAGACGTCCGGGGAACCGGCGGACACCGGACCTGCGGCCAAGGCTTCTGTCGCCGGCAAGCGTAAAGCGCTGCGTCCGGCCGGCGATCCGGTCGCCGGCGGCGCGATGCCGGGCCATCAGCCGGGGCGACGGCTGCATGACAGCATCGCGCGCGGCATCGGCATCCGGATCGCCGCCGAGGACCTGAAACCCGGCGACATGCTGTCCGGCGAGATCGAGGCGGCGGAGCAGTTCGCGGTCTCGCGCACCGCCTATCGCGAGGCGGTGCGTATCCTCGCCGCCAAGGGCATGGTCGAGAGCCGCACCAAGACCGGCACCCGGGTCAGCCCGCGCGCGCGCTGGCACATCCTCGACCCGGAGGTGATCGGCTGGTTCCTGGAGACCAAGCCCAGCGAGGGGTTCGTGCGCGACCTGTTCGGCATCCGGCAGATGGTCGAGCCGCACGCCGCGGCGCTGGCGGCCACCAGCCATACCCGCTCCGACCTGGAGGCGATGGGCGACGCGCTCGGCACCATGGCCAGGCTGCAGCTCTCGAGCGAGGAAGGCCGCGCCGCCGACCGCGCCTTCCACCAGGCGATCCTGTCGGCGACCGGCAACGAGCTGATCGCGGCTTTGTCCAGCAGCGTCGCGGCGGCGATCTGGTGGACCACCTTGTTCAAGCACCGGGCGCAACGGCCGCCGCGCGATCCGTTGCCGGAACATCGCGCCGTATTCGAGGCGATCCGCCTCCGTGATGCCGACTCCGCCCGGCAGGCGATGGCGCTGCTGGTCGGCCATGCGTTCGAGGACATGCAGACCTCGCTGACCGGGCAGAGCGCACGTCTCACCAAGGTCCGGTAGCAGGACCGCCGAACCCGTCCGGCGATCTTGCCAGGCGGGCGCGCGATGCGCATAACGCGGCGGGAGGATTTCTTTTGTCGGACAATAAACCAGCGCTCGTGGCGCTCGATTGGGGCACCAGCGCACTGCGCGCCTTCCTGGTCGGGCCTGACGGCGCCGTGCTGGAGCAGCGCAGCAGGCCCTGGGGCATTCTGTCGCTGCCGGACGGCGGCTATCCCGCCGCGTTCGCCTCGATCACCGACGGCTGGCCGGTCGGCGCACTGCCGGCGATCGCCTGCGGCATGGTCGGCAGCCGCGCCGGCTGGAAGCAGGTCCCGTATCTCGCATTGCCCTGCGATCCCGCCAGCCTGGCCGGCGCCCTCGACCAGGTGGCGATTCCCGGGGCCGGTGTGCTGCATCTGGTGCCTGGCCTGCTCGATCCGGCCGGACCGGACGTGATGCGCGGCGAGGAGACCGAGGCGTTCGGCGCGCTCGAGGCGCTGGCCGATGCGGACGGCGAGATCGTGCTGGTGATGCCGGGCACGCATTCGAAATGGGTCAGGAGCGCGAACCGGGTGCTGACCGGTTTCTCGACCTACATGACCGGCGAGCTGTTCGCGGTGTTGACCCGGCACTCGATCCTGACTGCCGTGGACCGTCGGGAACCGGCGGAGACCGAAGCGGGCGACGACGCGTTCCGCGACGGGGTGCGGGCCGCCGCCGCCGACGGCCTCGCCAGGCGGCTGTTCTCGACGCGCGCCCTGACGCTGACCGGCCAGCTCCCGGAGACCCTGGCGCCGGACTACCTGTCCGGATTGCTGATCGGCGAGGAGCTGTGCAGCGCGCTGCCGCTGCACCCGTCCGGCCGCGTCGTGCTGATCGGCGCGCCGGCGCTGACGAGACGCTACGCCCTCGCCTTCGCCACCCTCGGCCGGCTGGTGCCGGCCATCCTGCAGGAAGCCGCGGTGCGGGGACTGTATCGGATCGCGCTCTCCGCAGGCCTGCTCGCCCCCCGTCCAGGAGACACGCCGCCGTGCTGACAGACGCGCTCGCGCAATCCCCCTATGTCGCGATCTTGCGCGGCCTGGCGCCCGCTGAGGCGATCCCGGTCGCCGAGGCGCTGATCGCGTCCGGCATGCGCATCATCGAGGTGCCGCTGAACTCGCCGGAGCCGTTCGAGAGCATCCGCCTGCTGTCGGAGCGGTTCGGCGAGACCTGCCTGATCGGCGCCGGCACCGTGCTGAGCGCCGAGGCGGTCGGGCAGGTGCGGCAGGCGGGCGGCAGGCTGATCGTGATGCCGCATGCCGACGTGGCGGTGATCCGCGCCGCCAAGGCGGCCGGGCTGGTCTGCACCCCCGGCATCGCCACGCCCACCGAGGGCTTCGCCGCCCTGGCCGCCGGCGCCGACGCGCTGAAGCTGTTCCCCGCCGAGCTGGTCGGGCCGGACGTGCTGCGGGCGATGCGGGCGGTGTTTCCGCGCGGCACCCGCTTCCTGCCGGTCGGCGGCATCCAGCCGGAGACCGTGGCGCGCTTCGTCGCCGCCGGCGCCGCCGGCTTCGGTCTCGGATCCGGCCTGTATGCTCCCGGCCGCGATCCGGCGGAGGTCGGCAGGCGGGCGGCCGCCTACGCCGAGGCCTGGAAGGCCGCGACCGGCAGCATCGCGTGAGCGAGCCGATCCGGGTGGGTCTGGTCGGCCTGGGACAGATCGCGCGGGTGCAGCATCTGCCGGCGCTCGCCGGTTCGCCGGATTTCCGCCTGGTCGCGGTCTGCGATCCGGCGCCGTCCGCGGTGCCGGACGGGGTGACGCCGCACCGGTCGCTCGCGGCGATGATCGCCGCCGGCGGGATCGACGCGGTGGCGTTCTGCACCCCGCCGCAGGTCCGCTACCGTCTGGCGCGGACCGCGCTGGCGGCCGGACTGCACGTGCTGCTGGAAAAGCCGCCGGCGCAGACCGTCGCCGAGATCGACGATCTGGCGGCGCTGGCGCGCGGCGCCGGGCTGAGCCTGTTCGCCGCCTGGCATTCGATGTTCGCCGGCGCGGTGGCCCCGGCGCGACGCCTCCTCGCCGCGCGCGGCGCCGGCGCGATGCGCATCGTCTGGCGCGAGGACGTGCACAAATTCCACCCCGGCGTGGACTGGTTCTGGCAGCCGGGCGGCATGGGGGTGTTCGATCCAGGGGTGAACGCGTTGTCGATCGCGGTCGCCTGCCTGCCCGAGCCGCTGTTCGTGCGCGGTGCGCGGTTCCGGATCCGGCCCGGCGAACACACGCCGGTGGCGGCGATGCTCGACCTCGCCACGCCGACGCGAGAGACCGGTTTCACCGCCGATTTCGACTGGGACCATCGCGGCGAGGAGACCTGGTCGATCGACTGGACGCTGGACGATGGCGGCGCGCTGTCGCTGTCGCGCGGCGGGGCGGCGCTCAGGCTCGACGGCGCCACCCTGGTCGAGGAAGCGGACGCGGAATATCCGCGCCTCTACGCGCATTTCGCGTCGCTGATCCGCGCGGCGCGCTCCGACGCGGAGACCCGCCCGCTGCGGCTGGCCGCGGATGCGTTCAGCCTCGCCCGGCGCGTGGCGTAAGTCCGGCAGGGTGCGCGCAGGCCGATCGCATCGCGTGCAGGGTCGTCGCGGCTGATCGTGTCCGGTCAGAGGCTGACCAGCAGCGATTCGCTCTCGGCGACCGGCCTGCCGAACAGGAAACCCTGCGCCTGTCGGCAGCCGATCGATTGCAGCACCGCCAGCTCGGTCGCGGTCTCGACGCCCGCCGCGGTGACCTGCAGGTCGAGACTCACCGCCAGCGCGACCACGCTCTTGACCATCGCGTAGCAGGCCGGATCCGCCTGCATTCCGCGCACCAGCGACCCGTCGACCCTGACCGCGTCGAACGGAAACCGGCATAGCGCCGCCAGGCTGGCGGTGCCGGCGCCGAAATTGTCCAGCGCGATCCTGACGCCGAGCGCACGGATGTCATGCAGGGTCGCGATCGCGTGGTGGTCGTCGACGGTGAGCAGCGCCTCGGTGACGTCCAGTTCCAGCCGCTCCGGCGACAGGCCGGCGGTCGCCAGCGCGTCGCTCACCGTCCGCAGCAGATCGCCGTCGGCGAACTCCGACGCCGACACGTTGACCGTCACCCCCAGCCGCCGGTCCCAGAGCGCGGCGGCGGAGCAGGCCAGATCGAGCACCGTGGCGCCGATCGCCGGCATCAGCCTGGCCTCCTCGGCGAGCGGGAGGAAGCTCGCCGCCAGCAGCAGGCCACGCTGCGGATGCCGCCAGCGGGCCAGCGCCTCGAAACCGATGACCTGCCCGGTGGCGATATCGATGATCGGCTGGTAGTGCGCGTCCAGCTCGTGGTTGGCGATCGCCCGTCGCAGGTCGCATTCCAGGGTGCGGTGCGCGCGCAGCATCGCCTCCATCCAGGATTCATAGAAGCGCGCGCAGTCGCCGCCGGCCGCCTTGGCGCGATAGACGGCGAGATCGGCCTGGAGCAGCAAGGTCTCCGCCGCGCCCGTCTCGCCCAAAGCGAGGCCGGCGATGCCGATGCTGGCGGTGACGCGGAGCGCGGCGCCCTGCACGGTGAAACCCTGCGCCAGCGCGCGACGCAGCCGTTCGGCGAGCTGGGTCGGCTCCTCCGGCGGTCCGGCCCGCTGCAGCACGACGAACTCGTCGCCGCCGGTGCGGGCGAGCAGGTCGCCGTCACGCAGGCAGCCCCTCAGACGCTCCGCGAACAGCCGCAGCAGATCGTCGCCGCCGCCATGACCCAGGCGGTCGTTCACCGCCTTGAACCGGTCGAGATCGACGAACAGGACGTTGCACCAGCCGGCGCCGAGGGTCGCGGCATCGACCGTCTGGTGCAGCACCTTCTCCAGCAGGGCGCGGTTGGCGGCGCCGGTCAGGACGTCGTGGTAGGCGAGGAACTGGATGCGGTCCTGGGTGCGACGGACGACGTCGACATCGGTCGAGGTCCCGACCCAGCTTCGATCCGGCGCCGCCGGATCGTCGTCGGGCAGGCAGGCGGCGCGGGTCTGATACCAGCGATAGGCGCCATCGCTGCGTCGCAGCCTGTGCTCGACTTCCAGGGCGCCGAGGATGCCGGCCGACTCCCAGGCCCGCACCGTCGCCGGCCGGTCGTCGGGATGCACGAACTGGAGCCAGCCTTTGCCGAGGCTGGTGCCCGCATCGTCCCCGGTATAGGCGCCCCATTGCGGACCGACCCAGTCCCAAACCCCATGGTCGCCGGACCGCCAGACCAGTTGCGGGAGGGCGCCGAGCAGCCGTCGGATGCCCGACTCGTCGAGCCGGGCATCCGACGCCGCGACGGGAGGGGAGCCGGTCTCGTCGCCAGGCGCGCACATCGCAATACCCTACTCGCGAGAGGAAAAGGAGCTCCGCCCCGCGAACCGCTCGTCCCGTCGGCGACGACTGGGCCGCCGGCGGTCGGAGTTCGGACCGGCACGGACGGTCAGGGCAAATCCATGACAGAGTCAGTCTATTACACTGAAATAACGTATCCGTGCGCGTCCGCCTGCGGCAGCAGATCGAGAGGGTCGGTCGCATCGCCGGGCGGACTCCAGAAGCGAAATCGCCTCGCCGCTATGCGTAAACGATCGAGGACGAAGCCGTTTTCTCCGCGCCATACTGGACTATATCGTCGACTCTGGAGCCGCATGGTCAGGCCGTTCCGATGCTGTGCGCGTGTCTTCATGCTCTTGCCCGTCTATGGAGGCGTGATCGGACGGAGCAGGACATCGCCGGCATCGACAAGCGCGTCGTCGTCGGCCTGGCCGCCATTTGCCTGCTCGGCGCGATCACCCGCAGTGCCGACTGGCGGTCCTTCTCCGCAGACATTCGTCCAGAGCCTTTGAGATTACTTATTTCTTCGAAGGAATAAGGAAACTCGTTGCGTAACGAGGCTTTTTGTAAACAAAATGAGAGATCACGCATTAACCTGGTATAAAATGCGAACCGCACCGTCGCTCGGAGCCGGCAGCAAAACCCAAGCAGGCGACGACAATCCTCTCATCCTGAAACTCTCCCGTTTCCTGCCTCTGACGGAGAGCGACAGGCAAATGCTGGACGGTCTGATCGCCGGCGAGGCCGCCTATCCGGCTGATACAGACATCGTCAGCGAAGGCATGGTGCCGCGCTTCGTGTTCGCGCTGAAGGAAGGCATGGCGATCCGCTACCGCCTGCTGCCGGATGGTGGGCGGCAGATCATGACGTTCCTGATCGCCGGCGACCTGGGCGACACCCATGTCTCGCTGCTGGAGGCGATGGACCATTCGATCGGCACCATCACCCCGGTCCGGGTGGCGCCGATCCCGCGCGACGCCATCCTGGCGCTGTTCGCCGGCACGCCGCGCCTCGCGGCGGCGCTGCGGTGGAGCGCGCTACAGGAGGAGGCGATGTTGCGCGAACGCATCGTCTCGCTGGGGCGGCGCGATGCGCGCGGACGGGTGGCCTATCTGCTGTGCGAGCTGCTCTGCCGGCACCAGGCGGTCGGGCTGTCGGACGGCGCCATGGTCAGGCTGCCGCTGACCCAGACCGAGCTGGCCGACGCGCTCGGCCTGACTCCCGTCCATGTCAATCGCGTGCTCAAGGGGTTTCGCGAACGCAAGCTGATCACCCTGGACCGCAAGAAGCTGCACATCCTCGACAGCGAGGGGCTGCGCGCGGTCGCCGCCTTCAACCACGACTACCTGCGGCTGGGCGGCGCCTCCGAAGACACCAGGCACGCCATCGCGGCGCTGGAGCGCAGGCAGCGGGAGGATCGCCCGGCGTTGTAAAATCGGCTGCCGTCGAGGACCGAGGCCTTTTGCCGGGCTCTGCCCGGCGCCCGCCAGGGGACAGTCGTCCCCTGGACCCCTGCTCGTTTCGATCACGCCTGCCGGGATCGGTCTGCTAGCGCAGCGTCGCCGCCTTTCGGCCGGTCTTCCAGCGGTCGAACATCACCGCCAGCAGCAGGATGCCGCCGCGCACCAGATACTGGTAGAACGCCGGCACGTTGAGCAGGCCCATCGCATCCTGCACGCAGCCCATGATCAGCACGCCGACCACCACGCCGGAAATGGTGGCGATGCCGCCGGACAGCGACACGCCGCCGAGCACGCAGGCGGAAATCACCGCCAGCTCGAGCCCGATCGAGGTCTTCGGGTCGCCCAGGCCCATCCGCGAGGTGAGCAGCACGCCCGCCAGCCCGGCCAGCAGGCCCTGCAGCGCGAACACGCCGATGCGCAGACGGGTCACCGGGATGCCGGCCAGGCGGGCGGCCTCGACATTGCCGCCGATCGCCAGCACGTCGCGGCCGAACACGGTGCGGTTCAGCACGAAGCCCAGCACCACGAAGCTCAGGAACATGATCCAGACCGGGGTGGTGAGCCCGAGGAAGCTGGCCGAGGACAGGCCGAAGAAGGCCGGCGCCATGATCGGCACCGCGTCGCCGCCGGACGCGATGTAGGCGAGGCCGCGCACCGCCTCCATCGTCGCCAGGGTGGCGATCAGCGAGTTGATGCCGAACCAGGCCACCACCACCCCGTTGAACAGCCCGATCGCGCCACCGGCCAGGATGCCGCACAGGATGCCCAGCGGCGCGCCCAGCGTGTTGGCCGCCACCGAGCCGACCACGCCGGCGAAGGCGACGATCGAGGCGATCGACAGGTCCACCTCGCCGAGCGCCAGCACCAGCATCATGCTCGAGGCGATGGTGCCGGTCAGCGTCACCGACAGCAGCAGGCCGGTGACGTTACCGCGCGAGGTGAAGTCCGGAACCAGGGCGGCCAGCAGCAGGAGCAGCAGCAGGAACACCAGGACGATGCCGGATTGCTGGATGGCGCGACGGATCGTGCTCTGCAGTCGGCCTCCCCTGCTGTCCTGGGCGGCGGGCGCGTTCGCGGGCGGGTGGGAAACGGTGACGGGCTGCATGGATCGGTCTCGCTGCTGTGCGGCAGGTAGGGTCGGAACGGGTCGGGCCTATTGCGGCAGGGCGTGGCCCAGCAGGCGCTCCGGCGTGATCTCGTCGCGCGACAGATCGGCGGTCAGCCGGCCATCGGCCATCACCAGCACCCGGTCGCAGATCGAGCTCACCTCGGACAGGTCGCTGGACACCACGATCACGCCGACCCCCTTCTCTGCTAGGGCATAGAGGATCTTGTAGATCTGCGCCCGGGCGCCGACGTCGATGCCGCGCGTCGGCTCGTCGAGCACGAACAGCGAGATCTCCTCGGACAGCCAGCGGCCCAGGATCGCCTTCTGCTGATTGCCGCCGGACAGCGTACGGATCTCGGTGGCGCCGCTGGCGGTGCGGATGTTCAGGTCGCGGATCGCCCTGGCGGCGTTGGCCGCCTCGCGGGCGAAATCCACCAGACCCAGCGTCGCGTAGCGACGGCGGACGCTGATGTTGATGTTGTCGTTCACCGACGCGATCGGGAAGATGCCCTCGCGCTTGCGGTCCTCCGGACACATGGCGATGCCGGCCTCGATCGCGCGCCTGGGCGAGCCCATGCGCAGGCTCCTGCCGCGCAGCGTGACGCTGCCGCCGGTGGCACGCTCGGTGCCGCACAGCAGGCGCATCAGCTCGGTGCGGCCGGCGCCGACCAGGCCGAAGAAGCCGACGATCTCGCCGGCGCGGACGGTGAAGCTGGCCGGCGCGCTCAGGCCCGGGCCGGTGATGCCGTCGATCCTGGCCAGCACCTCGCCGAGCGGCCGCGGATGGTAGCCGTAGATGTCCTCGATGGCGCGGCCGACCATCTCGGTGACCAACTGGTCCTGGGTGATGCGGCCGATGTCGGCGTGATGCGCGACGCGGGCGCCGTCGCGGAACACCGTGACGGCGTCGCACATCTCGAACACCTCGGCCATGCGGTGGGTGACGTAGATGATCGCCCTGCCCTCGTCGCGCAGACGGCGCACGATGCGCTTGAGATTGTCGACCTCGCGCGAGGAGAGCGAGCTGGTCGGCTCGTCGAAGGCGATGATCCTGGCGTCGCGCAGCAGCGCCTTGCCGATCTCGACCATCTGCCGCTGGCCGATCGACAGCCGCCCGACCGGGGTCGAGGGGTCGATGCTCTCGCCCAGATCGCGCAGCACCGACAGCGCGCGGGCCTTGAGCGCCTTGCGGTCGATCAGGCCCATGCGGCGCGGCAACTGGCCCAGCATCAGGTTCTCGGCCGCGCTCAGGCCGGGGACCAGATGCAGCTCCTGGTAGATGATGGCGATGCCGGCCTCGAGCGCGTCGGCGGTGCCACGGAAGCTCTGCACGCGGCCATCGACGGTGATGGTGCCGGCCTTGGGGATGTTCACCCCGCTCAGCACCTTGAGCAGGGTGGACTTGCCGGCGCCGTTCTCGCCCATCAGGCCGTGCACCGAGCCGCGCGCGACGCCGAGCTCGACGCCGCGCAAGGCCTTCACGCCCGGAAACTCGACCTCGATCCCGGACAGGACCAGGAACGGGTCCGCCCCGAGATCGGAGACGGGATCGAGAACGGTTTCCGCTTCGCTCATGAACCGAGCTGCTCCTTGACCTGCTTCCAGTTGTCGCGGGTCATCAGCGTGCCGGTGGTCTGGGTATCGGCCGGCGGCTCCTTGCCGTCGCGGATCCAGGAGACCAGGTTCATCGCGCTCTGCCGCCCGTGCAGCGCCGAGCTCACCGCGATGGTGCCGAAGAAGCCGGTCGGGGCGGGCTTGCTGAACTCGGCGAAGGCGGCGCCGGTGCCGTTGATGCCGACGCCGATCACGTCGTCGGCGCCGAGATGGAACTGCTCGCTGGCGCGCACGCCGCCGAGCACGCTCTCCTCGTTCAGCGCGTAGATGATCCACTTCTTGAAAGTGCCGTGGCGCGCGAACACCGGGCTCGACGCGGTGTTGGCTCCTTCGGTGTCGGTGGTGCGCTGCGGCGCGTCGAAGATGTTGGCCTTGAGGAAGCCGGCGGCAAGCAGCGCGTCGGTGGCGCCGGCGACGCGCTCGCGCGCGGTCGGCAGCTCCTGGTCGGTGATGCGGCAGGCCGCCACCTCCTCCGGCTTCCAGCCGCGCTTCTTCATCTCGTCGGCGATGGTCTGGCCGACCTGCTGGCCGATCTTGTAGCCGGACATGCCCAGATGCGGCACCTGCGGCATCGGCTTGCCGTCGGCGGAGACGAACTGGTCGTCGACCGAGACCACCTTCATGTTGGCGCCGGTGGCGCGGGCATAGATCGCCGGGCCCAGACGCACGTCGGGCGGGCAGATGACGAAGCCCTTGGCGCCCTGGGCGGACAGGTTGTCGATCGCGCTCATCACCGCGCTGCCGTCGGTGCCGGCGAGGTTGACGACGATGAAGTCGCCGCTCCGTCCGGCTTCGGTGGCGGCCTTCTGTTCGTTGATGAACCAGGCCTGCTCCGGCATCTTGACGATGAAGCCGATCTTCATCTCGCCGGCGGCGAAGGCCTGCGAAGCCCCCTTCAGCCCGGCCAGCGCGGCGACGGCGCCGAGCGACGAGACCTGCATCAGCCGGCGTCTGGACGTGTTCATGTCGTTCTCCCTGTGGATGCGGCTGTATCGCCGCTTGAAGCGCTGTCTTTTAGCGCGGAATGCTTGTCTGACAAATATTATCGATCAGTGATTGTCGCGGGGAATCCCCTTGGTCTGGGCGATCCGCTGATAGTCCACCGCCGGTTCCAGCACGGCACCGCTCTCGAGCTGCCCGACCACCGCGCGCTGCATCTGCTGCCAGGGCGTCTGGCTCGCCGGGTAGCGGTAGCCGCCCTGCTGATCCAGCGCCTGCCGGCGCGCCGCGATCTCCGCGTCGTCGACCAGCATATCGACCCGGCCGCGTCCGAGATCGACGCGGATTCGGTCGCCGGTGCGCACCAGCGCCAGCGGACCGCCGGCGGCGGCCTCGGGCGACGCGTTCAGGATCGAGGGCGATCCGGAGGTGCCGGACTGCCGCCCGTCGCCGATGCAGGCGAGCGCATGCACGCCCTTCTCGATCAGGTAGACCGGCGGGCGCATGTTCACGACTTCCGCGGCACCGGGAAAGCCGACCGGGCCGGCGCCGCGCATCACCAGCACGTCGTGGTCGCCGACATCGAGCGACGGATCGTCGATCCTGGCATGATAGTCCTCCGGGCCGTCGAACACGATCGCCCGGCCCTCGAACGCGTCGGGATCGTTCGGATCGGCGAGGTAGCGGTTGCGGAACTCCTCCGAGATGACGCTGGTTTTCATGATCGCCGAGTGGAACAGGTTGCCGGTCAGCACCAGGAACCCGGCGCGCTGCTTGAGCGGGCGGTCGAACGGGCGGATCACGTCCTCGTCCTCGATCCTGGCGGCGGCGCAGTTCTCGCCGATCGTCCTGCCGTTGGCGGTCAGCGCCTCGGTGGCGATCAGCCCCTTTTCGATCAGTTGCGCGACCACCGCCGGCACGCCGCCGGCGCGATAGAAATCCTCGCCGAGATAGGCGCCGGCCGGCTGCAGGTTGACCAGCAGCGGGATGTCGAGGCCCAGGCGCTGCCAGGTCTCGAGCGGCAGGTCGATGCCGAGATGGCGGGCGATCGCGGCGAGATGGATCGGCGCGTTGGTCGAGCCGCCGATCGCCGAGTTCACCCGGATGGCGTTCTCGAACGCCGCCCTGGTCATGATCTCGGACGGCTTCAGGTCCTCGTGCACCATCTCGACGATCCGCTTGCCGGTGAGGAAGGCGCATTCCTGCCGGTCGCGATAGGGTGCCGGGATCGCCGCGGCGCCGGGCAACTGCATGCCGAGCGCCTCGGCCAGCGAATTCATCGTCGTCGCCGTGCCCATGGTGTTGCAGTAGCCGGTCGACGGCGCCGAGGAGGCGACCAGCTTGATGAAGCCCTCGTAGTCGATCTCCCCGGTGGCCAGCAGCTCGCGCGCCTTCCAGACGATGGTGCCCGACCCGGTGCGCTGGCCGCGGAACCAGCCATTGAGCATCGGGCCGACCGACAGCGCGATCGCCGGGATGTTGACGGTCGCCGCCGCCATCAGGCAGGCCGGCGTGGTCTTGTCGCAGCCGATGGTCAGCACCGTGCCGTCGAGCGGGTAGCCGTACAGCACCTCCACCAGGCCGAGATAGGCGAGGTTGCGGTCCAGGCCGGCGGTCGGCCGCTTGCCGGTCTCCTGGATCGGATGCACCGGGAACTCGATGGCGATGCCGCCGGCCTCGCGGATGCCTTCGCGCAGGCGCTCCGCCAGCACCAGGTGGTGACGGTTGCAGGGCGACAGGTCGGAGCCGGTCTGGGCGATGCCGATGATCGGCCGGTCGGACTGCAGCTCGGACTGCGACAGGCCGAAATTCATGTAGCGCTCGAGATAGAGCGCGGTCATGTCCGGGTTCTGCGGATTGTCGAACCAGGCGCGCGAGCGCAGGCGTGCCGTGCCGCGACCGTGCGGCCGGCTCTCCTGTTCGATGCGGTGTTCCGGCGACAGGTCGGGAGGGGGGTTCGACATCGGTGGTTCGGCTTCAGTTCTGACGGGTGGAGAAGCGCCAGACCGTGCGCGAACGCCAGGTCTGGCCGGGCTCGAGCCGGGTGCTCGGAAAGTCCGGATGGTTCGGGCTGTCCGGGAAATGCTGGGTCTCGAAGCAGAGCCCGTCGCCCTGGCGGTAGAGCAGGCCGGACTTGCCGGTGCGCGTGCCGTCGAGGAAGTTGCCGGAATAGAACTGCAGGCCCGGCTCGGTGGTCGAGATCTCCAGCACCCGGCCGGAGACCGGGTCGGCCAGGCGGACGGCCGGCTTCGGCTCGGACGTCACCCCGCCCAGCAGCACGTAGTTGTGGTCGTAGCCGCGGCCCATGGCGATCTGCGGGTCGCGCCCGTCGCGGATGCGGTCGGCGATCCGGGTCTCGTGCCGGAAATCCAGCGGCGAGCCGTCGAGCGGCAGCAGCGCGCCGGTCGGGATCATGGTGGGCGCGACCGCGGTAACGCGGTCGGCATGGATGGTGAGCAGATGGTCGAGCGCGGTGCGGCCCCGCGCCTCGCCGCCCAGGTTGAAGAAGCTGTGGTTGGTCAGGTTGACCACCGTCGGCGCATCGGTGGTGGCCTCGTACCACAGGGTCAGGGAGTCGTCCTCGGCGAGCGCGTAGCCGGCTTGCACGTCGAGCGCGCCGGGAAAGCCCTCCTCGCCGTCCCGGCTCAGATAGCGGAACACCACGCTCGCGGTCTCGCCGGGTTCGGACAGGCGGTCGATCGTCCACAGGCGCTGGTCGAAGCCATGCACGCCGCCATGCAAAGCCTGCTCGCCGTCGGTCTGGGCGATCTGCACCAGCCTGCCGTCGAGCACGAACCGGCCCTGTCCGATCCGGTTGCCGTAACGGCCGATGGTGGCGCCGAAATATTGCGGATGCGCGACGTAGTCGGCGATGTCGCCATAGCCCAGCACGATGTCGTCGAACCGTCCCTGCCGGTCCGCGACATGCAGGGCCTGCAGGGCGGCGCCGAACGCGATCAGCCGCGCGCTGGTGCCGCGCCGGTTGCGCAACTCCACGGCCTCGACCCGGGTGCCGTCCGACAGGCTGCCGAACTGCGCCCTGATCGCCTCGTTTCGTCCCTGGCTCTCGCCCACCGCATCATGCTCCGCTGATTACTCGGACAATACGGCGCATGAACCGCGTTAGGCAACCGGGCGGCTATCCGGTGATGGTCCGCAGCCGTCTGGTCTGCGCCGCCACCAGGCGCTCCATGCGGCGAAGGTCCGGATCCTCGAGCCGCATCGCGGTATCGACCCAGATCTCGATGATGTCCTGCAGCTCCTGCTTGAGGAGCGGATCGACCCGCCGCCGGGTGCGGACGATCCCGGCCAGCGCGTTGGCCCTGCGGCTGTTCTCCTCGATGTAGCCGCGCACCGCGTGCTCGCCCTCGCCATCCTCGGCCAGCACGTCGACCACGCCCATCGCATGCAGCTCGGCGCCGCTGTAGAGCCGGCCGCTGGTGATCATGCGCTCGGCGCGCGGCCCGTCGAGGCGGCGCGACAGAAAGCTGTAGGCGCCCATGCCGGGAAACAGGTTGAACAGAATTTCCGGCAGGCCGAGCCTGGCGCTGCGTTCGGCGACCAGGACGTCCTGCTGCAGCGCGCCCTCGAAGCCGCCGCCGAGCGCGTCGCCCTGGACCAGGCTGATGGTGACGATCGGCAGGTCCATCGCGCGATGGCCGTCATGCAGGACGTCGATGCAATGCTGGGCGTAGCGCTGCATCGACGCGCGGTCGCGATGACGGAT
>CAIMSN010000144.1 GCA_903844135.1 uncultured Rhodospirillales bacterium | reverse complement strand
GTCCTTGTAGCCGGCGGCGAGCAGGTCGGCGGTATCGAATCCGCCCGGCCCGTTGCCGGTGATCTGCAGGCGCTTGCGCTCCAGCGTATAGCGCAGACCGACGGTCGCCAGCAGCCCGTCCAGGACCTTGTAGTCCGCCTGGCCGTAAACCGCGACCGAGCTCGTCGTGTTGCGGAAGCCCTCGTCACCGAGCGGGATCGGGAACGGCACCACGGCCGGCAGGTAGGCGACCGCGCCATAGGTGGTCTGGTCGGTCTCGTAGAGCCCATAGGCGCCGGTGGTGTAGGTCAGACGCCCGAGCGTGCCGTTCCATTTCACCTCCTGGGTGTATTCGTCGCCGATCGGATTGAACGCGAGGGCGAACTGGCCGGTCCGGCCCTGATCGTCGGGCACCAGCGGGCCGAACTGCGAGTCCGGGAAGTCGATCGCGGAATTCTGCTTCAGGCCGCGAAAGCCGCTGATGACGTGGAGCGTTCCGGCATCCAGAGCGAGCTTCAAGTCGGAAGCGAATCCCCAGGATTTCACGTCCGAGCCCTGGCCCTGGTTGGCGAGGTCGCCGTCGAGATAGCCCATCAGGCTGCCGTCGGTACGGAAGCCGCTGTACGACACGCGATCGCCGTTGGCGCCGGGAAAATTGTAGACGTTGGCCTGCTGGTCGTCGGCGTAGTCGGCGGACAGATCCCAGACCAGGCTCCCCGACTTGGAGATCAGCCGGACCGCCTCGCGCACGCCGACATCGTGCTTGTCGTTCAGGCGCTGGCCGGTGGTGAGGTCGTGCACGAAACCATTGTCGGTGATGCCGAACACCGAGGTCTTGGTCAGGATCTGGCTGTTGATCGGCAGATCGACCGAGGCGCGGCCGGTGAACCGGTCGCGGCCGCCGCCACCGAGCTCGAGCGTGCCGCCGTAGGAATCGCGCGGCGGATCGAGCGTGACGACGATGGCGCCGCCGGTCGAGTTGCGGCCGAACAATGTCCCCTGCGGACCGCGCAGCACCTGGATGTCCTGCACATCGAACAGGGCGAAGTTGTTGGCGTTCTGCCGGCTGATGTAGATGTCGTTGACATAGGTGCCGACCTGCGGCTCGAACGTGGTGAAGGACTGGGTCTGGCCGAGACCGCGTATGTAGTAGACGTTGGCGGAACCCTGGCCGACATTCTCGCCGCCGCTCATGTTCGGCACCAGCCGGATCAGCTCCGACGTGTCGACGGTCTGCTTCTGCGCCAGCTCCTTGCCGGAGAACACCGTGACGGCGACGGGAACGTCCTGCAGACGCTGGGTCCGGCGCTGCGCCGTGACGGTCACGATTTCGAGCTTGGTGCCGCTCGCCGAAGCGGGCGCGGTGGAGGACGAGGCGGGGGACGGAGACGACGATGAGGACGAAGCCGAAGACGAAGACGAAGACGATGTGGCCTGCGTCGGGGCCCGCTTGCCGGGTGCATCACTGGTGGTCGGACTCTGCTGCGCCCATGCCGGAAGGCACCAGGCCGTGGAGAGCAGGCCGGCCAGCCAGACGGTCTTGCCGCGGTTCGGCACAGTCACCATGGGGTCCATCCTCGGTTGCAGATCGGTTTCTCGCTGTGGTTTCGTCAATCGCCCGGCCGGGAAACGGTCAATGCGGTTCCTCGCCGCCGGAAACATTCATGCTTTCCGCGGTGATGTAGGCGGCATCGTCCGACGCCAGGAACGACACCGCGGCTGCCGTGTCGCCGGCCAGGCCGACCCGGCCGAGCGGAATGCGCGCCCGCATATCGGCCAGATACGCCTCCACCGTGCGACCGGTCATGGCGGCGAAATAGTCGTTCTGCCAGGCGCCCAGACCGGTGGTGACATGATTCGGACACACCGCGTTGACGGTGATGGCGTGCGCGCCGAGTTCGATCGCCGCCGATCTGGTCAGCCCGATGACGCCGTGCTTCGAGGCGCAATAGGCCTGCGCGAACGGAAAGCCCGACTTCGCCGCCTGGCTGGCGATGTTGACGATGCGCCCGCCCTGGCCTTGGGCGACCATGGTTTCGGCGGCGGCGCGGAGTCCGTTGAAACAGCCGGTCAGGTTGACGTCGATCACCGATCGCCAGTCGTCCGCGTCGAGCTCCAGCAGCGGCGTCATCTTGAAGCCGATCCCGGCATTGTTGACCCAGATGTCGAGCCGTCCAAACGAAGAAACCGCATGCGCCGCCAGGGCTCGCATGTCGGACAGGCTGGTCACGTCGCCAGGACAATCGAGGCTGCGCCCGCCGGCTTCGGCGATCGAGGCGGCAACGGCGCGCAGTCCTGCGGCGTCGCCGAGATTGGAACGTTCCGGCGCCGGGTGGCCCAGGTCGGAGATCACCACCGCGGCCCCGTCCGCCGCCAGACGCCGGGCGATCGCCGCGCCCAGGCCGGCATCCCGGCCGGCGCCGGTCACGACCGCAACCTTGCCCGCCAGGCGCAGGCTCATGCCACGGGTTCGGTGGTGATGAAGACCACGTCGACCATGTCCTGGAACGAGGCGGCGATCGCCTGCATCGGCGCACTGGCGACATCGGCGCCGAACGCCGCCATGTCGGCGATGTCGATGGTCTCGATATAGTCGTAGGGCGGCCTGGCGTCGCTGCCGAGCAGCCCGGTGGCGCGGAACACGTCGAACCCGGCGGTCGAGGCCAGCGCCCGTACCACCGGGATGTCGGTGCTGCGGGCCCAGCCCTCGTAGGTCTCCGGCGTGATGCCGGGTTTCAACGTGAACAGCGCGACGATCCGTGTGGTCATGGCGCGATCTCCGCGGTCTGGGCGATGGAAGGCTGGTGCGCCGTCATGCGAGAGTCGTGCAGCGCCAGGCCGGACCGGCGGTTGGGAACGGCGAGCATGGCCAGCGCCGCGATCAGCATCGGCGGCGTCACCACCACGCTCAGCGCCATGGTCCAGCCGAGATGCGCCACCACCAGCGGCACCAGCAGCGGGAACAGCGCGAACCCCAGGCATTGCGGCATCGAGCCGCACACCGCCAGAGCGGTGCTGCGTATCCGCGTCGGAAACAGCTCGGCGATGATCACCGGAAATACGGCGGCGGCGCCGTAGAAGAAGCCGGCCATCACCGCATACCACAGCGCATCCTGCAGATGCGTGCGCGGCAGCCAGAGCAGCCCAAGCAGCGCCGCGGCGCCGCACACCATCCAGATGATGAACACGGTGCGGCGCGTCAGCAGGAATTCACCGATCAGGGCGGCGGCGAGATAGCCGACGATGGCGATCCCGTTCGACGAGCCGACCAGCGCGATCGCCTCCGCCTGGCTGTAGTGGCGCACGCTGGTGAAGAAGGTGGTGAAGAAGAACGCGGATCCGGCATAGGCGCCGGCGAAGCAGAAGAAGGTGACGATGCAGGCGATGCTGATCACACGGTGCTCGGTGTCGAACAGCATGCCGACACCGGCGCGCGGCTGCGCCGGCTGCATCGATGACGCCGTAGGCGGCGGCGCGGCGCGTCGCAGCACCCAGAAGATCGGCAGCGCCAGGGGAATCACGACGAAGCCAGCGAAACACGCGGCGCGCCAGCCGCCGCTTTGCAGCAGCGGCGATGCGAGCAGGGAGGCCAGGAACCAGCCGAGCGGATAGCCGCATTGCAGCAGGCCGATCGACAGGCCGCGCAGCCGTGCCGGTACGGCTTCGACCACGAAGGCGCTGGTGATGGGCGACAATCCGCCACCGAAACCGAACGCCAGCGACCGCAGGATCGTCAGCATGACGATGCTCTGCGCCAATCCCTGCAGCCCGACCGAAACGCCGGACAGTGCCAGGAGGACGGCCAGGGTGGCGCCACGGCCGAACCGGTCCGCGGCGATGCCGCCGATCACGACGAAGAGCGATGCGGCCACGAACGAGATCGCCAGGATCAGGCCCGCGGTCTGAATCGGCTGATGGAATTCGGTCAGGATGCCGGGGATCACGTAGCCGAAGATAGACTGATCGAGATTGGATAAAGTCCAGACCAGAAAACAAGCTCCGAAAACCGGCAGCCAGATCCGCACAGCCGGGGTGCCGCGATGCGCGGGCTGGAGCGTCGGTCTCGGCAACGCGTGCGGCGTGTCGGTCATCAGGCTCACCCTGGTGCGGTGGTCGGTGGCAGTTCCACGACCAGACCTAACCTTATGTGTGTTGCATCGACTAAAGAAACAAATTATGAAGGTTACTGTATGAGAATGGATATCGAAATCAGCCAATTGCGACGCTTCCTCGCCATCGTCGAATGCGGGACGTTCGTCGATGCGGCGGCGATGCTGAACATCAGTCAGCAGGGTCTCAGCTCGAGCATCGCCAAGATGGAAGAGCTCGCGGGCGTGAGGGTGTTCGACCGCACCCGTGGCGGCCGGCTGACGCTCACCGTGTTCGGCCGGCTGCTGCTGACACGCGGTCGGGCACAGCTCGTGATGGCCGACCGCATGATGAGCGAACTCAGGCTTCTCCGCGACGCGCGCGGCGGCAGCGTGACCGTCGGCATCAGCGAGACCATGACCGGCCGGCACGTTGCAACGGCGATCCGACGCTATCACCGTCAGCAGCCGGACGTGCAGATCAGACTTCTCGAAGGCTATACCGGCGTGATGATTGAACGGATGCTGGCGGGAGAGGTGGATTTCGTGGTCGGCAGTCCGACCGCCGATCCGGAACGCGGCGGCGAGCTCGGTTTCCGTCATCTGTTCGAGATCCGCGATGTCCTGGCGGTGCGGCCTGCGCACCCGCTGAGCGGTCGGCGCCAGCTCCGGCTCGAGGAGCTGTGCGATTATACCTGGATGGTGCCGGCTTTCCGCGGCGACGTGTACGAGGCGATCCAGTTGGCGTACATGCGCGCGAAGCTGCCCGGGCCGCGCCATATCATCCGCAGCGATGCGGTGGTGGTCGGCACCTGGCTGTGTCTCGACGACGACTACATCATCACCGTGTCTCCCGACATGATCGGCGCGATGGTCGAGCTGGGCGGCCTGACGGTGCTCGATCTGGAGGACACCACCATCGTGCGCCATGCGTGCGCGATCACCAGGGTCGACGTGAAGCTCAGCGGTTCGGCCAGCCGACTGCTCGAGGAGATCGTCTTCGAGGCGGAGCGGAGCCATGGCACGATGGCCGGATGATGTGGTGCCGCGCGCACGAACGCCCTCGCCGGCCCCCGGCACGGAGAGGAGTCTGCCGATGCTCGGCGCGCTAGCCGGCTTCACGATCGTGACCGACGATCTCGACGGCGCCACGCAGGCGTATGCGACCTTCTTGTCCTATCGCTGCGACGCCATCGCGCGCGTGTCGCCGGAGCAGGCGGCCCGATGGCGCGCGCCATCGCTGTCCGGCAGCCGCCAGGCGGTGCTGCGGCCGGCCAGCCGGCATCCGCGTTTCATCCGGCTGGTCGAGCATCGCCAGGCGGCGTCCTACCGGCCGCTCTGCAGCCTCGGCTGGAACGCCATCGAGATCGTCGTGCAGGCGCTGGACGATGTGGCGCACAGGCTTGCGGGTTCGCCGTTCCGCGTCCTTGGAGCGCCCGAGGTGCTCGATCTGGGGTTCACCGACAAAATCCGGGCGATGCAGGTGGCCGGTCCGGCCGGCGAGGTCCTCTATCTGACGGAAATTGGTGGCGAGATACCCGGCTTTGCCTTGCCGGCCGCGACCAGTCCGGTCGATTGCGCCTTCGTCGCCGTGCTCGGCGCGGCCTCGCTGGAGCGTTCGGCCACGTTCTACGCGACCGCATGCGGATCGCCGGCCGGACCCGCGCTCGCCGCCAGGATCGCCTGCCTGTCGGACGCGCACGGCATGCCGGCCGAGACCCGGCACGCGCTCGCCACCGTCTCGCTGCCGTCGGCAAGCCTGATCGAGATCGACGCCTATCCGGCGACGGCGACGGGCCGCCCGCTGACGCCGTGCGGCGTACCCGCCGGGATCGGCTTCGTCTCGTTCGCGTCGACGGCGGACTCGCCGGCCCGTATTTTGACGGGCCCCGATTCGGAATGGATCGAGATTCTGTCGGCGGGAGATCCGCTCCTATGCTGACGGACGGCGAGACGATGTCGGTCGATGTCGTCATTGTCGGCGGCGGCGCCTGCGGATTGACCGCGGCGCTCGCCGCGCGCGATGCCGGCGCCGAGGTGCTGGTGCTGGAGCGGCACAGGCGCTGCGCCGGCAGCAGCGCGATGTCGCTCGGCGCGCTATGCGCCGCCGGCAGCCGATCCCAGGCGGACCACCGCATCGAGGATGATGCGGCCCGCTTCCTGGCCGACATCATGCGCAAGACCGACGATCGCGCGGATCCGGTGCTGGCGGGCGCGGTGGCGCGGGAGAGCGGCCCGGCGCTGGACTGGCTGTCGGCGCGCCACGCCGTGCCGATCGCGGTCGACCTGGCCTGGCGTCCGGCATTCGGTCATTCCGCGCGCCGCATGCACAGCGTGCCGGAGCGGACCGGCGAGGCGCTGATGGCCCGGCTGCAGAACGCCGCGGAGCAGGCGGGCGCGATGGTGCTGACCCAGGCGGACGTGACCGACCTCGATTCCACGCCCGACGGCCGGGTGCAGGCGGTGCGCTACCGGCGCCCGGACGGTGCTGCGTCGGTGGTGGCCTGCGGCGCCCTGGTGCTGGCGAGCTGCGGCTTCGGCGCCAACCGGGCGATGGTGGCGCGACATATTCCGGCGATGCGCGACGCGCGTTATTTCGGCTGGGAGGAGAATACCGGCGACGCGATCCGCTGGGGGCAGGCGATGGGCGCCGCGCTCGGCGACATGGATGCCTATCAGGGGCTGGGCCTGCTGGCGGAGCCGCACGGCATCGACCTCAATCCCAGGCTGCTGATCGAAGGCGGCATCCAGGTCAATGCGCAAGGCCTCCGATTCAGCCACGAGCTCGACGACGTGTCCGGACAGGGCGCGCGGGTCATCGCGCAGCCGGGCGGCTTCGCCTGGGTGATCTACGACGAGCGGATCGATGCCGCCTGCCGGGGCCTGGCGCAGTACGACGCGCTGATCGGGCTCGGCGCGATGCGGTCGGGCGACAGCGTGGCCGCGCTCGCCCTGGCCTGCGGCCTGCCGGAGCCGGAATTGACGGAGACGCTCGCGTCGCTGGAACGCGGCGGCGACCGTTTCGGGCGCCAGTTCGATCAGCCGCCGCTGCGCCCCGGCTTCCGCGCGATCAAGGTCACCGGGGCGCTGTTCCATACCCAGGGCGGGCTGGTGGTCGATGCGACGGCGCGTGTCGTGCGCCGGGACGGCCAGGTGCTGCCGAACCTGTTCGCCGGCGGCGGCGCGGCGCGCAGCATCGGCGGCCCTGGCGGCTCGGGCTATCTGCCCGGCGCCGGCCTGTGCATGGCGGTGACGCTGGGGCGCCTCGCCGGACGCGGCGCGGCGACGGTGCTTTAGCGCCGCCCCGGCCGGCTCAGCTTTAGCGCCGGCCCGGCCGGCTCAGCGCCGCTCGCGGAGCTGCCCGAGCACGCGCTGGACGAAGGCGTCCCTGGCCGTCTCGCGCCGTTTCAGGCTGGCCTCGTCCGGCCGATGACGCTCGATGGCGTCGCGCGGCGTGCCGGCCGCGATCATCAGCTCCTCCAGCGTGGCGACGCGTTCCGCGAGCACCCAGCTTTCCGAGGCGAGATCGACGAAGGCGCCGACCAGCCGGTCCATCGCCGGGTCGGTGAAGAAGCGCGGCCGGCCGTCATCGCCATAGGCGCCGTGCGGGATCTCGTCCGGAAACGGGCGCTCGGCCACGCTCACGACTGCCAGGCTCCGAAGCAGAACCAGCGCACCCCGTCGGCAAGACGGCCGGTATTGTCGTCCAGCACCGTCTCGTCCTGCATCGCGGCGGCATCGTCGACCGCCTGCGCGCCGAAGAAGCCGAGCGAGGGGACGACGAACTGGACATAGTTCGCGGGATCGAAGCCGGCTTTGGCGCAGAGTTTGCGCGGCTCCTGATCGCGGAACGCCTTGGAGAACGGCTCCTCGTTATAATAGGCGTCCCAGTCGAGATAGAACGCATCGTACGCGGCCATCTGCGGGTTGGGCGGCAGTTCCATGTGGAGCATAAGCCCACCGGGCCGAAGCACCCGCCTGGCCTCCCGCATCACCGCGTCGATCTGCTTGAGCGAGAGCTCGTGCAGGAACATCGACGAGAACACCATATCGAACGAGGCGTCCGGATAGTCGAGCTTGGTCGCATCCATCTGCGCGAACCGGATGTTCCCCGCGCCCTGCAGCTTGGCGCGCGCGTCGCCATAGATCAGGCCCGGCGCGGCGACATCGATCGCGGTCACGGTGGCGTAGGGATAATGGCGGGCCCAGGGCGCCGTATTGTGGCCGATGGTGCAGCCGACATCGAGAATGTCCCGCGGGGCGAAGTCCGGGTAGCGGCCGGCGATGAAGCGAGCGATCGAGCTGCCGATATCGTCGAGATTGTCGCCCATCAGCCCGAACGAGAACACCGCCAGCCCCTGGTCGTAGATCGCGCCCGTCGTCAGATCGTGCCGGCCGTCGGAGCGACCATAGGAGCCCGGCAGCAGATGCACGTCGACAGCGGTCACGTTGCTGGGCAGCGCGAAATCGTCGCGCAACGCGGGGCCGTCGCCGCCGCTCGCCCGCGCCGCGATCGATTCCAGCCGCGGCCGCTCCCGGGCGACCACCGGGATCACCGAATCCCACACCAGCCGCTGCGCATTGACCCTGAGGGCGCTGTACAGCGCGAACATCGCATCGCCGCGGATCGCGCGATGCACCTCGCTGCCGGTCGCCGGCGGTCGCTGATGGGTGCGCGCGAAGGCGGGCGCGATCCTGGTCTCGTAGGCATGACGCATGTCGCTGGCGAGATCGTTCAGGACGAAGCTGCGAAGGCCCATGACGAAGTTCTGTCGCGCCTGCTCGTCGGCCGTCGGCGAGGGTCGCATCTCGTGTTTGAGCACCAACATCTGCGCACTCCTCCTGATCCCCCGACTGGCCGGTCGGTGGAGAGCACGACGCTAGAATAGGAACCTTGTCCCGAACCAACAGGTTCTAGTTGTTAGTGCTGATGCTCCAGGGTGGCGTGCCGAGCGCATCGAGCGGGATCTTCAGGAAGCGGCGGCCCTCGTGATCGGCGTCCGGGAGGCGGCCGGCGCACAGATTGACCTGCAGAGCATGCAGGATCAGCGCCGGCATCGGCAGAAGCCGGTCGCGCGCCTGGCGCATCGCCACGAAACCGGCCTCGCCGGCGACGCGCAGATGCGCATTGCCGTCGATCTGCGATGCGACGCTGCTCTCCCAGTGCGCCGCGCGATCCGGCCCGGGGTAATCGTGCCCGGTGAATAATCGGGTTTCCGGCGGCAGGGACAGGATCGCCTGGATGCTGCTCCAGAGCTGCGCCGCGTCGCCGCCGGGAAAGTCGGTCCTGGCGGTGCCGCAGTCCGGCATGAACAGCGTGTCGTGGATGAACGCGGCATCGCCGATCAGGTAGCTGACCGAGCAGAGCGTATGACCCGGCGACGCCATCACACGCGCCCGCAGCGCGCCGATCTCGAAGCTGTCGCCATCCTCGAACAGCCGGTCCCACTGCGACCCGTCGGTCGCGAAATCCTGGCCCAGCGCGTAGATCCGCCGCCACAGTTTCTGCACCTCGGTGATCCGTGCGCCGATCGCCGTCTGCGCTCCGGTGCGCCGCCTCAGATAGTCGGCGGCGGAGAGGTGATCGGCGTGCGGATGGGTGTCGAGGATCCAGACAGGGATCAGCCCGTCGCGGCGGCAGTGCGCCAGAATAACCTCAGCCGAGCGGGTGGCGATGCTGCCGGATTTCTCGTCGTAGTCGAGCACAGGATCGATGATGGCGCAGTGCCGGGTCGACGGATCGGCGACGACATATTGCACGCTCCCGGTGCGCGGCTCGTGAAACCCGGTGATCTCGGGCATGCCGTTCGCGACATTGGTCCTGATCTGCACGCTTGCTCCGACGCGATGGGATATGGCGGGCGAGTCTCGCACGTCGCTCCGGCCGGGAGGCAGCAAAAACGCCCCGCCCGCCGCCGGCCGGCGGGCAAAGATCGTGATGTTTGCGATTTCTGTAGGCTTATGGCTAGGATATCGCGAATCGGCACGTGGGTAAGGAGACGATCATGAGCAAGGCCTTCATCGCCGCGACGCTTCAGGACTCGATCGGCTGCACAGGCGTGGCCGCCAACCAGGCGGCCGCCGATCTGATCGACGCGATCGTGCTCAGCATCAAGAAGCAGGGCGGCTTCACCTTGCCGTCGTTCGGAACCTTCAGGGTGGCCAAGACCAAGGCGCGCAAGGCGCTCAATCCGCGCACCGGCGAGCGGGTCAAGGTCAAGGCCGGCAAGACGGTCCGGTTCAAGGCCAGCCCGAATCTCAAGAAGGCGGTCTGAGTCCCGCGGCGGCGCGCCGGCTCAGAGCGCGCCGCCCTTTCGTCCGACCGCCGCGCCCAGCCGCAGGCGCAGCGCGTTCAGCTTGATGAAGCCCTGCGCGTCGATCTGGTCGTAGGCGCCCTGGTCGTCCTCGAACGTCACCACGCGGGTGTCGTACAGGCTGTTCGGACTCTCCCGCCCGGTGGCGATCACGTTGCCCTTGTACAGTTTGAGCCGCACCCGTCCGGTCACGCTGGCCTGACTGGCGTCGATCAGCGCCTGCAGCATGCGGCGCTCCGGGCTGAACCAGAATCCGTTGTAGATCAGCGCGGCATAGCGCGGCATCAGGCTGTCCTTGAGATGGCCCGCCTCGCGATCCAGCGTGATGGTCTCCATGGTGCGGTGCGCCGCCAGCAGGATCGTGCCGCCCGGGGTCTCGTAGATGCCGCGCGACTTCATGCCGACGAAGCGGTTCTCCACCAGGTCGAGACGGCCGATGCCGTTGGCGCGGCCGAGCGCGTTCAGCTTCGTCAGCAGCGCCGCCGGACCCATCGCCTCGCCGTCGATCGCCACCGCGTCGCCCTGGTGGAAATCGATGCTGATCTCGGTGGCGACGTCGGGCGCCGCTTCCGGGCTGATGGTGCGCTGGAACACGATCTCGTCCGGCGCCACCGCAGGGTCCTCCAGCAGCTTTCCCTCCGACGAGGAGTGCAGCAGGTTGGCGTCGACCGAGAACGGCGCCTCGCCGCGCTTGTCGCGCGCCACCGGGATCTGGTTCTTTTCGGCGAATTCGAGAAGCTTGGTGCGCGACGTCAGGTCCCACTCCCGCCACGGCGCGATCACCTTCACATCCGGCTTGAGCGCGTAGTAGCTGAGCTCGAACCTGACCTGGTCGTTGCCCTTTCCGGTGGCGCCGTGCGCCACCGCGTCGGCGCCGACCATCTCGGCGATCTCGATCTGGCGTTGCGCGATCAGCGGCCGGGCGATCGAGGTCCCGAGCAGATACTGCCCCTCGTAGAGGGTGTTGGCGCGGAACATCGGAAACACGAAGTCCCGCACGAAGGTGTCGCGAAGGTCGTCGACGAAGATCTCCTTCACGCCGAACAGCTCGGCCTTCTTCCGGGCCGGCTCGAGCTCCTCGCCCTGGCCGAGATCGGCGGTGAAGGTGACCACCTCGCAGCCATAGCTCTGCTGCAGCCAGCGCAGGATCACGCTGGTATCGAGACCGCCGGAATAGGCCAGCACGACCTTCTTGACGTCCTTGATGGCCATGCGCGGATGCTCCTTCTGGCGAGACGGTTCGGCAGGCTCCCTAGCACCGGCCATGCCAGGGGAGAAGGCGTCAGAAGGCATGGCGCTCCGCCGCATGCGCCAGGGTCGCCGCGGCACCGTCCGCATGGAGCCGCTCCAGCCAGTATCCGGTCGCCGCCACCAGCGCCGGATCCTCGCCGAGCGTGCCGAACAGGGCGCCGATACCGAGCACCGGACGCGGATCGGCGCCGCCCTCGCGCGCCTTGCGTTGCAGCAGCTCGGCCAGCGGGTGGCGGATCGGGATCGGCCGGCCCTGCTCGTCGCTGCCGGTCATGCGCCGGATCCAGGCCGCCAGCGCCAGCGCCAGCAGATCGACGCTTTCGCCGGAGGCCAGCCGGTCGCGGATCGGGTCGACCAGCACATTGAGCGGCGCGTCGGTGTTCACCCGCTCGACGGTGTCGCGAATGCCGGGATTGGCGAAGCGCTCGATCAGCTTCCTCTTGTAGGCGGCGACGTCGATGCCCGGCACCGGCGACAGGGTCGGACCGGTCTCGCGGTCCATCAGCGCCATCATGTACCGCTGCATCAGCGGATCGGCCATCGCCTGGTCGACGGTGGTGTCGTCGTTTCCGGCGAGCCGGGCCAGGCCGGAGATCGCCAGGTGGCTGCCGTTCAGCAGCCGCAGTTTCATGAATTCGTAGGGCGTGACGTCGGCGACGAACTGCGCGCCCACCTCTTCCCAGGCAGGCCGGCCCTGCACGAAGCGGTCCTCGACCACCCATTGCAGGAAATCCTCCGCGACCACCGGCCAGCGATCGGCGAGGCCGTAGCGGTCGCGCAGATGATCGATGTCGGCCTGGTGCGTCACCGGGGTGATGCGGTCGACCATGGTGTTGGGAAAGCTGGCGTTGGCCTCGATCCAGTCCGCAAGCGACGGATCGCGCAGACGCGCCAGCGTCAGCACGCCGTCGCGCAGCACGTTGCCGTTATGCTGGATGTTGTCGCAGCTCATCGCGGTGAAGGCCGGCGCCCCCGCGTCCCGCCGGCGGCGATAGGCCTCGACGATGATGCCGGGCGCGCTGTGCGGGCGGGTCGGATCGGCGAGGTCGGCGACGATCTGCTTGTGCTGCAGATCCAGGCGCTTGGTGGCGCGGTCCAGGCAGTAGCCGTGCTCGGTCACCGTCAGGCTGACGATCCGGACCGAGGGATCGTCGATCGCCGCCAGCAGCGTCTCGCTCTCTTCCGCGGTGAACAGCACCCTGGCGATCGCGCCGACCACCGAGACCGTCTCCTCGGTGGCGCTGCGCTCGAGCAGCGTATAGAGCCCGTCCTGCGGCACCAGCGCGTCCGACATGCGCCGATCGCCAGGCAGCAGGCCGGCACCGGCGATCGCCCAGCCGGCCTGGTCCGGCCGCCTGGCGATCAGCAGGTCGGTGTAGCGGGCCATGTGCGCGCGATGGAACCCGCCAAGCCCGAGATGCACGATCCCCACGCGCAGCGACCCCGGATCGTAGCCCGGCACCCCGATCTCCGGGGACAGGCTGCGCAAGGTGCTCCGCTTGAGTTCGATCGCTGCCATGGCGCGCTGTTCCTTCCCGTGACCTGGATTGCCGTTTCCGACCCGCAGATAACGCCAAAATCAACCCGACGTCTGCTCCTCCGCCGGGCGCGCCTGCGCGCGCGACATGGCGGCCATCACGCCCGCGCTGACGCGTCGGTGCGCTACATCATCGACTTGGCGCGGCTCAGAACCATGTCGCATACCTTCGAGCGCGCCGGGGCCGGCAGGCTGTTCAACGACAGCGCATTGCCGTTGCCGCTCTCGAGCGTTCCCCGCGCGCCCTGCGCATAGCCCTGGGCATAGCCGGGCTCGGTCGTGCTGACGCCCCGGCGACCGGTCAGGCTGCCCAGTGCGCTGGTCGCGCTGCTCGCGCTGCCGCCCTGCAGGACGTTGTTCTGCACGCAGTAGGTCAGCAGGCCGCTCAGGTTGCTGGTCGGCGCCGACGAGACCGCCGGGCCTGCCTTGCCCAGCAGGCCGCCGAGGCTGCCGCCGAGGCCGGACATGCCGCCCATCGACGAACCGCCGGACTGGCCGGACAGCATGCCGCCCGCCGCCTGACCGAGCGACTGCAGCGACTGCGCCATCGCCGGCGCGGCGGCGAGCGTCAGCAGAAACAAACCAAGCGGCACGAGGCGGGTCGGGACGATCATGCTGCGGTTCCTTTGTCGTTTCACCGACAACTCCACCCTGCCGCCCAGGTTCGTCAGGCCGCGTCCCGGTCCCGCCTGCTCTCGGTGCGAAGCTGCCCGCAGGCGGCGAGGATGTCCTGCCCGCGCGGCATCCTGATCGGCGAGGCGAAGCCGGCCTCCTCGACGATCCGGGCGAATTTCGCGAGTTGCGACCGGGTCGAGCTCTCGTAGTCGCTGCCCGGCCACGGATTGAACGGGATCAAATTCACCTTGGCCGGGATGCCGGCGATCAGCTTCACCAGCGCCCGCGCCTCCGCCTCGCTGTCGTTGACGTCGCGCAGCATGACGTATTCGAAGGTGATGCGGCGCGCATTGCTGGCCGCAGGATAGCGCCGGCAGGCGGCGATCAGCTCGGCGATCGGGTATTTGCGGTTCAGCGGCACGATCACGTCGCGCAGATCGTCGCGCACCGCGTGCAGGCTGACCGCCAGGTTGACGCCCAGTTCCGCGCCGACCCGATCCATCATCGGCACCACCCCGGACGTCGACAGGGTGATGCGCCGGCGCGACAGAGCGATGCCCTCGCCATCCATGACGATGCGCATCGCCTTGGCGACGTTCTCGTAGTTATAGAGAGGCTCGCCCATGCCCATCAGCACGATGGTCGACAGCAGACGCGGCGTGTCGCCATGCGGGCTCGGCCACTCGCCGTAGCTGTCGCGCGCCGCCATGAACTGCCCGACGATCTCCGCCGCGCCGAGATTGCGGGCCAGCTTCTGCGTGCCGGTATGGCAGAAGCGGCAGGACAGGGTGCAGCCGACCTGGCTGGAGATGCACACCGCGCCGCGATCCTCGTGCCGGTCCGGGATATACACCGTCTCTGCCTCCTGCCCGTCGCGGAACCGGAACAGGAACTTGCGGGTCTGGTCCTCCGAGGTCTGCACCACCGCCGGCTCCGGCCGGCCGATCACGAACCGCGCCGCCAGCTTCTCCTGCAGCGGCCGGGCGATCGTGCTCATCACCGCGAAATCGGTGACGCCCTGGTGATACACCCAGTGCCAGATCTGCTTGGTGCGGAACGGCTTCTCGCCGATCGCCACCAGCGCCTCGGTGAGCTCCTCGCGCGACAACCCGACGATCTCCCGGCGGCCGTCCGGCAGCACCGCCGGCGGCGGCGCGAACAGGGCGGCCTTGGCCAGGATCCGGACGCGCTCGGCGTCCGACATCTCTTGCACATCGTGGGTCATGGGGAGAGAGGCCGGGTCATGGCGGGTCCATACAAGAGGAGGCGGAATAAACTCCGCAAATCGTGTCGCGTTAGGCTTTTTATAACCCGAACCATGTCACACATGTGCCACATTCGGGGTCGCAGGATCCGGTTCCGCGGAGGAGGTCAGCATGGACGATCTGGAGTATAACGCGAAGCTGGACGAGCTCGACCATCTCCTGAACGACGAGGACGTGACGCTCGAACCCACCCGGGTCTGGGATCTGCTGGCGGAAGTGTCGCATCACGACCTGCAGCAGGTCGGTCACGTCTGAGATCCTGCATCTGCGGGGCGGAGACCGTCAGGGTAGGTAGCGCGCGCCGATCAGGAATTCCACGTTGCCTTCCGGTCCGGTGATCGGGCTGGGTTCTATTCCGTCAACCTGCCAGCCCGCCAGTCCGGACCACCAGTCCCTGATGGTCGTGCACACCGCGTCGTGCACCGACGGGTCGCGCACGACCCCCTTGGCCCCGACCGCGTCGCGTCCCGCTTCGAATTGCGGCTTGATCAGCGCGATCGCCCAGCTCCCAGGGCGGCACAGGCCGATCGCCGCAGGCAGCACCGTGCGCAGTCCGATGAAGCTGGCGTCGCACACCAGCGCGCCGATCTCGTCCGGCACCTGGGCGACGCTCAGGATGCGGGCATTCAGCTTCTCGTGCACCACCACGCGCGGGTCGCTGCGCAGCTTCCAGGCGAGCTGCCCGTGCCCGACATCCACCGCATGCACCCGTGCGGCGCCATGCGCGAGCAGCACGTCGGTGAAGCCTCCGGTCGAGGCGCCGATATCCAGGCAGGTCCTCGCTTCCGGCGCATAGCCGAAATGCCCCAGCCCGTGCGCCAGCTTGAGTCCGCCGCGCGACACCCAGGGATGGTCCTGACCGCGCAGCGACAATGGCGCGTCCTCGGGCAACTGGTCGCCGGCCTTGGCCACCCGGCTCTCGCCGCTGAACACCAGCCCGGCCAGGATCAGCGCCTGGGCGCGGCTCCTGGTCTCGACCAGGCCGCGTTCGACCAGAAGCTGATCGGCGCGCCGCCTGGCCATGGTCTCAGGCGCGGCCGCCGGACGCCGCCTCTTCGTGGCCCACGCCGATGGCGTCGAGCGCCGTCCTGACGATGGATTTGGCGTCGAGTCCGGCCTGGACGATCTGGGCGGCGGGAGCGTCGTGGTCGATGAAGCGGTCCGGCAGGGTCATCGGCCGGATGCGGACCTGGTCGAGCAGTC
>CAIMSN010000143.1 GCA_903844135.1 uncultured Rhodospirillales bacterium | reverse complement strand
GCCTTGAAGCGGACCGTCTTGCCGGCCTTCACCTTGACCGGCTCGCCGGTGCGCGGGTTCAGCGCCTTGCGGGCCTTGGTCTTGCGCACCGTGAAGGTGCCGAACGAGGGGAGCGTGAAGCCGCCATCCTTCTTGAGCTCGCGGACGATCGCGGCGATCAGGTCGGCAGCGGCCTGATTGGCGGCGACACCTGTGCAATCGATCGAATCCTGAATGACACTGGCGATAAAGGCTTTGCTCATGGAAGGAGATGTTTCCTGATCGAAACGGCGAGACACCGCGCGCATGCGGTCTTGCAAGGGCGGCCCGCCTTCGTCCTCGGTTTCTACTCCGGCTTTCCAGGAAAGGCCAAGCCGAAAACTCCGCCTCCCTTCCGCAAGGCAGTTGATGGAACTACAAACCCGGGTCCATACCGTTTCGTCGCCTGATGAATATTTCTGATATATCACAATCGGGGGTCGGGAAGGATGCCATGAAGGGCCGGCGTGTTTGTCTTTTTGCCCAGTTCGATCCTCGCATGTTGCCAACCGGCACCGGGCGCATCCTGCCGTCGACGCTGCATTACCTGCGTGCCATCCGGGACTGCGAATTTGTAATACATATTGCCCTGTCGGGCATGACGCGGTTGCACGACGAGGATGCCGCGCTGTTCGCCGCCCTGGGAATCATCGCCCACCCGCGCCGCAACGGCGGACATGATTTCGGCGCCTGGCAGTCCCTGATGGAGAAGGGCTGCGTCGACGCGGCCGATCTCGTCCTGCTTGCCAACGACAGCGTCTTCGGACCGCTGGCGCCGCTGGCACCGATCATCGGGGCGATGCAGGAGCGTCCGGTCGATGTCTGGGGAATGGTCGAATCCAGAGAATTGGCCTGGCATCTGCAATCCTGGTTTCTCTGCTTGTCCGCCGATGCGCTGGCGTCGCCCGCGATCCGGCGCGTCATGCGCCAGCCGTTCCACAGCATGCAGCGCGACGAGATCGTCCTGCACGGCGAACTCGGCCTCGGGGCGGCGATCAGGGCAGAGGGCCTGCGCTGGGACGCGCGCTGGCGCCAGCCGACCCGCCGGCTGCGCCGGCTGGTGCCCGGAAATCCGATGCATCTGGATTTTCTGTCGGTGGTCCGCACCGGACGGGTCCCGTTCCTGAAGGCAGACCTGCTGCGCGACAATCCGGCGCGCATCGGATGGGTCGGCCAATGGAGAAAGCTGCTGAATAATTATCCAGACTTTCCGCCCGCGCTGATCGAGCAGGCTCTGGCGCTGCGTCCCGGCCTGCCGCATGCGCGGCAGACCGCTGTCATGCGCGGGCTCTACGCCATCCTCAGTTGCGACCAGCCGGAGGCGGCGCTGTCGGCGCTGCGCCGGTGACGGTGCGGATCATCGCCAGCAATTCGACGGCCTGGTCGTCATAGCTCGCCAGGGTCCGAGCATGGATGTTCCGGTAGGCGTCGAACCGGTCCGGATCTTCGAGCAGATCGACCACCGCCCGTCGCAGAGGCTCGGCGCGGCCGTCGAGCGGGATCAGGGTGCCGTTCTCGCCATCCCTGATCTCCTCGGCCTGGCCGCCGCCTTCCGTGGCGATCACCCAGACGTCGCGGGCGAGCGCCTCGCGCACCGTCAGGCCGAAACTCTCCTTCCATTGCGACGGGAACAACAGGATGTCGATCCCGTCGAAGAAGGCGTCGAGCCCGGACTGGCTGTAGGCGGGAACCACGCTGATGGCGCCTCGAACGTCCCAGGCCGAGACGTCGATCGAGCGGAATCCGAGATTGAGCGTGTTGTCGACGAGGACGAGCTCCCACCGATCGTGCTCGAGCGCCTCGAACACCTTGCGGATCAGATGAAACCCCTTGATCGGCTCGTTGCCGCCGACATAGCCGAAGCGCAGCTTCGCGCCCGGCCGGCGTGGCGTGCGCGGCGCGGACGGCATGCGGATACCATTCCGGTTCACCCGCAAAGTCTGCGGCGGGAGCCCGTTGGCCAGGTACAGACGGCGATGCGACTCGCTGGGAGACAGGAGCAGCGAGGCGTTGCGGAGCACGCCCAGCATGATGCGCATGCGGTCCTCGAGATGGCGCGCATGCGGCAGGCAGTTCTGGCAGACCTTCAGATCGATGGTGGTCTGGAAGCAGTAGCGGTTGTCGCCACGAACCATGAACTGGCGGTCGCACAGCCACCAGGCATCGTGCAGGGTGATCACTGTCGGGATGCCGCGTTCCTGGCACAGGCGCAGGATGGAGGCGCCGAAGCCCTGGATCGAGTGGGCGTGCACCACGTCCGGCCGCAGAGCATCCAGTACCTGGCCGAAGGTGGCGGTGATCGCCGGGTTGTCGAGTTGCACCACCTGGTCGCCCGACGCGGACAGGGTGGTGGCGAACACCGGGATGCCGTTGGTGTCGTAGCGCAGCAGGGAGGGCGGACGATCGGCGATCGCCGGGCGGGAGGTGAAGACACAGACCTCGACGCCGTCGCTGGCGTGCAGGCGGGCGGCCATCTCCTGGGCGACGATCGTCGCGCCACCGAAGCTCTGCGGCGCGAAGAAGATGTTGGCGGAGAGGATGCGCAAGGCGGGCACGCGCCGTTCCGGCGGCGGCCCGAACAGGAGCGCCACCTGGTCCTGGGCGATGCGCTCCGGCGCATAGCGATCGAGCATGTCGGCGAGCGCACGCTCGCCCAGCCGGCGACGCAGCGACGGGTCCTGGATCAGGCGGTCGAGCGCGCGCTCCCAGGCCTGGACATCCGTCGCGAGCAGCCCGTTGGCACCGTCCTCGACGATGTCGCGGAAGGTGCGTCGCGGCGAGCACACGCTGGGGATCGCAAGGATCGCGGCTTCCTGGAACTTGATGTTGCTCTTGGCGTCGTTGAACAACGTGTCCTCGAGCGGGGCGATCGCGATATCGGCTTCGGACAGTAGGCGCAGATAGGAGCGATAGTCGGTGCCGGGGATTTCGTCGATCTGCTGCTCCACGCTCTCGAAGCTCTCCGGTAGCGTCAGGTCGCCGACGATCCTGAGCCTGAGCGCCGGGTAGCGGCGCAGCAGCGCGAGAATCGCCGGCGCCGCGCAGGCGAAATCCGCATCGTGGGTCTTGGTGCCGGAGCCGTAGACGATGGTCGGCGGTCCGGAACGGAGCGTCCGCTGCTCTCTGAGCCCTGCTGCGATCGACAGCGTCTCGGCGTCGAGCGCGTTCTCCACCACCTGCACCCTGGCGACACCCGCCTCGCGCATGCAGTCGGCCAGGGTCGAGGTCGAGGCGATCGCCCTGCCGCAGGCAAGCATGGCCTGGCGATACAGCCGCACGCCGGCCAGGACCTGGTCGCGCAGCGCCGGGCTGAGGGTGGCGAGGTTGCTGTTGCGGCGATAGAGCGGCTCGTCGAAGATCAGGTCGTCGACTTCCCAGATCGGGTCCAGACCGAGCCGTCGCGCCTCGTCGATCATCGCCAGCACCGGCTTCTCGGCCGGAACCCGGTAGAAGATGAGCTGCGTGCAGAGCTGGATCGACGTGGCGACCTGGTCTAATTCGCGCCAGCTTAGTACTTCGCATCGCCAGCCCAGGCTCCTGAGCAGCTCCTGCTTCTGCCACACGCGGTATTTGGCGCATTGCGGTATGCTGAGCTCGGCGACGATCAACACCATCGGCGCGAGCAGCGGCGGCGTATCGTCGATCGGGGCGAGATAGGGATCGCTCTGGTCGGTCGCTGCCTGGTCCGGACGGCCGGCGGCCCCCCGCGTGACGAGACGGCGGGCGAGGCGTCGCCGGACGATTCCGGAGCCGGGCACGTCCGGCACCATCCGGCGGGCGCGCTTGAGCAACCCGGCCGCCCCCTCCTCCGAGGCGATCTCCGCGATCCGCCTGGCGGCGACCGGAAAACTCTGTCCCGTCGGCAGTCGTCCCGCGGCCAGGGCCCGCGCGTAGCGGATCGGCGTGGTGAGCCGCCAGGACACCGAATGCTCGAGCTGGCCGAGACGATGCCTGGCCTCGTTCAGTCCGGCCTGCAGCCCGTCGCCGCGCATGCCTTGCAGGCGCAGACTGGCCCTGGTTCCATCCAGCAGGATGCGGGTGCGTTCGAGCTCGGCGCGAAGCCGCTCCGTCTCCTCCTGCACGTCCGGAGCCACGTCGGAATCGGTCGGCATGAGATCCATGAATATCCGCTGAGGCTGGGCAAAAAAAAACCGGGCCCATAAGGCCCGGTTTTCTGCACGTAGTCGATCGCTTGGCCCGAAGGCCCGCCCCCCGGAGGAGACGTTAGCCGCCGACGAACTTGGTCGGGTCGAGGGTGGAGATGTTGGTGAAGGTGACGGTGGAGCTGTCGGCCAGGGTGATGGTGGTGTTGCCACCGACCGTCTTTGCCGTGGCGAGCGCGGTGGAGACCTCGTTCGCGCCATAGCCGAACAGGGCCACCAGGTTGCCGGCCGAGCTGCCGAAGTCGCTGATGGTGATGCTCGCGGAAGCGCCCACGCTCGGGCTGGTGCCGTTCTCGGCGATCACGAAGAGATTGCCTGCGCCCGAACCGCCGGACAGAGTCTCGTGGCCGGGGCCCGCGACCAGCGTGTCGGCACCGGTGCCGCCAGCGATGCTGACATTGCCCGGGGAGACGGTGTTGGACACGAAGCCGGCGAAGCCGACGGTGCTGCCCGAACCGTTCAGGGTCTCGTTGCCAACGCCCGCGACCAGCACGCCGCCACCGGTGAAGGTGACGTTGGAGTCGTTGGAGCCGAACACGGTGGCGGTGCCGGTGCCCGAGTTCACGGTGGCGACCGAGTTGGTGCCGGCGATGAACTGGAGGGTGGCGCTGCCGGACTCGTTGAACACGGTGCTACCGGTCGAGCCGCTGCCGCCGCTCGCGCCGAACACGGTGCTGGCGCCGGAGGCGTTGATGGTGTCGCCCGAACCGGCGAACACGGTGGAGCGGCCGATAAGCTGGAACAGACCGTTCTGGCCCTCGGAAGCGTCGATGTTGGCCGAGCCAGTGCCACCGATGATGGTGTCGGTGCCGGTCGAGCTGACGGTGTCGGAACCGGACCCGAGCGCAACATAGTTGTTGCCGGTGCCCGGATCGATCAGCGTGTTGCCGGAGCCGGCGAAGATGCTGTCATTGCCGTCGCTGGTGGCCACGGTGTAGGCGCCGGCGCCGCCGAGGAAGAAATTGTTGCCGCCACCGGAGATGAAGGTGCCGTCACCGTTGCCGGCGATGAAGGTCGCGCCGGCGGTGCCGACCAGCGTCTGCAGGTTCGAACCGGCAGCGGAGGCGGAGTTGTCGACGATCACCTTGCCGGCGGTCGTGTCGGTCATGAAATAGTTGTAGCTCGACGGGATCGTGAACGCGCCGCCGGTCGTGGCGACCAGCATGTCCACCGAGGAGCCGGGAGCGGCCGGAACCGTCGCGCCGAAGCCGACGGACGACGAGAAATAGCTGCCGCTGCTCGACGCAGACGCAACAGCCGACGCATAGGCCTGAGCCAGCGAGAAAGCCTGAGAGCCGTTCACCGTGACGGGGATCGAGTGACCTCCCGCAGCGCCGACGACCGTAACGATACCACCTGCCATATTTAAACTCTCCTTCGTTCCGGCGTGTGCCTGATGGCCCACACCACGACCGATGCGTGCATCTGCAACCTACCGACGCTTATGCCGCACTGCAACCTAAAACACCGGGGTGGTGCCGATTTAAATTCGAGAAGGCAGGCACTTTCTTGCGTTTCATCCAACTTTAACGCTTGTCCGCAGCCCTGCGCACGCAACTGTTGACCATAGACCGGCACATCGGAAACATTGTTTGTAATAACAGTGTAGTAACGCGGTTTTCATGCGGTACTCACGGTATCGCCCGGCCATTGACTGCGTTCCGGGGCTGCGCCACCCATTCACGCAATGCCCGACCATACCGACCTGTCCGGCCTGCCATTACCCGGCTCCGCCGGGCCCGGCGGTCTGGGCTGTCTGCTGGCGCCCGCTCTCGACCCGCTGTTCGCCAGACCGTCCCGCCTCGGCCAGGACAGCGCCTGGTATGGCCATCTGCCGTTTGCGGGCTGGCTGGTGCGTACGCTTCGACCCGCCACCCTGGTCGAACTCGGCACCCATGCCGGCGTGTCCTATGCCGGTTTCTGCGACGAGGTGGCGCGTTCCGGCCTTGCAACCCGCTGCTTCGCCATCGACGGCTGGACCGGCGACGAGCATGCCGGCTTCTACGGCGAGGAGGTCCTGGCCGGACTCCGCGCCTTCCACGATCAGCGCTACGGCGCCTTCTCCCGCCTGCTGCAGTTGCGCTTCGATGACGCGCTGCAATGCTTCGCCGACGGCGAGATCGATCTCCTTCATATAGATGGCCGTCACTTCCACGACGACGTGCTGCACGACTATCGGGCCTGGCTGCCGAAGCTGTCGCCGGGCGGGATCGTGCTGTTCCACGACACCAATGTCCGCGAGCGCGATTTCGGCGTCTGGCGGGTCTGGGAGGCGCTGCGCCGGGAGCACCCCGGCTTCGAGTTCCTGCATGGACATGGGCTGGGCGTGCTGGCCCCCGGCGGCCAGCCACCGGCGGCGCTCTCGGATCTGTTCGCGCTCGGCGAGGATCCAGCCGCCGGAGCGCGGCTGCGCGACCGTTTCGCCCTGCTCGGGGAGCGCTGGCAGGCGGACTACCTGCTGGTGGTGCAGGAGCGCGAGCGCGAGCGGCTCGCCACCCTGGCGGATGCCGCCAGGTCGGACCATGCCGCCCTGGAGGCGGCACGCCAGGCGCAGGCCGGGCTCGAGGCCGAGCTCTCCGCGGCGCGCGCGCAATGGCACGCTCTGTCGGCCGCGCACGACCGGCTGCGCGACGAGCTGGCCTTCAGCAAGGCGGATCGCCATCGTCTGGCGGAAACCGTGGCCAGCCAGGCGCAGGACAGGCAGCGCCAGGCGGAGGAACGGGCTCGCGCCGACGCCCGGGCCGCGATCCTGGCCGAGTCGCTGGCCGGCGCGGTCGCCACCACGCGCGAGGAGACGGCGCGGGCGCTGAACCAGGCCCGGGCCGAGGCCGAGGCGGCGCGTGCGGCAGCGTCGGCCGCCCTGGCCGAAGCCGATCGGGCGATCGCGCAGCGCGCGGCGGCGCTGGCCGAGACGGAGCGGCTGCGCGCCCAGAAGCACCAGGCCGAGCAGGCGTTTCTCGGCTCCACCTCGTGGCGCATCACCGCGCCGCTCCGGCTGCTCCGTGGCGGGGCGGGACACCCGACGCATCCCGAACAGCCGGGGGCCGAGCCGGAAGCCGAGCCGGGGCGCGACCCGGCGCCGATCCCCGTCTTGGTCGAGGTCGATCCGCCGCCGGCAACCGCGCCCGCCGAGGCTGTGGCGGCGGAGCTGCCGACACCGGCGCCCACGGCACCCGACTCATCGCCCGCCGCCATCGACCCGGTCCCGCCACCGTCGCGGACCGACGCGATCGCGTCGACCGGCTGGCGGCCGATCGGGCGGATCCTGTTCGTCGCCGGCGAGCCGGGCACGCCGGGCGCGTCCTACCGCACGGCGCGCAACGCCGCCGCCTGCGCCGCCGCCGGCTATGCGGCCGACTGCGTGGATATCGTCGACGTCGCGCCGGACAATCTCGCCGCCGCCGATCTGGTGGTGCTGTGGCGGGCCGGCTTCAGCCTCCATATCCAGACCATGCTCGGGCTGGCGAAGGCCGCACGCACCAGGGTGGCGTTCGACATCGACGACCTGATCGTCCAGCCCGCGCTGGCGAGCGCGGAGATCATCGACGGCATCCGCACCAGCTTCGTGACCGAGGCGGAAAGCCGCTCCTACTTCCAGTCGATGCAGCGCACCCTGACCAACTGCGACCTGGCCATCGTCACCACCGACGAGCTGGCGGCGCCGGTCGGCGCGCAGCATCCGGTGGTGCACGTGATCCCGAACAGCTTCGATCGCGCCACCGAGCGCGCCGCTCGCCGGGCGGTCAGGCTGCGTGCCGAGTGCGCCGACGACGGGCTGGTCAGGTTCGGCTATGCCGGCGGGACCCGGACGCATCAGAAGGATTTCGCCACCATCGCGCTGCCGCTGGCCCGGCTCCTGGAACGGCGTCCGCAGGCGCGGCTGGTGTTGTTCCGCGATCCGCGCAGCGGCGAAGGGCTGGTCCTGATCGAGGAGTTCCCGGAGCTGCTGCCCTGGGCGGACCGGATCGAGTGGCGCGACATGGTGCCGCTCGCCGACCTGCCGGGCGAGCTCGCCCGGTTCGACGTCTCGCTCTGCCCGCTCGAGCAAGACAATCCGTTCTGCGAGGCCAAGAGCGAGCTGAAATATTTCGAGTCCGCCCTGGCCGGCGTGTGCCTGGTCGCCACCCCGACCGGGCCGTTCCGGCGCGCGATCCAGGATGGCGTGACCGGCTGCCTGCCGGAGACGCCGGAGGCGTGGGAGAGTACGCTGCTGCGCCTCGCCGACGATCCCGGCCTGCGGCGTCGCCTCGCCCGGTCCGCCTATCACGACAGCCTGTGGCAGTTCGGGCCGCGGCGGCAGGCCGAGCTCTGGGCGCTGCTGCTGCGCGGGCTGGATGGCGGACCGCAGGGCGCGCGGGCGGCCGAGCTCGGGCTGCACCGCGGCGCCTACCGCGCGGCCGGCCTGCCGGAGATCCCGGACGGCGTCGTTCTCTACAGCTACGATTCCCTCGGCGAGGCGCAGGTCACCGTCGGCATGACCTCGTTCAACTACGAGGCCTATCTCGGCGAGGCGCTGGACTCGGTGCTGGCGCAGAGCCTGACGAGCATCGACCTGGTGGTGGTCGATGACGGCTCCAGCGACGGCTCGGTGGCGCTGCTGCTCGACTGGGCGGAGCGGCACCGGACGCGCTTCAACCGGCTGCGCATCCTGCGCACGGAACGAAATGCCGGGCTCGGCGGGGCGCGCAACCTGATGGTCGACCAGGCCGAGACGCCCTGGATCATGGTGCTGGATTCCGACAACAGGCTGGCGCCCGAGGCCTGCGCGCGGCTGCTGGCGGCGGTCGAGGAGGACGGGCTGGCGGCGTTCGCCTATCCGGCGATCCGCCAATTCGGCGGCGCGGACGACGCGATGGGCGTGCACGAATTCGATCCACGCCGCCTCTCGTCGGGCAACTATATCGACGCCATGGCCCTGGTGGCGAAATGGGCGTGGGCGGCGGCGGGCGGCTACTACGTGCGGCGCGACGCGATGGGCTGGGAGGATTTCTCGCTCTGGTGCCGCCTGGTCGAGCGCGGGCTGCATGGCGTCGCGATCGCCGAGGAGCTCGCCTTCTATCGCGTGCATGCGCGCTCGATGGTCAACGTCATCACCGAACAGGACGAGAACAAGCGCGCGATGGTGTCGTTCGTCGAACGGCGGCACGGCTGGCTGCGGCTGCGGATGCGCGCCAGCCGGCAGCGGCGCTGAGCGGCCTCGTGCCGCGCAACGCCGCGCGCTGCCTGGTGCTGGGGGCCGGCGGGTTCATCGGCCAGACGCTGTGCCTGGCGCTGGCGGAGGCCGGCATCGCGGCGACCGGATTCGGGCGGGCGCCGATCCCGCCCAGATCGCTGGGCTGGATCGACTGGCGCAGCGGCGACATCGAGCAGCTCGACGATCCCGGCGCGCTGGTCGCCGGCCACACCCATCTGTTCGATCTCATCGGCGCCGGGCTGCCGAACAGTTCGAACGACAATCCGGCGCAGATCGTCGCCGACGGCATGCCGCCGCGGATCAGGCTGCTCGATGCCTGCCGCCGCCAGCGGGTGCGCCGGATCGTGTTCGCCTCGTCCGGCGGCACCGTCTACGGCCAGGCCGGCGCCGCGCCGATCCCGGAGACCGCGCCGACCGACCCGATTTCCGCCTATGGCATCGGCAAGCTGACGGCGGAGAAATATCTCGCGCTGTACTGGCATCTGTATGGTCTGGACTACCGCATCCTGCGCATCGCCAACGCCTACGGCCCGCACCAGCATCCGCTGCGCGAACAGGGGCTGGTGGCCTCCGTGCTGCACCGGCTGATGAACGACGCGCCGATTCCGATCTGGGGCGATGGCGCGGCGGTGCGGGACTACATCCATATCGACGACGTGATCGCGGCGATGCTGACGACGGCGTTCTCGGACGATCCGGCGCTGCGCCTGTGCAATGTCGGCAGCGGCACCGGACGCAGCGTGCTGTCGGTGATCGAGGATGCGGGACGGCTGCTCGGCCGGTCGCCGCGTCTGGAGCACCGGCCGGGGCGCAGCGCCGACGTGGCGACCAACATCCTGGATTCCGGCCGGCTTCGCGCCCGCACCGGCTGGTCGCCGACGGTCGCCTGGCTGGACGGGCTGCGCGGCACCGCGTCGTGGCTGGAGGCGACCCGGGAGAGTTTGCCGACCCTGACGGTCTGACTACGGCTCCGGCACGCCGGACCGCAGCTCGTCCAGCCAGGCCCGGGCGCCGGCATCGGACGGCGCGCGCCAGTCGCCGCGCGGCGAGAGCGCGCCGCCGCTGGAGACCTTGGGCCCGTTCGGCGCGGCGGTGCGCTTGAACTGGCTGAAGCCGAAGAAGCGCTGCAGGAACAGCTCCATCCAGCGCCGGATCTCCGGCAGCGCGTAGGCCTGGCGGGCAGCGTGCGGGAATCCCGGCGGCCAGGCTCCGCGCGCCGGATCCTCCCAGGCCATCAGCGCCAGGAACGCCACCTTGGACGGGCGGAACCCGTAGCGGAGCAGGTAGAACAACGAGAAATCCTGTAGCGCGTAAGGGCCGATCTTCGCCTCGGTGCTCTGCGGCGCGCGATCCTCTCCCGGTGGCACCAGCTCCGGCGAGATCTCGGTGGCCAGGATGCGCTCGAGCGTCGCCGGCACCGGAGCGGCGAACCATCCGGCGCCGATCACCCAGCGGATCAGATGCTGGATCAGCGTCTTGGGCAGCCCGGCATTGACGTTGTAGTGCGACATCTGGTCGCCGACGCCATAGGTGCACCAGCCGAGCCCGAGTTCGGACAGGTCGCCGGTGCCGACCACGATGCCGCCCTGCTGGTTGGCCAGCCGGAACAGGTAGTCGGTGCGCAGCCCGGCCTGCACGTTCTCGAAGGTGACGTCGTACACCGGCTCGCCGCGCGCGAACGGGTGGCCGATGCGCTCGAGCATCAGGGTCGCGGAGGGGCGGATGTCGAGCGTCTCGGCGGCCACGCCCAGCGCCTCCATCAGCGCCAGCGCGTTCGCCAGCGTCTCCTCCCCGGTGCCGAAGCCCGGCATGGTGTAGGCGCGGATCGCGTCGCGTCCGAGACCGAGCCGGTCGACCGCGCGGGCGGCGACGATCAGCGCCTGGGTCGAATCCAGCCCGCCGGAGACGCCGATCACCAGCACCTTGCCGTCGATCGCCCGCATGCGCTGCATCAGCGCGGAGACCTGGATATTGTAGGCCTCGTAGCAATCCTGCCCGAGCCTGGCCGGATCGGACGGCACGAACGGGAACCGTTCCAGCGGACGCCTCAGGCCGAGATCGCCGCCGGGCGGATCGGCGCGGAAGCCGATGCGACGCCAGCCGGGATCGCCCGTGACCTCCGCGGCGCGACAGGCGTCGAAGCTGGTGGTGCGGGCGCGTTCCTGGCGCAGCAGGTCGAGATCGAGGTCGGCCAGCAGCGCATGCGGTCCGGACGGGAAGCGCTCGCTCTCGGCCAGCGGGACGCCCGCCTCGAAGATCGCCACCTGCCCGTCCCAGGCGACGTCGTTGGTGGATTCGCCCTCGCCGGCGGCGGCGTAGAGATAGGCGCAGAGCGTGCGCGCGGACTGCGCCTGGCACAGCAGGCGCCTGGTCTCGGCCTTGCCGACAGTGATGTTGCTGGCCGACAGGTTGGCGATCACGGTGGCGCCGGCCAGGGCGGCGCGGGTGCTGGGCGGCAGCGGCACCCACAGATCCTCGCAGATCTCGATGCCGACCACGAAGCCGCGCAGATCGTCGGCCTCGAACAGCAGGTCGGTGCCGAACGGCACCGCGCCGCCGGCGATCCGCACCGTCTCGCCGACGCGGCCGACGCCAGGCGCGAACTGGCGCGGCTCGTAGAATTCCCGATAGTTGGGCAGGAAGGATTTCGGCACCACGCCGAGCAGGCGGCCGCGATGGATCGCCACCGCGGCGTTGAACAGCGCGCCCTGGTGACGCAGCGGCGCGCCGACCAGGATCAGCGTGGACAGGTCGGCGGTCCGTTGCGCCAGCAGCGACAGCGCCTGCTCCACCGCGTCGAGAAGCGCGTCCTGCTGGCGCAGATCGTCGATGGCGTAGCCGGAGATGCCGAGTTCCGGGAACACCGCCAGCACGGCGCCGTCGCCGGCCGCGCGGGCCGCGAGCGACGCGGTCGCCTCGGCGTTGCACAGCGGGTCGGCCAGGCGGACCGGCAGGGTGCAGGCGGCGACGCGGGCGAAACCATGGCGGTAGAGCGAGCGGAAATCCGTCATCGGGCGCTCCTGGAGCAGGATCCGCGGATCGAGCTCCGATGGGTCCTGCCCGAAGTGATGCGGCGGGCGGCGAAGCAAAGCAAGCCGGACGGCGATCTTGCCGTTGCAGCCGCCCTTCGAGGCACACATATCAGCGATGCGACGAAATGAGGGCGACGGATGACCAGGGTGGCGCGCGTGACCGAATCGTGGTGGGTTTGCGACGCATGAAGCATCCCGTCTCAATCGTCGGTGCCGGTCCCGGCGGTCTTGCCGCGGCGATGCTGCTCTCTAACGCCGGTGCCGACGTCACCGTGTTCGAACGCCACGCCCAGGTCGGCGGCCGGTCCGGCACCATCGAGGGCGTCTCGGACCAGGGCAAGTTCCACTTCGATATCGGCCCGACCTTCTTCCTGTATCCGCGCGTGCTGTCCGACATCTTCGCCGCCTGCGGCCGCAGGTTGGAGGACGCCGTCGAACTCATCAGGCTCGATACGCATTACGACATCCTGTTCGAGGGCCATGGCAGCATCACCGCCAGCAGCGACATTCCGCGCCTGCAGGCATCGGTCGCCCGGCTTTCCGAACACGATGCCGCCAACATTCCGGCGTTCCTGGCCGACAGCCGCGCCAAGCTGGCCGCCTTCCGTCCGGTGCTGGAGAATCCGTTCAACAGCGCCGCCGACCTGCTCAAGCCGGACGTGCTGAAGGCGTTGCGGCTGCTGCGGCCGATGAGCTCGGTCGATACCGACCTCAAGCGCTGGTTCAAGGATCCGCGGGTCCGGCTCGGCTTCTCGTTCCAGAGCAAGTATCTCGGCATGTCGCCCTATCGCTGCCCGAGCCTGTTCACGATCCTCGCTTTCATGGAATACGAGTTTGGCATCTATCATCCGCGCGGCGGCCATGGCGCGGTGATGCGGGCGATGGCGGACGCGGCGCGCCAGCAGGGCGTCACATTCCGGATGCAGGAACCTGTGCGCGAGGTGCTGTTCGAGGGCCGCAAGGCGGTGGGCGTGCGCACCGATGCCGGCGTCACCCGGTCCGACGCGGTGGTGATGAACGCCGACTTCCTCAACGCCATGACCACGCTGGTGCCGTCGCACAAGCGAAAGCGCTGGAGCGACCGCAAGATCGCCAACGCCAAGCTCTCCTGCTCCACCTTCATGCTCTATCTCGGCATCAGGGGGCGCATCGACGGGCTGGCGCACCACACCATCTATCTGTCGGAAAACTACGCGCAGACCTTGAGGGACGTGGAAGCCGGGCTGGCGACCCCGGACGACCCCTGCTTCTACATCCAGAATGCGTGCGTGACCGATCCGGCCCTGGCGCCGCCGGACCATTCGACGCTCTACGTTCTTGTTCCGGTCGGGCACGACCAGAACGGCGCGATCGACTGGAAGACCGAGGCGCCGCGCTATCGCAGGCTGATCCTGGAGCGCCTGGCGCGGACCGGCGTGCCCGATATCGAGGACCGCATCGTGTTCGAAAAGATCATGACGCCGACGGGCTGGACCGAAGACCTCGACGTGCACCGCGGCGCCGTCTTCAATCTCGCCCACAATATCGGGCAGATGCTGCATTTCCGTCCGCACAACCGGTTCGAGGACGCCGACCGGCTCTATTTGGTCGGCGGCGGCACCCATCCGGGAAGTGGCCTGCCGGTGATCTTCGAGGGCGCGCGGATCAGTGCACGGCTGCTGGCGCAGGATCTGGGACTGGCCGCGCCGGGCACGACGATGCCGTGGGCCGGGACTCCGGATGCGCCCCGGGCCGGCCTGGAACACTCGATCCTCGAAGGAGGCGTGGCATGACCGAACCCGTCGGCGTCATCGGCTCCGGACTGGGCGGATTGGCCGCCGCCTGCACCCTGGCCGCGCGCGGCCACAAGGTGATCCTGTTCGAGAAGAACGACTGGCTCGGCGGCAAGGCGGCGGTGCACGAGGCGGACGGGTTCCGCTTCGACATGGGCCCGACCATCCTGACGGTGCCATCGGTGCTGGAACGGATCTTCGCCGAGGCCGGCGAGAGGATGGGCGACAGCCTCGATCTGCGCAGGCTCGATCCGCAATGGCGCTGCTTCTTCGAGGACGGCGCGGTGCTGGATCTCGACGAGGACGTCGCGACGATGGCACTGCGGCTGCGCGGCTTCCCGGGCGTGGAGGGCGCCACGTCCGAGCAGGGCTATGTCGACTTCATCCGCATGAGCGAGAACCTGCACAGGATCAGCGAGAAGTTCTTCTTCTGGAAATCGGTCGAGGATATCGGCGACACGATGGACCTGAAGGGCGGGATGACGCTCGCCACCGCGCGCGACATCATCAGCCTGCGCATGGGCTCGTCGGTCGCCAAGCAGATCCGCAAGCGCATCGGCGATGGGCGGGTGTCGCAGATGCTCGACCATTTCGTGCAGTATGTCGGTTCATCGCCCTATCTGGCACCGGCGGTGCTGTGCAGCATCGCGCACATGCAGACCCAGGAAGGCATCTGGTATCCGATCGGCGGCACCCGCGCGGTGCCGGACGCGCTGACCGCGCTGGGCGAGCGTCTGGGGGTGGATTTCCGCACCCGATGCGGCATCGCCAAGATCCTGCAGGCCGACGGCAGGGCCAGCGGCGTGATCACCGAAGCCGGCGAGACGATCCGGCTGTCGGCGGTGGTATCCAACATGGACAGCGTCCGCACCTATCGCGAACTGGTCGGCGGGGCGCCGGAAAAGAGCTTCTCCAAGCGCTGGAAACGCGAACCGGCCTGCTCCGGCGTGGTGCTGTATCTCGGGCTCGACAAGGCCTACGACCACCTGCTGCACCACGATTTCGTATTCTCGCGCGATCCGGAAGAAGAATTCGACTACATCTACAAGAAGGGCGAGCCGGCGCCCGATCCGACCTGCTACATCGCCGCCTCGGCGCGGACCGAGCCGGGTGTGGCGCCGCCGGGCGGCGAGGCGTTGTACGTGCTGGTGCATACCCCCTATCTGCGGCCGCACCATGACTGGACCGCGATGCTGCCGGCCTATCGCCGGGTGATCTTCGACAAGCTCGCCCGCACCGCCGGACTGACCGACCTGGAATCGCGCATCCGCACCGAGCGCATCCTGACGCCGGTCGACATCCACGAGCGCTACCGGGTGCTGGACGGGGCAATCTATGGGCTGGCCAGCCACGGGTCGGTCATGGGCGCGTTCAAGCCGGGCAATCGCTCGCGCGACCTCGCCGGGCTATATCTGGCCGGCGGTGCCGCGCATCCAGGTCCCGGCATGCCGATGGTGATGATGTCGGGCTGGATCGCCGCCGACAGCCTCGACCAGGATGTGAAACGCAATCACCCGGTCGCGGCCTCTGCGCTGGTCAGCGCCTGAGCGTGACGGCGCTGGGCGCTGCGTCGCCGGATCCGGTCGCCGCGCGATCGGAGCTGCTGTTCCGCCTGTTCGCGTTCTACCTGCGCTGGAAGGTCGGCAACGCGTTCCATGCGGTCCGACTGTCAGGGCTCGATCCGGCCGCCGCGCCGGGCGCGTTCCCGCCCGATCGGCCGATCATCCTGTTCAGCAACCATCCGTCCTGGTGGGACCCGGCGATCTACATGCTGCTGGCCAATCTGCGCTTTCGCGGCCGGCCCGGGTTCGGACCGATGGACCTGGAATCGCTCGGGCGCTACGGCTTCTTCCGCAAACTCGGGATCTTCGGCATCGATAGGAGCGGCGCCGGCGGCGCGAGGCGGTTCCTGTCGGTCGCGCGCCAGGTGCTGAGCGGATGCAGCGGGCGGAACGGCCGGGCGATGCTGTGGGTCACGGCGGAGGGCGCCTTCACCGATCCGCGTCGCCGGCCGGTCAGGCTGCGTCCCGGTATCGCCCATCTGGCGGCGCTGATGCCGGACGCGCTGCTGGTGCCGATGGCGATCGAATACGTGTTCTGGAACGAGAGCCGCCCGGAGCTGCTGCTGCGGATCGGCGCGCCGATCGCGGCACACGGCCGCTTGCGGGCCGCCGACTGGATGCCGCGACTGGAGCATGCGCTCGGCGAGACGATGGACCGGCTGGCGGAGGACGCGCAGTCGCGCGATCCGCAGGCCTTTACCCGCCTGGTCAGCGGCACCGTCGGGGTCGGCGGCGTCTACGATCTGTGGCGCCGCGCCAAGGCGTGGCTGTCCGGACGGCGTTTCGTCGCGGCGCACGAGCCGACCCGGGACGTTGGGTCTTGAGCCGGCGTTCGAGCGTCGCCGCCGGCCGCGCATCGCCGGGCGCGGCATCGCCGGGCTGGGCATCGCTGGGCTGGATTTCGCTGGGTCTGGCCGCGCTGCCGCTGGCGATTGCGACCGCCAACCTGTTCCTGCTGCGTCGGCCGGACCCGGCCTCGGACCGGCCGTCGGTGTCGGTGCTGATCCCCGCGCGGGACGAGGAAGCCAACATCGCCGACGCGGTCGCGCATGTACTGGCGAACCGGGATGTCGAGATCGAGCTGCTGGTGCTCGATGACGGGTCGACCGACGCGACCGCGGCGATCCTGGCCGCGATCGACGATCCGCGCCTGGCCGTGCTGCGCGGCGAGGGCGTGCTGCCTGCGGGATGGTCGGGCAAGCAATATGCCTGCAAGCGGCTCGCGGCGCGCGCACGCCACGATCTGATGGTGTTCGTCGATGCCGACGTGCGCCTGGCGCCAGACGCGCTTGTCAGGCTGGCGGGCGCGATGCAGGCGGACGCGTCGCTGGGCCTGGCCAGCGGGGTGCCGCTGCAGGTCACCAGGAGCTGGTCGGAACGGCTGCTGCTGCCGCTGATCCATCTGCTGCTGTTCGGCTACCGGCCGATCTGGCTCGATCGCGGCAAGACCATGCCGGGCTTCGCCGCCGGGTGCGGACAGTTGTTCGTCGCCAGGAGGCAGGCCTACCTGGCGACCGGCGGCCATGACGCGATCCGCGCGTCGCTGCATGACGGGCTGACCCTGCCGCGCGCGTTCCGGCGTGCCGGCTTCGCCACCGGCCTGTTCGATGCGACGTCGCTCGCCTCGTGCAGGATGTATTCCAGCGCCGCCGGTCTCTGGTCCGGCCTCGGCAAGAACGCCACCGAGGGCATGGCGACCAGGCGTGCGCTGCCGCTCTGGACCGTGCTGCTGGGCGGGGGACACGTGTTGCCGTTCGTGCTGCTCCTGCGGCCTGGCCTGCGCTCGCGGCCGGCGGCGCTGGCGGCCTGCTGCAGCCTGGGGCTGCGGCTGCTGCTGGTGGCGCGCTTCCGGCACAGCCTGCGCGGGGCGGTGCTGCATCCGATCGGCGTGGCGGCGCTGCTGGCACGGCAATGGTCGGCACTGGCCGCCGCACGCGCCGGCCGGCCGACGCAGTGGCGAGGCCGGACCTACCAACCATGAGACAGTCACGCCGATGAGAGCCTCAGCGTTCGCCCTGTTCGTGCTGCCGGTCTGCGCCGCGGCTTGCCCGCCGCCGGCCAAGGCCGCCACCCTGGCCGCCACCCCGGCCGCCACCCTGGTCGTGACGGTCGACAATGTGCGCGACGCGCGCGGCCATGTGCGGATCGGCGTGTGCACCAAGGCGGAGTTCCTCGGCGAACGCTGCCGCTACCATGCGGTGGTGCCGTCGGCGGCGGGCCGGGTGGAGACGCGGATCACGGTGCAGCCGGGCATCTACGCCATCGCCGCCTACCAGGATGCGACCGATGCCGGGCATCTGCGCCGCACCTTCCTGGGAATCCCGAAAGACGGCACCGGCTTCTCGCGCGATCCGAGCCTGCGCTTCGGGCCGCCCTCGTTCGCCGACAGCGCACTGACGGTCGGGACCGGCGACTCCGCCGTGACGATCCATCTGCATTATTTCTGAACGGACCATTTCAGGTCGTTCCGGCATGCATCCGAACACCATCCGCCGCGTTCTAGCCCGACAGGCAGAAGGAGAACGACGTGCGACCATTTCTGATACTCGCCGCCCTGCTCGGCATGGCGATGGCCGCGCCGATGGCGGTCGCCCAGCCTGCCGGCCCGCCCGGCTACCATCCCGGATACCATCACCCGCCGCCGGTGCATCATCGCCGCTGGCGCTGGCGGAACCATCATCGCGAATATTACTGAGCCGGCGGGAGGCGGATCATGGACCTGTTGCGCTGGACGCTGATCTTTCTGGTGATCGCACTGATCGCCGCCGTGGTCGGGTTCGGCGGCGTCGCCGCGGGCGCCGCTCAGATCGGCAAGATCCTGTTCTTCGTCTTCATCGTCCTGTTCCTGGTCAGCCTGTTCTTCGGCCGCGGACGAGGCGGTCCGCGCGTCTAGGCTGACGACGACCGGCGCGCCAGGGGGCCGTTGTCCCCTGGCGCGCCGCTCAGAGGCGCCGCCGCCGCGCCGGCATGGTGATCCGGCAGACCACCAGCAGGAAGCTCGCATACAGCACGTCGAGCGTGGTCATCGAGAGCGGCAACCAGTCGAACAGGCGGTTCGGCGCATCGCACGGCTTGGCTGGACGCAGCGGCATCGAGGCCAAGCGTTCGGAAAAGCTGCCGGCGACGAAATGCGGCGCGGCGCATTCCGGCAGCGGGCTCGGCCACCACCCCTGCTCCACGCCGACATGCAGCAGGCCGATTCCGATCGAGACCAGCAGCGTCAGCGACACCAGCGCGCCGAACAGGCGGCGAGCCTCATTGCCAGAACTGGGCGGCAGACTGGCGCACAACGCCCAGAGCAATCCGAGCCCGACCAGCACACGATAGGGCCAACGCTCCCAGAGGCAGAGTTCGCACGGCGCCATGCCGGCCACGTGCTCCGCCCAGAAGGCCAGAGCCAGGGCGAAACCGCCGGCAAGCATCCAGAACAGGCCCCTGGTCGGCTTCGGCCGGCGATCGATCATCGCGCCGGCATCGCGGCGAGCGCGGCCAGGAAATCGCGCGCCCAGCTCGCCGCCGTCACCCTGTGCACGGCCTCGTTCATCGCCTCCCAGCGCCGGATCCGCTCCTTGCGCGGCATCGACAGCGCCAAATCGAGCGCCTCGGCGATCTCGTCGGGATCGAGCGGGTTCACCATCACCGCGTCGGACAGTTCCGGGGCCGCGCCGGCGAACTTCGACAGCACCAGCACGCCCGGATCGTCCGGGTTCTGGGCCGCGACATACTCCTTGGCAACCAGGTTCATGCCGTCGCGCAGCGGCGTGACCAGCCCGACCGTGGCACGACGATGCACGCTGGCGAGCACCTTCCTCGGCATCGGCCTGGTGATGTAGCGCAGCGGGATCCAGTCGATCTCGGCCCACTCCCCGTTGATCCGGCCGGCCAGCTCGTCGAGCTGGCGGCGCAGGCTCTTGTATTCCGCCACGTCGCCGCGCGACACCGGCGCCACCTGCAGGAAGCTGACCTTGCCGCGATGCGCCGGGAAGCGCTTGAGCAGCCGCTCGAAGCCGAGGAAGCGTTCCGGGATGCCCTTGGAATAGTCGAGCCGGTCGACGCCAAGGATCAGCGCCCTGCCGGCCAGCGCCTGGGTCAGCCGCCCCATCTCCTTGGACGCCTCGCCGCGCACCGCCTGCCGGGCGAAGCCGTCCGGGTCGATGCCGATCGGGAACGCGCCGACGGTCGCGTCGACGCCGACCGCCTGCAGAGCGCCACGCAGATTGCCGGCATCCTGCGCGGTCTGCACGCCGATCAGGTCGTAGCCGGACAGGTCGGTCAGCAGCAGGTCGGCGCCGGGCAGGGCGCGAAAAAGCTGCTCCGGCGGGAACGGGATATGCAGGAAGAAGCCGATCCTGGTCTTCACCCCCTCGCGCCTGAGCGCCGCGCCGAGCGGGAAGAGCTGGTAGTCCTGCACCCAGACGGTGTCGTCGGGTTCGAGCAGCGGGGCCAGGATTCGCGCGAACAACGCGTTCACCTCGAGATAGACCTCGAGCTCGTCGCGGCTGTACTGCATGAGCCCGACGCGGTAGTGGCAGACCGGCCAGAGGATCGCGTTGGAGAAACCCTGGTAGAAGCCTTTGTGCTGGCGCGCCGTGAGGTCGATGGTCGCGAAGGTGACGGTGCCCTTGCGGACGATGCCAGGCTCCGGGTCGGCGCCGTCCCTGCCCTGGGTGCTGCCGGACCAGCCGAACCACAAAGTGGGCTGGCCCTTGATCGCATCCGCCAGCCCGACCGTCAGACCGCCCGCCGCCTGCGTCACCTCGCGCGGCGACGGCACGCGGTTCGAGACGACGACTAGCCTTCCCATGCGGCGGCTCCCGGCGCGGTTTGCGCCAGGCGCGACAGCCAGGCCCGGAACGCATCCGGATCGGCGAAATCGTCGGGGATCCTGAAGCCGACGCCGCCCAGCGCCTTGGCGCCGCGGATGCCGTCCTCGTCGGTCGCGTCGTCGCCGACGAAGATCGGCAGCCGGCCGGCGAACGGCGCGGTGCGCATCAGCGCCCGCACCGCGCTTTCCTTGTCCACCCCGTCCGGCTTGATCTCCCAGGCCATCTTGGCCGGCTGGATATGGAACAGCCCCGGCGCGCCGCTGGCCAGCAGCGCCTCGGCCTCGGCCCGAACCGCCTCGCCCAGCGACGGGACGGCGCGGAAATGCAGCACGAAGCCGGCCTTCTTGCGCTCGACGCGCACGCCGGGATGCGCCAGCGCGATCCGCTCGGCGCGGTCGAACCAGTCGGGCGGCAGGTCCGGCAGGGTGGCGCGCTCGACCGCGCCGTCCGGCCGGTGCCGCACGGCGATGCCGTGTTCGCCGGCGACGGCGAACGGGATCGCCGGCAGGAAGTGATCGATCTGGTCGATCGGCCGGCCGCTGACCACGCCGAGCGCATCGCCGCAGATCCGGCGCAGCGCCAGCAAGGTGGCCGGCAGGCCGGCGGCGACCACCACCGATTCCGGCGTCGGCGCGATGTCGACCAGCGTGCCGTCGAAATCGAGCAGGAAGGCCGCGCGGGACGGCGGCGGGAGGGCTTGCATCGGGACGGTCGGGTTCATGGGGTCAGAACAAACGGTATCCGTGACGGTTCCGATCCGGTCGCGGCCGGAGACGGTTCAAGGCTGCGGCGGCTGTTGCGGCTGTTGCGGCTGCGGCTGGTATTGCGGCGGCGCCGGGCCCTGCGGCGGCGGCGGCACGCCGTCGGGATAGACCGGATCCGGCTGCCCCACGGCTGCGGCCGTGCCTCCTTCCGTGCCTCCGGCCGTGGCGCCACCCTGCATCGCCGGATCGGCCGCCTCCGCCTGGCCGTCGGCGGGCTGGTCCGGGTCCGGCTGGTTCTGCACCATCGCCGGCGGCGGCGGCACCGGTGCCGGCAAGGGCGGGGCGGCCGGGGCGACGAGATCGCCCTGGCAGGCGACCAGTTGCAACCCATAGACCGGGCTCTCGAACACGCCGATCGCCGGCTCGTCGGCGAAGCTCCAGCCGCTGAACGGCTGGGTGTCGCCATGCTGGTCCTGGACATCGAGGAAGGCGGCGGAATCGTGCGGCAGCCCTTGCGGCCGGTCCATGCAGCTCCTGACGGTGACGGCCAGGCTCTTGTAGTGGCCGGTCTCGCCGGCCTTCAGGGTCAGGGTCTCGATATGCGCGTCGAGCTTGTCCAACACCCGCAGCACCGCCTGGGACCGGCCCTGCCAGGCATCCGCGACCGGCAGGATCGGCGGCGGCACGTACTGGCCGGCCCGGGCGGGAAGCGACACGCCCATCATGATGCCGAGGGCGCAGGCGGCCGAGACCCTCATCGCCGTCCTGGTCCGGGCAGCGACTCCACCATCTCGACCAGGGTGCGCCGCATCTGCGCCGGATCCACGCCCATCAGCACCGCATCGTCGAATGCGTCGCTCATGACCGCGCGCAGTTCGCGCTCGTTGTCGGCCAGCACCTTGAGCTTCTCGACGCAGGCGATCGGCGCGCCGTCCGCCTGCCGCCACACGGTCACGGCGACGGTCCCGGCGCCGGCGTCTGCCCTGGCCCAGGGCCAGGGCCAGGGCCAGGCGTGGTCTCGACCGGCTTCTTGGAGACGGCGTCGGTGACGCTGAAGATGAACTTGCTGAGCAACTGCTCGAGGCTGATCGAGCCCTGCGTCAGGCCGATCTGCTCGCCCGGCTTCAGCACCGCGTCGGCGCCGCCCGGCGCCAGCGCCAGATACTTGCCGCCGAGCAGGCTGTCGCTGGTGATCACCGCCGAGCTGTCGGTCGGCAGCCGGATCGCGTCGCCGACGGTGAACGACACCACAGCCTGGTAGCTCTTCGGGTCGACCCGCTCCGACATCACCTGTCCGATGGTGACGCCGGCCAGCTTGACGTCGGAGCCGATGCCCAGCCCGTCGATGTGCGGGAAACGCGCAGTCAGCAGGTATCCGCTCGGCGCCTTGCGGCCAGTTCCGAGCAGCGCCAGCGCGAGCAGCCCGGCCAGTCCCGCCAGCACCAGCATCCCGACGGCGAACTCGATCGCGCCAGCCGCGCGCTTGGCCGTTCCGGCTTGGCTCATCGATCAGGCGTCCGGGGTCCAGGATTCGTAGTCGCCGGTGGCGGGCGGACGCAGCCCGCCGCGATAGTCGCTGCCGGGCGGGTGGTAGCCGTCCGCCTCGCCGGTGCGGTTGGGCACGAAGGGCAACTGCCAGGGCCGCCGCGCGGTCTCGGCCAGCGGCGCGTCGTCGACATGATGCAGCCAGTTCCACCATTCCGCGGGGACCGACGACGCGTCCTCGCCAGGGTTGTACAGCACCCAGCGGCGGGGCCGCGCGGTGTAGCCGCCCGGCTTGCGCGACTCGTAATAGGGCCGGCCATCCTGGTCGCGGCCGACCAGGCGCCCATGCAGCAGGGTGAAGAGTCGGGTTCCGATGCTCGTCATGGCGGCAATCTATACGCAGAGCGGCGCGCATGGTCCATCCGCGCTTCCGCCGCCGCCCGCTTGCAGGCTAGCATCGCGCATGAGCTCAGAGCCGCCGCGCGATCCGACCTGCCGCCCGCCGCCGACCGGTCGTTCCAAGCCGGGCGCGACCGCTGGCGAGCGCCGGCGGCGCTGGGCCGGCGTGCGGATGCGGGTCGCGCACGAGGCGGCGGATCCGGATGCGAGCCCGCGTCTCGTCACCCTGCCGGCGGACTGGGACGATGTCTCGGCCCAGGCGCTGGCCGCCCTGGCGCCCGGCGACGGCCCGGCGGCGCTGTCCGACACGGCGGATCGCTGGATCGACCGGATCGCCGCCCTGCCCGGCGCCGGCGACGCTCTCGGGCGCGCGCTCGGCCGGCTGCTGCTGCTGCGCCGCGCCGCGCCGACGGTTCCGGTCTGGTCGGAGCCGCACGGCCCGGCGCAGCAGCAACAGCAGCAGCAGGCCGGATTCGTGATCAATCTGGCCGCGTTCGTGAAGCCCGGCAGCGGCTTCGAGACCGAGAGCTATGCGGCGGCACTCGGCACCGTCACCCATGCGCTGCGCCTGCTGGCGGTCGCCGACCACGCCGCGCCGATCCTGCTGCTGTCGAATCTCGATGCCTGCCTCGCCGGTCTGGGAGTCGACTACGACGACGAGGCCGGACGCGACATCGCGCGCTGCCTGGCGAGCGCCGCCGCCGGCTTCGCGCATGGCGGCTCCGATGGCGGGCAGTTGGCGCTGATCCGGCCGCCGACGCGATGCGTGGTACCGGGACTGGCCGCCCTGGCGGCGCTGCCGATCGACGCGATGCGCAAGGGCGCGCGGATCTCCACCGGCTTCTCGCAGCCAGGACCGGTGGACAGCCTGCTCGGGGTCGAAGGGTGCGGCCTGGCGCCGATCTTCTCGCCGCTGCGTCCGGACGGGCGCCTGTCGGAAAGCACGCTCGCCCGCCTGGCCGGCCGCGGCCTGACGCCGGAGGCGGCGCTGGCACTCAGCCTGGCCGGGGACGGCGTGCTGCCGCGTCCGGGCCGCGAGTCCTGGCTGGCGATGCATCGGGCGCTGGCCGGATTGGTCGATCGCATGCCGCCGCTGCCGGAGCATCAGCCGACCCTGGCCGCCGCCGCCACGCAACGGCGCGACCTGCCGGCGCGGCGACGCGGCTTTACCCAGAAGGCCGCGGTGGCGGGGCATCGCCTGTTCCTGCAGACCGGCGAATTCGAGGATGGCAGCCTCGGCGAACTGGCCATCACCCCGCCGCGCGAGACCCCGGCGATGCGCGGGCTGATGGATGCGTTCGGTCGTTCGGTCAGTCTCGGACTGCAGCACGGGGTGCCGCTCGAGGCCTATGTCGAGGCGTTCGCCTATACGCGCTTCGGGTCGGCCGGGCCGGTCGAGGGGGATGGGGCGATCGCGCACGCCACCTCGCTGCTGGATTACGCGTTCCGGATGCTGTCCGAGGCCTATCTCGGGCGGGCGATGCCGGATGCGCCGCACGACGCCCGATACGACGGCCCGTCGCCGCACCATGACGACCGGCCGATGCTGCCGCTCGATCTGCCGGAAGGCGCGACCCGCAAGCAGGCCGGACGCGCGCCGCTTCGTCTCGTCGGAGGACCAGCATGATCGATTCCCCCGCAGCGCGCCTGGCCGCGCTGGGCATCGTGCTGCCGGCCGCGGCGGCGCCGGTGGCGAACTACGTGGCCGCGGTCCGCACCGGAACCCTGCTGGTGGTATCCGGACAGCTTCCGCTGGTCGAGGGGCGGCTCAGCGCCAGCGGCAAGCTCGGTGGCGGCGTCACCGTCGAGGTCGGCGCGCTGGCGGCGCGGTTCTGCATGATCAATCTGATCGCCCAGCTCGACGCGGCGTTGGGCGGCCTGGAGAAGGTCCGGCGCGTGGTCAGGCTCGGCGGCTTCATCGCCTGCACGCCGGACTTCACCCAGCACGCCACGGTGATGAACGGCGCGTCCGATCTCGCCGTCGCCGTGTTCGGCGATCCTGGCCGCCATGCCCGCTCGACGGTCGGCGTGCCGTCGCTGCCGCTCGATGCGCCCGTCGAAGTCGAAGGTCTGTTCGAGGTGGATGGGTTTTAGAGCGCGGGGCCGACGCCATATGGAGCCGATGCCGCACGACGCTCCGACGCTCTCGCTCTCCCTGCACCAGACCATCGCGTCGATCGACGCGGCGGACTGGGACGCGTGTGGCGGCCGCGAGAACCCGTTCGTCAGCCACGCCTTCCTGTCCGCCGTCGAGGAGAGCGGCTCGACCGGAAAGCGTACCGGCTGGATGCCGCAGCATGCGGTGCTGCGCGACGAGAGCGGGACGATGCTGGCGGCGGCACCGATGTACGCTAAATCGCATTCCTATGGCGAATACGTGTTCGACCATGGCTGGGCCAGCGCGTTCGAGCGCGCCGGCGGGCGCTACTATCCGAAATTGCAGGTCGCGTCGCCGTTCAGTCCGGTGACCGGGCCGCGGCTGCTGGTGCGGCCGGGCACGACCCATGCGCCGGACGCGCTGATGGCGGCAATGGCGTCGGCGTTGCGGCAGGCCTGCGGCGAACTGTCGCTCTCCTCGGTGCATGTCGCCTTCTGCAACGCCGAGGAATATGCGCGGCTCGGCGAGCAGGGCTGGCTGCAGCGGATCGGCACGCAGTTCCATTGGGAGAACGACGGCTACGCCGATTTCGACGCGTTCCTCGCCACCTTCAATTCGCGCAAGCGCAAGGCGGTGAAGCGCGAGCGTCGCGAGGCCAACGCCGCCGGCCTGGAATTCCTGACGCTGCGCGGCGACGCGATCCGGCCGCATCACTGGGCGGCGTTCCATCGCTTCTACCTCTCCACCGTCGATCGCAAATGGGGCAGCGCCTATCTCACCGAGCGGTTCTTTCCGCTGCTGTCGGAGAAGCTCGGCGACAAGGTGGTGCTGATGATGGCGGAGAAGGACGGCCAGCCGGTGGCGGGCGCGCTGAACCTGCTCGGACCGGACGCGCTGTACGGCCGCAACTGGGGCTGCGCCGGCGACTGGCCGTTCCTGCATTTCGAGCTGTGCTACTACCGCGCGATCGAGTTCGCGATCGCCCATGGGCTGGCGCGGGTCGAGGCCGGCGCCCAGGGCGAGCACAAGATCCAGCGCGGCTACCTGCCGCGACCGACCTATTCCGCGCACTGGATCGAACATCCCGGGCTGCGCGCGGCGGTGGCGGACTATCTGGTGCAGGAGCGTCAGGCGCGGCAGGAGGAGATGGCGGAACTGGCCACCCTCTCTCCCTACCGGCGCGACACCGGGGACTAGCTGCGGGCGAACTCCGCCTGCATGTTCTCGTCGATCTTGGCCAGGAAGTCCTGGGTGGTGAGCCATTTCTGCTCGGGCCCGATCAGCAGAGAGAGGTCCTTGGTCATGTGGCCGCTCTCCACGGTCGCGACGCAGACCTTCTCCAGCATCTCGGCGAAATGCGTCACGTCCGGGGTGCCGTCGAACTGGCCGCGATAGGCGAGGCCGCGGGTCCAGGCGAAGATCGAGGCGATCGGGTTGGTGCTGGTGGCGCGCCCTTTCTGGTGCTCGCGGAAATGGCGGGTGACGGTGCCGTGCGCGGCCTCGCTCTCCACCGTGTTGCCGTCCGGGGACAGCAGCACCGAGGTCATCAGGCCGAGCGAGCCGAAGCCCTGGGCGACGATGTCGCTCTGCACGTCGCCATCGTAGTTCTTGCAGGCCCAGACGTAGCCGCCGGTCCATTTCAGCGCGGCGGCGACCATGTCGTCGATCAGACGGTGCTCGTAGGTCAGGCCGGCGCTGGTGAAGCGATCCTTGAATTCGGCGTCGAACACGTCCTGGAAGGTGTCCTTGAACATGCCGTCATAGGCTTTGAGGATCGTGTTCTTGGTCGAGAGATAGACCGGCAGCTTGCGGGCCAGGCCGTAATTGAAGCTGGCGCGGGCGAACCCCTCGATCGAGGCCTTGGTGTTGTGGATGCCGAGCGCGACGCCGGGTCCCTTGAAATCATGCACGTCGAGCTCGATCGGCGCCGAGCCGTCGGTCGGATGGTAGCTGATGGTCACCTTGCCGGCGCCCGGCACCTTGAATTCGGCGGCGCGATAGATGTCGCCATAAGCGTGACGGCCGATGACGATCGGCTGGGTCCAGTGCGGCACCAGACGCGGCACATTGGCGCAGATGATCGGCTCGCGGAAAATCGTGCCGTCGAGGATGTTGCGGATGGTGCCGTTCGGGCTGCGCCACATCTTCTTGAGCTTGAATTCGGTGACGCGCGCCTCGTCCGGGGTGATGGTCGCGCACTTCACGCCCACGCCGTACTGCTTGATCGCATGGGCGGAATCGATCGTGACCTGATCGTCGGTCTGGTCGCGGTATTCGATGCCGAGATCGTAATATTTCAGGTCGATATCGAGATAGGGCAGGATTAGCTTGTCTTTGATGAACTGCCAGATGATCCGCGTCATCTCGTCGCCGTCGAGTTCAACGACCGGCTCTTTGACCTTGATCTTCGCCATGCTTGTAACCTTGCGCTTTGCGGAACGACTGCAGGACCGGGCCGCGTCCGGACCGGCAGGATTTTGTGCGTGACGGCAAAATCGCATCTGTGCGCCGCGACGGCAAGGCAGCCGGCTCCACTTGCGAATGATTATCAATCGTGATCAGATGCGAATCGCTGTAACGGAGCGACCGCCATGCACAGGCATCTTTCTACCGGACGCACGATGCTCGCCGCGCTGATGAACGCGGACCGCGCGGCGAGCCCTGAGTGCCGTCCTACCGATCCGCTGCGGGATGTGCTGGACCTGCTGGCCGGTCTCGATCGGGCGGCACTCCCGGCCGAGACGGATCGGGCGGACGCGCCCCGGCCGTAGGAAGGCCGAGCCGATTCTTACTCAGCATCCGCGGTTTCCTGGTCTTCCGGCGCCACGATCATCGCGTTGGCGACCACGCCGGCCTGGGCACGGATCTTGGCCTCGATCGATTCCGCCATCTCCGGATGGTCGCGCAGGAACTGCTTGGAGTTCTCGCGTCCCTGGCCGATCCGGGT
>CAIMSN010000142.1 GCA_903844135.1 uncultured Rhodospirillales bacterium | reverse complement strand
TCGCCTGGTCTGCGACCGGACCAGGCCGGCGGTCGCGGAGTTCCTCGGCGCCATCGATCCGGGCCGCTGGGACACGGTGTTCTACCAGATCGACGGCATCGACGACATCATCCGCGCCAGACGCAGCATCCTGGAGAGCGCTGCGTTCGACGGGTTCCAGCCGATCCTCTATCTCGACAGCGACATCGTCTGCGACCGGCCGATCGAGGCGCTGCTGCTGGCGGCGGCGCGGTCGGAGCGCATTCTGATCTCCAGCGAGTTTCCCGGCATCTCGATCGCGGATCTCGACCCGCAGCACGGCAACTGGTTCGGCGCGTTCCTCTATGGGAACGACCCGCGCGGCGCCTTGCATTTCTGCATCAACAACGGCGTGTTCGCGGCGCGCAACCGGCAGGTCTGTCTGTCGCCGCTGGCGGCGGTCGCGGAAGCCTGGGCGCGCTACAGGCGCCAGCATCCCGACGCGCATCGGGCCGCCTACGACCAGCCCTTCTACGGCTACGTGCTGCAGTGCCTGGAGGCCGCGGACGTCGCCACCATGGATCGCTGGGTCCGGCACCTGCAGGGCGTGGAACCGTCGCCGGCGTACCAGGCAAGCGGCTTGGCGCACTTCAACATCGGCGTCGGACTCGACAAAAACCGGGCGATGGAACGCTATCTGGGCCTGCTCGTCGACCGTCATGCGCAAGACCGGGCGCAAGACCGAGCGCAGGACCGGACCGAGCGCCGGTAGAGGGATCCAGGCGCCCGCGCTGCGGCCGGTCGAGAGGGGAGAGGCAGGATGAGTGGCAGTCTCGGCATTGCGGTCACGACCTACAACCGGCGTGAAATGGTGCTCGACCAGGTCGCGATGCTGCGGAGGCTCACCAGCGTGCCGTTCGATCTGGTGGTCTGCGACGACGGATCGAGCGACGGCACCATCGCGGCGCTGCAGGATGCCGGCGTGACGGTGCTCGGCGGCAGGAACCGCGGCGTCGCCTGGAACAAGAACCGCGGCTTGTTCTATCTGAGCCAGCACAGGCGCTCGCACACCATCATCCTGCTCGACGACGACGCCTGCCCGGTGCTGCACGGATGGGAGCAGGAATGGATCGCCGCCTGCAGGCGGTTCGGCCACGTCAACTTCATTCCCCCGCACTACCGGAACAGCCTGATCGGCGGCGGCATGACCGCGGCGCGACCCGGGATCGGGCCGACCGTGGGGGGGATGGCGATCGCGCAGACCAGCGAGGCGCTGTCCTGCGTCGGCTACATGGATGTCCGGTTCGGGCGCTACGGGCACGAGCATTCCGACTTCACCGGCCGCTTCCTGCGCGCCGGTTTCGGCGGCTTCCGCTACCAGACCCGGGCCGGGACCGAGAACCATTACTACCTGATCGAGGGCGGGATCGCGCTGCTGGACAGCGAGAGCAGCGGCAACGAGCGCGACCTGTCGGAGAATGCGCGCCTGCTCGGCGAACTGGCCGCCGACCCGATCTATCGCGCGCCGTGGCGCAACGACCAGGAGATGCGCGACCTGCTCTCGGACATGCCCCGACCGTTCCAGGGCGCGGAAGACGGGCTGGTGCCGTCGATGCAGCCGTTCCTGTCGGAGCGCTACCTGGACCGGTATCTCGACGTGAAGGAGGCCGAGATCGACCCGCTCGAGCATTACGTGCGCACCGGGCATCGCGAAGGCCGGGTGCTGGATGCGGCCTAGCGCGACGATCGGGACGGCGCTGCTGTGGTCGGCCCTGCTCTCGCCGGCCAGCACCACCGCGTCCGGCGAACCGCGTCTCGCGCCGGTCTATCTCGGCGGCGTCACCGCCGACATGCGCAACCTGGCCGACCCTGCCCGGACGGCGCAGTTCCGTGCGGCCGGCGGCGGCTTCTACGCGCATGAGAGCTACGTGCTGCTGCAGTCGCACGGCGAATGCCCGTCGCAGGTCGCGTCCGCGAGCCTGGCGGCGACGATCCGCACCTTCTCCGGCGGTCCAGCGCCGATCGCGGAGATCGGCTTCGGCACGCCGCTGGCCGTCGATCGGCTGATCCGCTGCAACTATCACGGCATCGGGCTGTATCCGGCGCTGGCGCTGGTCAACCTGGACCTGACCTCCACGACGGAGGCGGCGTGGCGCGCATTCGTCGAGGCCGCCAGGTCCGCCGGGGTGCGACGGCTCGCACCGGTGATCTCGCCCAACTTGTCGTCGGATCCGCGCGACTGGTCCGATCCGTACTGGGACCGCTCGAAGCGGCTGGCCCTGGCGGGCGGGGCGCTGGCGATGGATACGCCGCCGCTGCTCTACCGGATCCTGGGCCAGGGCTATGTCCGCTTCGCCCGGCAGCAGTTGGAATGGTGCGCACGGTCGACGATCCCGTGCATCGACATCGTCAGTCCCGCCAACGGCGAGGCGCACTTTCCGGCCGATAGCGTCGCCTGGGCGCGGAGGATCACGGTCGGCGGCGTCGGACCGGCGGCCTGGGTGCTGGAAAACTATGTCGACGGCAGCACGCCGTCGATCGGTGGCGATCGGGAGCCCGGCACGGTCGCCTACGGCGCGCTGGTGATGGCGCGGCTGCGCCCGGTCGCGAACGGCTGGCCGCCCTGACGCCGCCGGGCGTTTGTTACTTTTTTCACAGATGGTAAAATCCTAACAGCCGCGACGGCGACGGCGCCGGGCAAGCCGCGATGCGCCGGAGGCGCGACAGCTTCGTCGATCGTTCGCACGATTCTGCGGAGCCGGGGGTTTATCCGGGTCGGGGCCGGGCGGATAGTGCGCCGCCAGACCGCCGGCCCGGACGGGGTGCGCCGGCGACATTCGGGAGTGCCGCGATGATCCTTCATGATGTCCGAGTCCATCCGGAAAGCGACCGTCTGCGTCGCGAGGACCAGCTCGCCTGGAAGATCGCCGCGGTCGCCGCCGATCCGGTCGCGGTCGCGCCGGAGGTGGCCGAGATGATCGTCAACCGGATGATCGACAACGCCGCGGTGGCGATCGCGTCGGTCAACCGCCATCCGGTGGTGACGGCGCGCGACCAGGCGCTCGCCCATGCGCGTCCGGGCGGCGCCACGGTGTTCGGCCTGGGTCCGGACGTGCGGGTGCATGCGGAATGGGCCGCCTGGGCGAACGGCACCGCGGTCCGCGAGCTCGACTACCACGACACCTTCCTGGCGGCGGAATACTCGCATCCCGGCGACAACATCCCGCCGATCCTGGCGGTGGCGCAGCAGGCCGGGGCCAGCGGCGCCGACCTGGTCCGCGGCCTGGCGACCGGCTACGAGATCCAGGTCGACCTGGTGAAGGCGATCAGCCTGCACAAGCACAAGATCGACCATGTCGCGCATCTCGGCCCGTCGGCCGCGGCCGGAATCGGCACCCTGCTCGGGCTGCCGGCCGAGATCGTCTATCAGGCGGTGCAGCAGGCGCTGCACACCACCACCGCCACGCGGCAGTCGCGCAAGGGCGAGATCTCGTCGTGGAAGGCGTTCGCGCCGAGCCACGCCGGCAAGCTGGCGATCGAGGCGGTGGACCGGGCGATGCGCGGCGAGGGCGCGCCGAGCCCGATCTACGAGGGCGAGGACAGCGTGATCGCCTGGATGCTGGACGGCAGGAGCGCGCACTACCAGGTGCCGCTGCCCGGCCCGGGCGAGGCAAAGCGCGCGATCCTGGACACCTACACCAAGGAACATTCCGCCGAGTATCAGAGCCAGGCGCTGATCGATCTCAGCTTCGAACTCGGCCGACGGGTGGAGAACTGGGACGATGTCGAGTCGATCCTGATCGAGACCTCGCATCATACGCATTACGTGATCGGCACCGGCTCGAACGACCCGCAGAAGTTCGATCCGGCGGCGTCGCGCGAGACGCTGGATCATTCGATCATGTACATCGTCGCCGTGGCGCTGCAGGACGGCGCCTGGCACCATGTGCGGTCGTACGAGCCGGCGCGGGCGCAGCGGCCCGACACGGTGGCGCTGTGGAACAAGATCCGCACCGTCGAGGATCCGCGCTGGACCGCGCGCTACCATTCCGACGATCCGGCGGTAAAGGCGTTCGGTGGCAAGGTCATCATCACCCTGAAGGACGGCCGCACGATCGAGGGCGAGCTGGCGGTGGCGAACGCCCACACGCTGGGCAGGACGCCCTGGACGCGGCCCGACTACATCAACAAGTTCCACGTGCTGACCGAGGGCATCCTGGAGTCGGCGGAGATCGAGCGCTTCCTCTCCCTGGTGCAGCGCCTGCCCGAGCTGGACGCGAGTGCGCTGGCGAGACTGACCATAGCGCTCCCGGAGGGCCATCTGGCCAGGGGCGGAAAGGGGTTGTTCTGATGAACCAGACCGTGACCGACGCCGCCGCGCCGAAGCCGAAGAAATCCGTCGCTTTGTCCGGCGTGGTGGCAGGCAACACCGCACTTTGCAGCGTCGGCCGGTCCGGCAACGACCTGCATTACCGCGGCTACGACATCATCGACGTGGCGCGCGCCTGCAGCTTCGAGGAGATCGCGCATCTGCTGGTGCATGGCACGCTGCCGAACGCGGCGGAGCTGTCGGCCTACCGGTTGAAACTGAAGCGTCTGCGCGGCGTGCCCGCCGCGGTCAGGGAGATCCTCGAGAGCCTGCCGGCCGCGTCGCATCCGATGGACGTGATGCGTACCGGCGTGTCGGCGCTGGGCTGCGTGCTGCCGGAGAAGGACGACCACAGCGTCGCCGGAGCGCAAGACATCGCCGACCGGCTGATGGCGTCGCTCGGCTCGATGCTGCTGGTCTGGTATCACTACAGCCACAACGGCGTCAGCATCGACGTCGAGACCGATGACGACAGCATCGGCGGCCATTTCCTGCATCTGCTGCATGGCGAGACGCCGCCGCCGCGCTGGGTGGCGGCGATGCATGCGTCTCTGGTGCTGTACGCGGAGCACGAGTTCAACGCCTCGACCTTCGCCGCCCGCGTCGTCGCCGGCACCGGGTCGGACCTGTATTCGGCGATCACCGGCGGCATCGGCGCGCTGCGCGGACCGAAGCATGGCGGCGCCAACGAGGCGGCGCTCGAGATCCAGGCCCGCTACGCAACCGCGGACGCGGCGGAAGCCGATATCCTGGCCCGGGTGGCGCGCAAGGAGGTGGTGATCGGCTTCGGCCATCCGGTCTACACCATCTCCGACCCGCGCAACGTGGTGATCAAGCAGGTCGCCCGCGAGCTCTGCGAGGAGACCGGCTCGCTGGCCAGGTTCGACATCGCCGAACGGATCGAGAGCGTGATGGCGGACGCCAAGAAGATGTTCCCGAACCTGGACTGGTTCTCCGCGGTCTGCTACGCGGCGATGGGGATACCGACAGCGATGTTCACGCCGCTGTTCGTGATCGCGCGTACCGCCGGCTGGGCGGCGCACGTGATCGAGCAGCGCCAGGACGGCAAGATCATCCGGCCGACCGCCAACTATGTCGGGCCGGAGAACCGGCGTTTCGTGCCGCTCGCAGAGCGCGGCTGAGGGATCGGATCATGCCCTACCTGAACGCGTCCGACCTGCCGGATCAGCCCGCCGGCCTGCGCTTTCGTCGCCTGCTGGAGCGGCCCGGCATCCTGCAGATTCCAGGCGCCCATAACGGCCACGCCGCGCTGCAGGCCAGGGCGGCGGGCTTCGAGGCCTGCTACCTGTCCGGCGCGGCGATGACCGCCTCGATGGGGCTGCCCGATCTCGGCATCATCACCGTGGACGAGGTGGCGTTCTTCATCCGCCAGGTGGCGCGCTCGTCCGGCCTGCCGGTGCTGGTGGATGGCGACACCGGCTATGGCGAAGCGCTGAACGTCATGCACATGGTCCGCAGCTTCGAGGAGGCCGGCGCCGCCGCGGTGCATCTCGAGGACCAGGTGCTGCCGAAGAAGTGCGGCCATCTGAACGACAAGAAGCTGGCGACGCCGACCGACATGGCGGTGAAGGTCGCGGCCGCCGTGCAGGCGCGCCGCCATCTGGTGGTGGTGGCGCGCACCGATGCGGCGGCATCGGAGGGCATGGACGGCGCGGTCGCGCGGGCGAAGCTCTACGTCGAGGCCGGCGCCGACGCGATCTTCCCGGAGGCGCTGACCACGCCTGAGATGTTCCGAGAGTTCGCCGCCAGGATGCCGGGCGTCACGCTGCTCGCGAACATGACCGAATTCGGCCGCACGCCGTTCTTCACCGCGCAGGAATTCGAGAGCTTCGGCTACGGCATGGTGATCTGGCCGGTCAGTTCGCTGCGCGTCGCCAACAAGGCGCAGCAGGAACTCTATGCCGCGATCCGCCGCGACGGCGGCACGCACGGCATGGTCGAGCGTATGCAGACCAGGGCGGAGTTGTATCAGACGATCGGCTATCACGAGTACGAGGCGCTGGACGCGTCGATCGTGAGCACGGTGGTGCCGGAGGCGATGCCGCAGCGCTGACTTCCAAACGTCATTTTACCGGATGCGGCCGGGTGACGCATCACCGTCGCCAGGCTCGTCGGGAAGAGGGATGATGGCATACGCAATCGGCAGGCGCGGCTTCATCGGCGGCGGCGTCGCGCTGTCCGGACTGGTCGCCGCCGGCAGCAGGGTCGCGCCCGCGGCGCCGCTGCCGCACGAGGATTTCTCGTTCCTGTTCATCACCGACACGCATCTGCAGCCGGAGCTGAACGCGACCGCCGGCTGCGATGCGGCGTTCCGCCGGGCGCGCGCGATCGGTGGCGATTTCGTCATCCAGGGCGGTGACCACATCTACGACGCGCTCGGCGTCGCACGGGGCCGCGCCGACCGGCTGATCGATCTGTATGCGCGCACCGAGCAGGATCTCGGCCTGAGGATCTACAACACCATCGGCAACCACGACTGTTTCGGCGTGTATACCAAGAGCGGCGCGCAGCCGAGCGATCCGCTCTATGGCAAGGCGTTCTACCAGGCGCATTTCGGACCGCTCTATTACGGGTTCCAGCATCGCGGCGTGCGGTTCATCGTGCTCGACTCGATCGGGTTGACGCAGGATCGGGATTACGAAGGCAGGATCGACGCGACCCAGATCGCCTGGCTGCGCGACACCCTGTCCAGGGTCCCGGCCGGCCAGCCGATCGTCCTGGTCAGCCATATTCCGCTTGTCACGGCGTTCGACTGCTATGCGCCACCACCCAACGTCGCGCCGCGGCACCACAAGAACAGCGTCATCAATGCGTCGGAGGTGATCGCGCTGCTGTCCGGACACAATGTGCTCGGCGTGCTGCAGGGCCACACCCACATCAACGAGACCATCCTGTGGCACGGCGTGCCGTACATCACCGGCGGCGCGGTCAGCGGCAACTGGTGGCACGGCACCCATCTCGGCACGCCGGAGGGATTCACCGTCGTCACCATCGCCGACAACCGGCTGAGCACCCGCTACGAGACCTACGGATTCCGGAGCGTCGACCCGCACAACACGTGACAGCCCCGGGGCGTGATCATGCGATCATGCTCTCCCGGTGTGCGACACGGGCGGCGTCAGCGCCGCAGCCGGCGGGTCATGATCGCGGCGGCGCCCAGATTGAGCAGCAGCGCCAGCAGCCAGTGCGCGCCGTGCAGCGAGCCAGCCCACGCGCCGGGCGCGCCGGCCAGGAACACGAACAGCAGCGTCACCGCGATGGCGATGCCCATCGCCGGCAGGCGACGTCGCCTGGCGAGCACGCACAGCGCGATGAACACCATGTAGGCGGCAATCGCGAACCCGCGGATCATCGCCCGGGCCGGATCGCCGAGCGTGCGGAGCGCCTCCTCGAGGCGCGATGCCGCGCGATCCAGCGCGCCGACCAGGTCGATCCCGAACACCATGCCGAGCAGGCCGGGTCCGAACACGCTCAGCAGCACCGCCAGGACCAGCCCGGCGAGCCATACCAGTCCGACCGGATCACGTTTCATCGCCGTCCTCCCTCATCCGATCAGGAACCAGAGACGAAACAGCAGCGTCTCCAGCCGCGTCTGCCGCACCAGCGACCGTACCTGGGCGATCGCCCGCAGCCGCGCGAGGATGCCGCGCTCCAGCGCCCGCTGCAGGAGTGCCAGGTCGTCGGCCGCCTGCGCCGACAGCGCCTGCGGGTTGGCCAGCAGGGCGGCGACGTGTCGCTTGAACAGCATCATGAACGCGTCCGGCCCGCGCCCGAGCGCCATCAGCCCGCGTCGCAGCGCCGAATGCGGCGCGCCCACCGCATTCCGGCGGTGCTGGCGGTAAAGAACGGTGGGCACCGGGTCGGCGATCAGGATGCCGCCGGCGGCGCCGACCACCAGGTACGACCACCAGTCGTGCAGCGTGCCGTCCGGCGCCCGCGCGCCAGCGACCAGCGCGGCGGCGCGCGGGTTGAGCATCACCGTGCAGCCGGTGGCGACGTTCTGGGTCAGGCCGGCGGGAAAGGCGGGGGGCGGCCCACGATGCGGCGACAGGCCGAGCGTGCGCAGCCGGTCGTCCACCAGGCGCTGCCTGGCGCAGTAGAGCACCGGGCGATCCGGGTCGGCGGCGGACAGGGCGGCCAGGCCGCGTTCGAGCTTGTCCGGCAGCCAGACATCGTCCTGGTCGGCGAAGGCGACCACACATCCGGCGGGCGCCGCCCGCAGCAGGGTCAGGAACGAGGCCGCGATCCCGATATGGCCGATGCCGGTCCCGTCCCGGGCGCCGACCTCGATGCAGCGATCCAGACCCGCCTGCCGCGCGAAGCTCCGCATCAGGTCCGGCGTGCCGTCGGACGATCCGTCGTCGCGCCAGTAGATCACCCAGGTGGCGACGCTCTGCGCCACGATCGACTCGAGCTGTTCCTGGAGAAAAAGGGCGCCGTTGCGGGTGGAGAGCAGGATGGCGACCTGCCCGGCGGACATCCTGCGCTCAGACGGAGGGACGATGGGTCACGAGGGCGAGCGTCCCATCAACTCGTCCACGGTGCGCGCAAGGCTCTCGCGCCAGGGCGGCAGCCGGACGCCGAACACCCGCTCCAGCTTGCCGCAATCGAGCCTGGAGTCGGCCGGGCGCCGCGCGGGGGTCGGCCAGTCGGCGGTGCGGATCGACAGCACCTCGGGCATCGCCTGCCCGTGCCGGGCAGCCTCTTCGAGGGCGGCGACGGCGAGCCCGTGCCAGCTCGTCTCGCCGTCGCCGGTGGCGTGATACAGGCCGGCATAATCCGGCTTCCAGCCGTCGCGCTCGATCAGCGCGACGATCGACAGGATCGCCGCCGCCAGGTCGTCCGACGCGGTCGGCGAGCCGAACTGGTCGCCGACCACCTTCAGGGTCGGGTTCTTGGCGCCGGCGGAGATCATGGTGCGGACGAAGTTCTTGCCGGTCGCGGAATACACCCAGGCGGTGCGCAGCACGATGGTCCGCGGATTCGCCGCCAGCGCCAGCCGCTCGCCGTCCGCCTTGGTGCGGCCATAGACGCCGGTGGGCGAGATCGGATCGGTCTCGAGATAGGGCGCGCCCTTGTCGCCGTCGAACACGTAGTCGGTGGAGACGTGGATCAGCGGAATGCCGGCCTCGGCGCACAGCCCGGCCAGCATCGCCGGCCCGTCGCGATTGGCCCTGGCGGCGCCCGCCTCCTGGGTTTCCGCCGCGTCGACCGCGGTCCAGGCGGCGGCGTTGACCACCGCCACCGGCTGGGTCGCGGAAAAGCTCGCCGCGAGCGTTTCCGGCCGGTCGAAATCGAACTCCGGGCGGCCGACGCGCCGGATGCGCGCACCGCCGAGCCTGACCAGCGAGGTGGCGAGCTGGCCGCCGCCGCCGGTGACGAGGATCGGACCGCCGTCCGGGAGCAGCGCCGTCATGAATACTGGAACCAGCCGGCGGCGGCCGAGAAGGGCGGCGCGACCTTGTCCTTGTCGGACAGGATCGCCTCGTCCTGCTTGATCGGCCAGTCGATGCCGATCTCGGGGCAGTTCCACAGCACCGCGCGCTCGCTGGCCTTGTCCCAGACGTCGGTGCATTTGTACATGACCTCGACATCGTCGGTCAGGGTGCAGAACCCGTGCAGGAAGCCCGGCGGGATCCAGAGCTGCGACCAGTTGTCGCCGGTCAGCTCTGCGCCGACCCACTTGCCGTAGGTCGGGGAGCCGGTGCGGGCATCGACCGCGACGTCGTAGATCGCGCCCTTCGAGCAGCGCAGCAGCTTGCCCTGCTCGTGCGGGCCGAGCTGGCAGTGCAGGCCGCGCACCACGCCGCGCTCGCGCGAGAACGAATGGTTGTCCTGCACGAAGGCGAGTTCGATGCCGGTTTCCGCCTTCAGACGCGGATAGTTGTAGGTTTCGGAGAAGAATCCGCGCGCGTCGCCAAAACGGGGCGGCGTGATCAGCACGACCTCCGGGATGGCCAGCCGTTCAACCTTCATGGCGTTGGTGTTCCTTCCGGGTCAGGCGTGGACGCCATCGGCCAGTTCGAGGAGCAGACGCCCCAACTCGGTCTTGGACAGCTTCTTGGCCTGCTCGCGCAGCGCATGGGCGTCGATGAAGCCCATGCGGAAGGCGACCTCCTCCGGGCAGCCGACCAGCATGCCCTGGCGGGACTGGATGGTCTGCACGAAGGTGCCGGCCTGCATCAGGCTGTCCGGCATGCCGGCATCGAGCCAGGCGCAGCCGCGGCCGAGACGATCGACATGCAGCGTGCCCTCCTCGAGATAGAGCCGGTTGAGGTCGGTGATCTCGAGCTCGCCGCGCGGGCTCGGCTTGATTCGCTTGGCCAGCTCCAGCACGCGGTTGTCGTAGAAATACAGTCCGGTGATCGCCCAGTTCGATTGCGGGTTGGCCGGCTTCTCGACCACCTCGAGCGCGCGTCCGCTCTCGTCGAACGAGACCACGCCGTAACGCTCCGGATCGCGCACCTGGTAGGCGAACACGGTGGCGCCCTCCGGACGCGCCGAGGCGGCGCGCAGCAGCACGCCGAGATGGTCGGCGAAGATCAGGTTGTCGCCGAGCGCCAGCGCGCAGGGGCTCTTGCCCAGCCATTCGCCGGCGATCAGGAACGCCTGGACGATGCCGTCGGGCGTGGGCTGCACCCGGTATTCGAAGGTGACGCCGAAGCGCGAGCCGTCGCCGAGCAGACGCTCGAACTGCGGCAGGTCGGCCGGGGTGGAGATGATCATGATGTCGCGGATGCCGGCCAGCATCAGCGTGCTGAGCGGATAATAGATCATCGGCTTGTCGTAGACCGGCAGCAACTGCTTGCTGGCGGCCAGCGTCATCGGGTGCAGCCTGGTGCCGGACCCGCCGGCCAGGATGATCCCCTTCATCGCGCTGGCGCTCTCGTTCTGACGGATGCTCATGCCTTGGTCCCCAGGCGCTGGCCGGTATAGCGGCCGGATCGGATCTTCTCCCACCAATCCTGGTGGTCCAGATACCACTGCACGGTGCGGCGGATGCCGGTCTCGAAATCATGGTCCGCCTTCCAGTCGAGCGCCTGCTCGGCATGGCTGGCGTCGATCTCGTAGCGCCAGTCATGGCCGGGCCGGTCGGTGACGTAGCGGATCAGCCGCTCGCGCGGGCCGGCCGGGTCGGGCCGCAATTCGTCCAGCGTGCGGCAGATCGCCTGCACCACCTGGAGGTTGGAGCGCGGCTGGCGGGCGCCGATCGCGTAGGTCTCGCCCGGCACCCCCTTCTCGACCGCCAGCACCAGCGCCTTGGCGTGGTCCTCGACGAACAGCCAGTCGCGCACGTTCGAGCCATCGCCATAGACCGGCAGCTCGCGGCCCTCGATGGCGTTGATCGTGACCAGCGGGATCAGCTTCTCGGGGAAGTGCCAGAAGCCGTAATTGTTGGTGGTGTTGGTGACGAAGGCCGGCAGGCCGTAGGTGTGGAACCAGGCCCGCACCAGATGGTCGGAGGCCGCCTTGCTGGCGGAGTACGGGCTGCGCGGATCGTAGGGCGTGGTCTCGGTGAAGGGCGGGTCGTCGGCCTCCAGCGCGCCGAACACCTCGTCGGTCGAGATGTGGTGGAAGCGGAACGCCTGCTTGGCCTCGCCCTCGAGCGCCGACCAGTAGGCGCGGGCGGCTTCCAGCAGGGCGAAGGTGCCGACGATGTTGGTCTGGATGAACACCGCCGGGCCGTCGATCGAGCGGTCGACATGGCTCTCGGCGGCGAGATGCATCACCGCGTCCGGACGGTGCTCGGCGAAGATCGCGTTCATCGCCGCCAGGTCGGCGATGTCGGCCTTGATGTGGGTATGGCGCGGGTCGGTCAGCGCGTCCTCGAGCACGTCCTCGGACGCGGCGTAGGTCATCTTGTCGATATTGACGACAGAATGCCCGGTCGAGCGGATCAGGTGACGAACCACCGCGGACCCGATGAAGCCGCAACCGCCCGTGAGAAGTATCCGCATTCGTGGTTCCCGTTCCGAGCGCCTGGATCAGGCATGTGTGACGCACCGCACAGTGCCCGTGCGGCGGGCTCGCCGCACAGTGCCCGCGCGGCGGCTCAGAACACAGTGCCCGTGCGGCGGTTCCCAGGCAACAGTCGCCGAAAGCGGAATGAAAGACTTCTTTCTGCCGCAATTTTGGCAGCGGTCCCTTCGACCTGCGATACGCTTGCTCTGGAGCATGATCATTCGATCATGCTCTACTGTTTTTGCGACAGGAGCAGCTTTGTCGGGGAGCGGGAGCCGCCGCGCGAGCCCGCCCGCCTGAAGCTGCTCCGGTCTGGCAACGACGCCGGGACGCGACGATCCAGGAGACGCGCTTGTTTGCCGAACACCTGAATACGAGGTTGCTGGCCGTCCTGCAGCGTCCGGACCTGCGCGTCGTAGCGGGAACGATCTCAATCACCTTCGACGCGACGCTGGATACGCCGTTCCGCGCCGATCCCGGCAACGCCCTGGTGCTGGGGGCGGCCTGTCTCGGCGAGGACCGGGTCTGCGCCTTCCATCTGCGCCACGCGCTCGAGCTGGCGATGCTGCTCGACGCCGCGGACGCGGCGATGCTGCCCGACGCCGCGGACGCGGCGATGCTGCCCGACGCCGCGGATGCGGCGATGCTGCCCGACGCCGCGGATGCGGCGATGCTGCCCGACGCCGCGGACGCGGCGATGGACCCGGCGGGCCCCGGACCGACCCTGGACAGCCCCTCGCTCGGCATTCTGGTCGGGCTGTGCGCGGCGCGCACCGCGGCGCGGTTCTGGCTGCTGGATGCGGCGCCCGACGGCGCCGATCCCGGGCCGGACCCCGCGTCCTGGCTCGAGGCGATGGCGGCGCCCGCCATGCCCGACGCGGCGACGCTGCACCTGGTCTGGACCAGGATCAGGGCGCTGCAGGGCGCGGTGCAGCGGACCGGCGCCGACGCGGCGCGCATCGACGACGCGGTGATCGACCGGCTGCTGGCCTGCTGGAGCCGGCTCGGCCCGGCGGAGACGCTGATGGCGGAGGGGGGCGACGCGCGCCTGGCGATCGATCCCTCCACCGGGCTGAACCATTACGGCTGTTCGCACCGGCCCCGCCCCTGGGCGATCACCTTCGCCTCCTCGACCGCCTCGTCCCTGTCGGAGCGCGGCTTCGGCGGCGCCGAGGCGGCCCGCAAGCGCCTGGCGACCGCCTGCCTGTCCGGCCGGTGGTCGCAGGCGCTGGACCAGGAGACCGAGTCGGTCCGCGATCGCATCGGCACGCATTACGGTCTCGAGGCCGGCTGCCGCGTGGTGCTGGCGCCGTCGGGGACCGATCTGGAAATGGCGGCGCTCGCCCTGTGCTGCCTGCAGGATTCGCGGGGCGGCACGGCCCGGCCGGTCAGCAACGTGCTGCTGGCCCCGGAGGAGACCGGAACCGGCGTGCCGATGGCCGCCGCCGGCCGGCATTTCGCCGACGACACCGCGCGCGGCCGGACGGTGGCCAAGGGCGCGCTGATCGCCGGCTTTCCCGGCGATACCAGGGTGCTGCCGGTGGCGATCCGCGACGAGGCCGGCAGGATGCTGCCGCAGGACGCGGTCGACCGGACCTGCGTCGCCCTGGTCGAGGCGGAGGCGGCGCAGGGCCGCACCGTCCTGCTGCACCGGCTGGACGTGTCCAAGACCGGTCTGCTGGCGCCGGGCCTGGCCTGCATCGAGGCGCTGCAGGCCAGGCTCGGCGACCAGCTCACCCTGGTGGTCGATGCCTGCCAGGCGCGGCTCGACGCGGCGCGGGTGCGCGACTATCTCGGCCGCGGCTGGATGGTGATGATCACCGGCTCGAAGTTCTTCACCGGGCCGCCTTTCTGCGGCGCGCTGCTGCTGCCGCCGGCGATCGCGGCACGGCTGCGCGGCGCCGCCAGCCTGCCGGCGGGGCTGGCCGATTACGGCGGCGCCGCGGACTGGCCGCGGGACGCGCCGGCTGCCTCGTTCGAGCCGGGCGCCAATCCCGGGATGGTGCTGCGCTGGCAGGCGGCGCTGGCGGAGATGGAGGCGTTCGCTTCGGTGCCGGACGCGGTCGCGCGCAGCCTGGTGCTGCGCTTCATCGAGGGTGTCGACCAGGCGATCGCCGCCAGCCCGGACGTGGTCGCGATCGACGTGCCGCCGCCGCGCCGCGATACGCTGCCCTCCGGGCCGGGCTGGGACCAGCTCCAGACCATCCGCAGCTTCCTGGTGCTGGGGCCTCCAGGGAATCAGGGGACGAATCAGGGCGTGGAACAGGCGCCCAGGCTGCCGCTCGACGTGCCCCGCGCCCGGCGGCTCTATCGCTGGCTGAACGCCGACGTCACCCGCGCCCTGCCGCCGACCGCGAACGACGAGGATCGCGCCCTGGCCAGGCTGCTGATCCATATCGGCCAGCCTGCGCCGGTGGCGGACGACCGTCTGGACGGGATGGCCGGCGCGCTGAGGATTTCCGTCGGCGCCCGGCTGCTGTCCGGCGAGCCGTCGCACGCCGGGCTGGGCGGCGAGGGCCGCATGAGCCGCGAGATCGCCGATATCGGCCGGATCATGGCCAAGATCGGCCTGCTGCTGCGATGCTGGCCGGCGCTGGAGGCGCTCGACCCGGTGCCGCGTTTCGCCCCGGACGCGACGGCGCGGCGGCGTGCGGATGCCGGTCTGAACATCTGACCCGGCGCCGGTGCCGCCATGCGCCAGGCCGTCTTGTCGCACCCGCCATGTTGTCGTCACCTTGTTGTCGTCACCTCATAAGCGACATTGCCACCCCGTCACGACGAGCGTGACGTGACGATCGGATCTCCATGACACAGCAAGCCGCCTTCCTGGACACACCCGCGCTGGCGCCGGGGGTCACCCGCTTCTGGCTGATCCGTCACGCGCTGGTCGAGGAGAATGCCAGGCTGCGTCTGTACGGGTCGACGGACGTGCCGCTCTGCCCGGAAAGTCTGGTCTCGCAGGAGCCGATGTATCGCGCCCTGGCGGCGCGCCTGCCGCGCGATGCGGCCTGGGTGGTGACCCCGCTGTCACGCACCCGGGTCACCGCCGAGCACATCCAGAAGGCCGGCTATCCGCAGACCGGCTGGACCGTCGAGCCGGACCTGATCGAGCAGTCGATGGGCTCGTATCACGGTCTCGAGCATCACCGCCTGCCGGAGCGGCTGGCCCTGACGCCGCATCCGTTCTGGCCGATGGCGGCCGAAGAGGTGCCGCCGGGCGGCGAGAGCATGGACCAGGTGCTGGACCGGGTCGGCGCCGCGCTGGAGCGTCTGGCGGACCTGCATGACGGGCGGGATATCGTCGCGGTCAGCCATGGCGGCGCGATCCGCGCCGCCTGCGCGCACGCGCTCGGCGTCGACGCCGCGACCTCGCTGCGTCTGTCGGTGCAGAACCTGTCGCTGACGATCCTGGAACGTCACCCGGCCGCCTGGCGGATCGTGACGGTCAACGAACTCCCGGGCGCATGAGGCCGCGGGCCTGGGGCGCGAAGGCGGCGCCTACCGGGCCATCAGCACCGGCAGCGTCGCCTTGGCGATCACGTGCCGGGTGACGCCGCCCAGGAACAACTGGCGCAGCCGGGAATGCGAATAGGCGCCCATCGCCAGCATGTCGGCGCCGAACGAGTCCGCGGCCGCCAGCAGCGCCGCGCCCACCTCGCCGCCCTCCGCCCTGAAGCTGGTCATGCCGGCTTCGATCCCATGCATGGCCAGGTAGCCGACCAGGTCGGCGGCAGCCGGCCCGCGACGCTGGTAGTCCGGCGAATGCAGCACCTGGACGCTGTCGGCCTGGTGCAGCCAGCCCAGCACGGAGAACACTGCGGAGGCGCTCTCCGCGGTGCCGTTCCAGGCGACGCAGATGCGCCGGCCGATCTCCGACGGCGCCGTCTTCGGCGCGATGATCGCCGGACGGCCGCTGTCGAACAGCACCGCGTGCAGCGCCTCGGAGGAGGAGAGCGCCTCGTCGACCGCATCGGGATGCGGCACCAGGATCAGGTCGGACAGGCGCGCGGCATGCGCCACCACCTCGTGCTCGCGGCCCTTGACGCTGCGGAAGGTGACCCCCGCCTGGTGCGGCGCCTGATGCGGCGCTTGGGCGGCGCCCGCCCCGCGCACTGCGAGCCGGGCGCCACCGGCGGACGCGGCGTCGGCGTCCAGCGCGGTCTCGAGCAGCGCCCGGGCGGAGACGATCCGGCGATCGGAATCGCGTTCCGCCGCGGTCATCATTTCCTCGACCATGGCGCCGGAGAGACCCTCCCCGGCCAGCGGCGCGACGTCGCGACCGTCGGTGGCGACATGCAGCACCTGGAGATGTGCCGAGAACCTCCTGGCCAGCGTCAGGCCCAGCGACAGGGCGGCGGTCTCGGACGGCACGCCGTTCAGCGGCAGCAGGAGGCTGGCGATGTCGCCCGTCGCCGGGCTCGCGGAGCGGGTCACGGATAGAGCCTCTGCGTCAGCCAGCCCTGGCCGGGGTCGCGGCGATACACCATGCGGTCGTGCAGGCGATAGGGCATGTCCTGCCAGAACTCGATCGTTTCGGGAACGACACGGTATCCGGACCAGTGGGCCGGCCGCGGCACGTCGTCACCGGGGTAGCGCTTCTGCGCCGCGTCGAGCCTTCGTTCGAGTTCGGCGCGATCCCGCAGCGGACGGGACTGGTCGGAGGCGATCGCGCCGAGCCGCGACAGGCGCGCGCGGCTGGCGAAATACGCATCCGCCTCGGACTCGTCGACATCCTCGACGGCGCCGGCGACCCGCACCTGGCGACGCAGCGACTTCCAGTGGAACAGCAGCCCGGCGCTGCGGCGCTCGGCGATCTCGGCCGCCTTGCGGCTCTGCTTGTTGGTGTAGAACACGAAGCCGTGCGCATCGACGTCCTTGAGCAGCACCATCCGCACCGAGGGCGGCCCGGCGTCGGAGGCGGTGGCCAGCGCCATCGCGTTCGGATCGTTCGGTTCGCTGTGCGTCGCCTGGTCGAGCCAGTCGCGGAACAGGGCGATCGGGTCCGAGACGGGTTCGAGGGCGGCATGCGGCATGCGAGGCGGTCCTCAGCGGAAAGCGGTGAACAGGAGTTTGCGCCGGGTCTCGGTCCGCGCCAAGGGTCGCCCATCGATGGGCCTTGTCGCGCCAGAAGCGGTGTGCGACCACGATCGCGCACCGACCGCACCTCCCGACCTCCAGCCAGAGACCGCCAATGCCAGAGGGCACCACCGAACTTCCCCTCCGCGGCACCCTGATGCAGGGCAAGCGCGGGCTGATCATGGGTGTGGCCAACAACCGCTCGATCGCCTGGGGCATCGCGTCGGCCTGCGCCGCCCAGGGTGCGGAGATGGCCTTCACCTTCCAGGGCGAGGCGCTGGAGAAGCGGGTGCGGCCTCTGGCGGAGAGCATCGGCGCCAGCATCGTGCTCCCGTGCGACGTCTCCGACGATACGGCGATGGACGAGACCTTCGCGCAGATCGAGGCGCAATGGGGCAGGCTCGACTTCCTGGTGCATGCGATCGGCTGGGCCGACAAGCAGTATCTGCGCGGCCGCTATCTCGACACGCCGCGGGACGCGTTCCTGCAGGCCCTCGACATTTCCTGTTATTCCTTCACCGCGGTCGGCCGCCGCGCGGCGGCGCTGATGGGGCCGGGCGGCTCGCTGCTGACCCTGAGCTATCTCGGCGCCGAGCGGGTGATGCCGCATTACAACATGATGGGTGTGGCCAAGGCGGCGCTGGAGGCGTCGGTGCGCTACATGGCGGCCGATCTGGGCGGCGACGGGATCCGGGTCAACGCGATCTCCGCCGGCCCGATCAAGACGCTGGCGGCCAGCGGCATCGGCGATTTCAGCTATATCCTGAAATGGAATCAACTGAACGCGCCGCTGGAGCGCAATGTCACCACCGAGGAGGTCGGCGGCGCCGGGCTCTATCTGCTGTCGGACCTGTCATCCGGCGTGACCGGCGAGGTGCACCACGTCGATAGCGGCTACCATCTGGTCGGCATGAAGAACCCGTCAGCGCCCGATATCGCCGCGATCAAGGATTAGGCACGCCAGGTCCGGCCCATGTCGCACAACAGCTTCGGCCATCTGTTCCGCGTCACCAGTTGGGGCGAGAGCCACGGCCCGTCGATCGGCTGCGTGGTCGATGGCTGCCCGCCGGGGCTGGCGCTGACCGAAGCCGAGATCCAGCCCTATCTGGATCGGCGCCGTCCCGGCCAGTCGCGGTTCACCACCCAGCGTCGGGAGCCAGACCAGGTCAGGATCCTGTCCGGCACCTACGAGGGCCGCACCACCGGAACGCCGATCTCGCTGCTGATCGAGAACACCGATCAGCGGTCGCGCGACTACGGCGCGATCGCCGACCGCTACCGCCCCGGTCATGCCGATGTGACCTACGACCTGAAATACGGCCTGCGCGATCCGCGCGGCGGCGGCCGGTCTTCGGCACGGGAGACGGCGATGCGCGTGGCGGCCGGTGCGATCGCCAGGCTGGTACTGGGCGAGGCGGTGCGCATCCGCGGCGCTCTGGTGCAGATCGGGCCGCATGCGATCGACCCGTCGCGCTGGGATTGGGACACGGTCGGCGACAATCCGTTCTTCTGCCCGGACCCCGGCACCGTTCCGGTCTGGGAGGGCTTTCTCGACCAGGTGCGCAAGGCCGGCTCTTCGACGGGCGCGATCATCGCCCTCGAGGCGACCGGCGTGCCGCCGGGTCTGGGCGCGCCGCTCTACGCCAAGCTCGATGCCGACCTGGCGGGCGCGCTGATGGGGATCAATGCCGTGAAGGGCGTCGAGATCGGCGACGGATTCGCCGCGGCGGCGCTGAGCGGCGAGGAGAATGCCGACCCGATGCGCATTGCGCACGGGGCGCTGGTTTTCGATGCCAACCATGCCGGCGGCGTGCTGGGCGGCATCAGCACCGGCCAGCCGATCACCGCGCGGTTCGCGGTCAAGCCGACCAGTTCGATCCTGACGCCGGTTGAGTCGGTGAGCAGCGCCGGAGAGGCGGTCTCGGTCGCTACCAAAGGCCGTCACGATCCATGCGTCGGCATCCGCGCCGTGCCGGTCGGGGAGGCGATGCTGGCCTGCGTGCTGGCCGACCATGCGCTCCGCCATCGCGGCCAGACCGGGCGTTAGGGCGCGGCCAGCCGATCATGCGCTGCCGTGGTGCAAATCTGGGTCCGGCAATGTTTCACGTGAAACACCCTCGATGCTGAAGCGGTTGTCCAGAAGCGATGTCGCCCGCCGCGTCGCCGGCCGCGCGATCGGCGCCTATCTGCGCCTGGCGCTCGGCACCACACGCTGGACCATCGAGGCGCCGCAGGACTCCTGGCCCTACATGCTCGGCCAGGACGGCCGCACCGCCATCGTCGCCTTCTGGCACGAGTTCCTGCCGCTGATCCCCGCCCTCTGGTGGCACGCGCACAAGGCCAACCCATCGCTCGGCATGACCGTGCTCATCAGCCGGCATCGCGACGGCCGTCTCATCACCGGCATCGTCCGCCGCTGGGGCGTCGCGGCGGTCGCCGGCTCGTCGGATCGCGCCACTGGCGGCAGCGCCATTACCCGCGACAAAGGCGGCGCGGCGGCGCTGCGTCAACTGATCGGTCTGCTGCGCAAAGGCAGCCTGATTGCCATCACCCCGGATGGTCCGCGCGGGCCGCGCCGGGCCCTGCAGCCTGGCGTCGCCCGGTTGGCCGGTCTCTCCGGCGTGCCGGTGATCGCCGCCGCCTGCCAGATGGCGCCGAGCCGCCGGCTCGGCTCCTGGGACCGCATGATCCTGCCGCTGCCGTTCGGTCGCGGCAAAATCGTCTGTTCCGCGCCGATCGCGGTGCCGGCCCAGGGCTGGCGCGCCGCGATGCCGGCGATCGCCCAGGCCCTGGATGACGCGGTCCGCGGCGTCGGCGCATGACGCCGCGACGCCTCGGCTGGCCGTTCCGGCTCTGGGCGCTGGCCGGGACGATCGCGTCGCCGGCCCTGCGCCTGCTGCTGTGGCGCCGGCTGCGCGCCGGCAAGGAACTGCGTGATCGCCTCGCCGAACGCCGCGGTCTCGACACCACACCGCGACCCGACGGCCGGCTGATCTGGCTGCATGCGGCGAGCGTCGGCGAAACCCTGTCTCTCCTGCCTCTGCTGCAGGCGCTGTGCAGGCTCGATCCGGCGCTGCATCTGCTGCTCACGACTGGAACCGTGACCGCGCAGATCCTCGCCCGGGAGCGGATCGACGCCGCCGGGCTCGGGCCACGGATCACGACGCGCTTCGTTCCGCTCGACGTGCCGCGCTGGATCGGCCGCTTCCTCGACCATTGGCGACCGGATCTCGCGGTCCTGGTCGAGAGCGAACTCTGGCCGGGCCTGATCGCCGGCTGCGCCGGACGCGGCATCGGCCTGGTCCTGCTCAATGCTCGGCTTTCCGCACGCAGCGCCAGGCGCTGGGCCCGCGCCGGCTTCGTCGCACGCCGCCTGCTGGGCGCCTTCACCTGGATCTCGGCCCGCTCCGCGCAGGACGCGGCGCGCCTGCGGGCGCTCGGCGCCAAAAGCGTCGCGCATGATCGCGACCTGAAACAGGCTGCGGAGACGCTGCCGTTCGACCAGGCCGAACTGCACCGCCTGCAGTCCCTGATCGGCGATCGCCCGGTCTGGCTCGCCTCCAGCACCCATGAGGGCGAGGAGCCGTGCGTCGCCGCCGTGCACGCCGCCTTGTCGGCCCGTTTCCCCACCCTGCTGACCATCCTGGCGCCGCGCCATCCGCAGCGCGGCGACGCGGTGGCGCGATCGCTGCCGCAGGCGCGCCGCCGCAGCCTGGGCCAGGACCCGTCTGCCGAAGCCGGGATCTGGCTGTGCGATACGTTGGGCGAGCTCGGCCTGCTCTATCGGCTGAGCGGAATCGTGCTGCTCGGCAACAGCCTGGCGGAGGGGCGCGGACCGGGTGGCGGCCACAACCCGCTGGAGCCCGCGCGTCTGGGCTGCGCCCTGGCGGCCGGACCGCGCATGCAGAATTTCGACGAGGACACCGCCCGGCTGACCGCCGCCGGCGGTCTCGTCAGCCTGTCCGGAGCAGCGGCGATCCAGGGCTGGGTCGGCCATATGCTGGACGATCCACCGGCGCGACGGCGCATGGCGGAGGCCGCCCGGTCCGCCGCCGCCGCCGATCCGGACCTCCCGGACCGGCTCGTCCGGCGGCTGCTCGAGCTGCTCCCCGGCCCGCACCGATGAAGCCGCCCGGTTTCTGGACCGGCACCGGCAGTGCCTCCCGTCTGGCCGGACTGCTGTTGTCGCCGCTCGAACCGATCACCGCCGCGCTGACCGCGCGACGGCTGCGACGGGCCGGCTGGAACGCGCCGGTGCCGGTGGTGTGCTGCGGCAATGTCGGCGTCGGCGGCGCCGGCAAGACCACGCTGGCGCTCGATCTGGTCGACCGCATCCGGCAACGCGGCATCGCCGTGCACTGCCTGACCCGCGGCTATGGCGGTAACGTCGGCGCGGGACCGCTGCTGGTCGATCCGCAGCGCCACGACGCCGCCCTGGTCGGGGACGAGGCGCTGCTGCTCGCCGGGCGCGCGCCGTGCTGGGTGGGCAGCGACCGCGCCGCCTCCGCCCGGGCGGCGCTGCAGGCCGGCGCGCAGCTTCTGCTGATGGATGACGGGCTGCAGAATCCCGGGCTGATCCAGGATTTCCCGCTGCTCACGATCGACGGGGCGGTCGGTTTCGGCAACGGCCGGCTGCTGCCAGCCGGGCCGCTGCGCGAGCCAATCGCGGTGGCCGCGGCGCGGGCCGCCTGCGCCGTCCTGATCGGACCGGACCGGACCGGGGCGGCGCGGCACCTGCCGCCCGGCCTCGCCGTCCTGCAGGCGGATCTGCGGATGGATCCCGATCTGCTCAGGCTGCGCGGCCGCACCCTGTTCGCCTTCGCCGGCATCGCCCGGCCCGGCAAGTTCTTCGACAGCCTGCAGGCGCTGGGCCTGACGCTGGTCGGGCGGCATGGTTTTCCGGATCATCACTTCTTCACCTCGACAGACCTCGCGCAGCTTCGCAGCGAAGCTGACCGGCACGGCGCGGCGCTGATCACCACGCCGAAGGACGCGGCACGGCTGGGGCCGGAGCGGTGCGCCGGCCTGCTGGTGGCCGGGGTGTCCCTGCACTGGCAGGACCAGGCGGCCTGCGACAGGCTGATCGACCGGATCGTAGGACGGCGCGGATCCCAGGCTTGAACCTGTTATTATACCAGGCCTGACGCGAACACTAACAAAACGACATGCTATCGTAACGGTTCATTGTAATTCAGCCACACCGGTTTGCGATGAATCGAAACGATCGGCGCCGGGCGGGACTCGCCTCAGAATCCAATTGCGACCGCATTACCGGGACAGTTAATCTCGATCACGAAAACGAGATCCGTCGCTAAAGGGTTCACCGATGCCCATGACTGCGTTGCCTCAGGACCTCCCGGCCAATTCCAACGTGGTGCCGTTGCGGCTCCGCTTCCTGCCCCGCCACCGCGAATATCTCATGCGCTGGCTTCAGGCCGGCACCAGCATGGGCCTGTGCGACGTCGACGTCTCGCCACGTGCGCCGACCGATTCCGCCGTCGCGCTGGACCACGTCAGCATCTGGGTCCGCGAGAACGCCGATCCGGCCTACGTGATCCGGCCGGACGGCATGCGCTGGATGGTGGTGGACCATCTCCGCGATCATGCGCTGGGCAGCTTCGCCAGCTTCGAGGCGGCTCTGGCCTGCGTCCGCCCGGTCCTCACCTGCGCCGCCATCGTCGCCGCCTGAGCCGCGCTCGGCCGCGCTGCGGGCCGCCTCAGCTTCCGGGATTGGCCGACCCGGTGGCCGGCTGCACCAGCAGCGCCCCGCCGCTCGGCTGGATCTGGAAGATCGCCAGCGAGCGCCGCACATGCCCGTCGGGCAGCAGGGTGAAGAGCCCGTCGACGCCTGCGAACCCGTCGGCACGGGTCAGGCTGGCAGCATCGTAGCCGCCGCCGGCCAGCGACCGCGCCATCGCCCCGGCATCGTACGGGATGTCGGCCAGCGGCTTCGGCGACTGGTGGTAGGCCGCCACATATTGCTGCACGAAACCAACCCGGGACTGCGGATCCGGCGCGGCGAACCAGGCGCCGGCGATCGCATGCAGCTTGGAGGCGAATGCGCTCCATAGCCCGGGACCCATGATCCTGACCTGGCTCGACTGCACCCCGTCATCCTGCAGCGCGCCGATCACCTGCTGCAACTGCAGCCCGGTATCGCCCAGCAGCAGCGCATCGAACGGCGGCGGGTCGAGCGGCGCCGACGCGGTCGGGGGCGGCGCATCCCGCGCCGCCAGCGTCGACGGCTTCATGATCGGCGCCAGGGTGGCGGCCATCGGCGGCGGGACCGGGGCCGACGACGGCGCGGCCATGGCGGCCGCCTTGGCCTTCTGGTCGGCGGCATCCTTCCTGGCGGCATAATTCGACAATTGTCGCATCGCCGAGACGATGCTGTCCTGGGTGCCGCCATGGGTCAGGATGGTCGGCGGCGGTAATCCCGCCTCGGCGCAGGCATGGGTCAGCCCGTCGGCCAGGGCATTGCCGAAACCGCTGGCCGGCAGCAGGGCGGCGATCCTGGTCCGTCCCTCCGCCTTGGCGGCGATCACCAGGCGCCGCACCTGCTGCTCGGGCGTCTCGCCCATCACCCAGACCCCTGGGCCGGCCTGGGCGACGTCGCTGGTGAAGGCCAGCACCGGGATATTGGCGGCGCGCGCCACCGGCGCCACCGACGCTGTATCGCCGGAGGTCAGCGGCCCGAGGATCAGCCGGTCGCCGCCCTGCACCGCGCTGATCGCCGCCTGCCGGGCACCTTCGGCGCCGGCGGTGTCGTGCGCATCGAGCACCGGCCCGCCGGGGGACGCCACCGCCAGCTTCGCGGCGCGCAGCATGCTCGCCCCCAGCCCGCCATTCGGTCCGCTCAAGGGCAGCAGGATGGCGACCTTCGGGCCACCCGGCGGCGCCGGCGGCGTCTCGACCGGCGCCTGCTGCGCCAGCGGCTGGTTCAACGCCGGCGGGTTCGGCGGCGCGGTGTCGGCGCCGTTCATGAACGGCAGGCTCGAACAGGCGCCGAGCAGCAAGGTCGCCGCGAGCGGCACGCCGCGCACGGCGCGGTGCGAAACCCCGCCACATTGACGCGATGCCGCAACGCGCGCCCAGTCCAGCGATGCCAGAAGACCCGTCATCCGTCCCACCTTCCTCTGCCGAGAGCCCGTCACTAGCACACCCGGACGCACCGGGACTCATGCTGGTCGCAACCCCGATCGGCAATCTCGGCGACATGACCGAGCGGGCGATCGACTGCCTGCGACACGCCGAGCTGGTGCTGTGCGAGGATACCCGCGTCACCGCGCGGCTGTTTTCCGCCAAGCAGATCGGCGCGCGCACCGAGCCGCTGCACGAGCACAACGAGCGCCAGCGGATCCCGGCCCTGCTCGACCTGCTGGAATCCGGCACCCGCATCGCCCTGGTGTCGGATGCCGGCACGCCGCTGCTGTCCGATCCCGGCTACCGGCTGGTCAGGGCGGCGATCGAGCGTGGCATCCGCGTCGGCGCGGCGCCGGGCGCCAATGCGGCGATCACCGCCCTCACGCTGTCGGGCCTGCCACCGCACCCGTTCCTGTTCGTGGGCTTCCCGCCACCGCGATCGTCGGCGCGGCTCGACGCGTTCGGCCGGCTGCGCGCCGCGGAACGCGCCGGCCTGGCGGCAACGCTGATCTGGCACGAGGCGCCGCATCGTCTGGCCGACATGCTGGCCGATCTCGCTTCGGTGTTCGGCGACCGCGAGGCGGCCGTCGCCCGCGAACTGACCAAGCGGTTCGAGGAGGTTCGGCGCGGCGGCCTGGCCGCCCTGTCGTCGCATTACGCCGAGACCGCGCCCCGCGGCGAGATCACCGTGCTGGTCGGTCCGCCGCCGGACGAGTCCGTCACCGACGCGGACGGGCTCGACGCGCGCCTGTCGGAAGCGCTGGCTACGCTGTCGGTCAAGGATGCCGCCACGCTGGTCGCCGGCGTGGTCAGGCTGCCGCGGCGGGTGGTCTATACCCGGGCGATGGAGCTGGCTGCCGCCCGCGCCGGCCGCTCCGATCCTGTGGAGGGCTGAGCGCTCTCGACTCCGCCCTGCCAGGTCCGCACGCAGCACAGCGCCTCGTCGAGCAGCACCAGGTCGGCGGGACGCCCAGCCTCGATGCGGCCATGCGCCTGTTCCATGCCCATGAAGCGGGCCGGATAGAGCGACGCCATCCTGAGCGCCTCCTCGACCGGCAGCCCCTGCGACGCCACCATGGTCCCGACCGCCTGGTCCATGGTCAGATCCGCCCCGGCCAGCGTGCCGTCCTCGAACGCCAGCCGTCCGTCGCGGCGATACACCGTGCGTCCGCTCAGGGTGAAGCTGTCGAGCGCACTGCCGGCAGTCGGCATCGCGTCGCTGACCAGGAACAGCCGGCCCGGCCCGCGCTTGGCGGCCAGCGCGATCCTGATCATCAGCGGGTCGACATGGTGCAGGTCGGCGATCAGCCCGGCCCAGACCTCGTCGCGGTCGAGCGCGGTCCCGACTAGCCCGGGCGCACGCCCCGACATCTGCGACATCGCGTTGAACAGGTGCGTGACGCCGGTGGCACCGGCATCGATCGCCGCCGACACCGTCTCGTGATCGGCGTCGCTGTGCCCGAGACTGACCACGATGCCGCCCTGGACCAGGCGGCGTATCTGCTCCGGGTCCACCGTCTCCGGGGCCACAGTCAGCAGCAGATGCTCGATGCCGCTCTCCAGCAGCAGCCTGAGATCCTCCTCGCCCATCGGCCGGACCAGCGACGGATCGTGCGCGCCGATGCGGGCCCGGCTGAGGAACGGGCCTTCCAGATGCAGCCCGGCGACCCCCGGCACCCCGGCCTGCAGCGCTGCCCGGACCGCGGCCAGCGCCCGCGCCATGCCGTCGGCCGTGCCGGTGATGAAGGTCGGCAGGATCGCGGTGCAGCCATGCCGCGCATGGGCGCGCGCGATCTCCGCCGCTGCCTGCTCGGTCGGGGTGTCGTTGAACAGCACGCCGCCGCCGCCATTGACCTGGATGTCCAGGAAGCCCGGCGCCAGCAGACCCTCGACGTCCTGCATCCGCGCATCCCGCGGCAACGAGGCCAGCGGCGCCAAGCCGGCGATGCGATCGTCGCGCAACAGCAGGGCGTGATCGACCAGGATGCTGTCGCCGGTGAAGATCAGTGCGCCACAGAGAGCGGTCTGGAACATCGTATCCGCTTAGCAGACCCGGCCTGGACTCACGAAGCCCGGCCGCAAAAAAGAAAGGCCGGCGCCGCGTCTCCGCGGGCCGGCCCTCGTCGTCGCTCTGGCGCGGACGGCTATTTCACGACGTCGCGTACCGCGTCCTTGCCCTTGCCGAGGCCTTCCTGGACCTTGCCGGCCGCCTTCTCCGCCTTGCCCTCGGCCTCGAGCTTCTCGTTGCCCGTGACCTTGCCGGCGATATCCTTCACCGCGCCCTTGATCTGCTGGCCGATGCCTTCGACGCGATCCTTGTCCACCATGGATGATCTCCTATCCGTGCGGGCGAGCTTGCCCTTGCAGAACGCAACGGGGCGGTCATGCCGGGGTTCCGCTCACGCCTCGGCGAGCCTGTCCGACTCCCGGCCCCGGCAGCGGGGCAGGTCAGCGCGTCGGACCGGCCGACGCCGCACCGGTGTCGAACAGGCTCGCCGGCATCGGCACCCCGGCGGTCAGGTCGGACAGGTCGATCCTGGTCTCGCGCCCCTGCGCATCGACCACCCGCCAGCCACGCAGCAGCAGCGGATCGTCCGCCAGCACCACCGTAAGGCTGCCCTCGGACGGGCTGGCGGTCTTGACCAGCGTCACCTGCAGCAGGCCGTTCGCATGCGAGAAGCCGGTGACGGTGACGTCCCCGGACAGGCTGAGCGACGGCCGCAACAGCAGTCCGAGCGGGGTGCGGTCGAGCGGGATGTCGGTGGTCTGCTGCAGCGCGCTGTCGGTGAACACCAGCTTGCCGCCGCCGGCCACCAGCAGCAGCGGGCTCGGCTTGTCGTAGGCGAAGCGCATCCTGCCGGGACGGTCCAGCCAGACCGTGCCGGTGGTACGCTGGCCGTCCGGGGCGATCTGCTGGAACCGGCCCTTGAGGGTGGTGATGCCGTTCAGCGTGTCCTGGATGCGGTCGATCCAGCCCTGGTCGGCGGGAGTCAGGGTGGCTGCCGTCTGCGCGCCTGACGTCTGTCCGCCTATCTGGGCCCAGGCGGGCGATACGGTGAAGGGGGCGAGCGCGGAACCCAGGAGCAGGCCGGCCAGGAGGATGTGTCGCATGATGGATTGCCTGTAGCGGGTTTGCCGGCTCGTGGCACGCAGCCTCTCTACATGGAGCCGATCAGCACGCCGGCGGCGAACACCAGGCCGCCGCCGAACAGGATCTGGATCGCCGCCGACAGCAGCGGCGTGTCCTGGTAGCGCCAGCGTATCCAGGAGATCAGCGCCAGCTCGACCACCACCACCACCAGCGCCACCGCCAGCGCCTCGGAGAAATCCGGGATCAGGAACGGCAGCGTGTGGCCGATGCCGCCGGCGGTGGTCATCAGCCCGCAGATCAGGCCGCGCAGCAGCGGCGCGCCGCGCCCGGACAGCTTGCCGTCGTCCGACAGCGCCTCGGCGAACCCCATCGAGATGCCGGCGCCGACCGAGGCGGCGATGCCGACCAGGAAGGCGTTCCACGGCAGGTGGGTCGCGAACGCGGCGGCGAACACCGGCGCCAGGGTCGAGACCGAACCATCCATCAGCCCGACCAGTCCGGGCTGGACCACCTGCAGCACGAAGCGGCGGCGGGCATCGTCGTCCTCGGTCTCGCGCTTGCTCGCCGGCAGGCGGCGCAGCGCGATCTCGCCCGCGGCCTGCTCGTGCGCGTCCTCGGCGGCGGCGAGGTCGCCCAGCAGACGGCGCATCGAGGCGTCGGTGGTGCGCAGCGCCGCCTGGCGATAGAAGCGCGCCGCGTCGCGCTCCATCTGGCTGGCATGACGACGCATCGCCTCGATGCCGAGACGCTGCACCTGCCAGGCCGGCTTGCGCTGCACGAAGCCGCCCACGTCCTGTCGGCGCACCAGCGGGATATGCGCGCCGAAACGTTGCGTGTGCAGGTCGATCAGGGCGCGCCGATGACCCTGCTCCTCCAGGGCCATCTCGTCGAAGATCCCAGCGCTGTCGGGAAAATTCTCCCGAAGCTGATGCGCGAAATCGGCGTAGATGCGCCCGTCCTCTTCCTCGGCGGCGATCGCCAGGGCCAGCAGTTCGCTCTCGGTCAGGTCGTCGAATTTGCGCATGACCGAGATGTGCCACGACCGCGGAAGTTTTCAAGTCGTTTTATAAGTGTTGCAAACGCTTCTCGACAGCAAACCGCAAGTTGAGAATGGCACTCAATGGCGGAAATGACGCAGTCCGGTGAAGACCATCGCCACGTTTGCCTTGTCCGCCGCGGCGATGACTTCGGCATCGCGGATCGATCCGCCCGGCTGGATCACCGCCGTGGCGCCGGCCGCGATCGCCGCCTCGAGACCATCCGCGAACGGGAAGAACGCATCCGACGCCACCACGCTGCCCTCGGTCAGCCGCCCGGCCAGACCGGCCTGGCGCGCCGCCTCCTCGCTCTTGGCGGCGGCGATCCTGGCGGAATCCACCCGGCTCATCTGCCCGGCGCCGACGCCGACCGTGGCGCCGTCCTTCACATAGACGATGGCGTTCGACTTCACGTGCTTGGCGACCCGGAACGCCATGGTCAGGTCGGCGAGCTCGGCCTCGCTGGGCGCCCGGCTGGTCACCACCTTGAACGAGGTCGCGCGCCCGTCGTCGCGGGTCTGCGCCAGGAAGCCGCCCGCCACGCTCTTGATCACCACCCCGGGCGCCAGGGGATCCGGCAGGGAGCCGGTCAGCAGCAGGCGCAGGTTCTTCTTCGCCGACAGCACCGCGCGCGCCGCCTCGGTCGCATCCGGGGCGACGATCACCTCGGTGAAGATCTTGGCGATGCGGATCGCCGCCGCCTCGTCCAGGGTGCGGTTGACGGCGACGATGCCGCCGAACGCGGAGACCGGGTCGCAGCGCAGCGCCAGGTCCCAGGCGGTGGCGAGGTCGTCCGCCTGGGCGACCCCGCACGGGTTGGCGTGCTTGACGATCACCACCGCCGGACGCTCGAACTCCGCCACCGCCTCGAACGCCGCGTCGGTGTCGTTCAGGTTGTTGTATGACAGCGCCTTGCCCTGGATCTGTACCGCGGTGGCGATGCCGGGACGGTTGCTGCCGTCGGTGTAGAAGGCCGCGCGCTGATGCGGATTCTCGCCGTAGCGCAGCGCCTCCGCGCGCATCCCGACGGCACCGAGCCGCAGCGGCAGCAGGTCGCCCCGTTCGGCGCTGAACCAGCCGGCGATGGCGGTGTCGTAGGCGGCGGTGCGGCCATAGGCGGCCCCCGCCCAGGCGCGGCGGTCGGCGAGCGTGGTGCCGTTCAGGGTCGACACGCTCTCGATCAGCGCCTGATATTGCGAAGGATCGGTCAGCACCGCGACGTGGGCATGGTTTTTCGCCGCCGCCCGGATCAGCGCCGGCCCGCCGATATCGATGTTCTCGATGCAGTCCTCGGCCTCCGCGCCGGAGGCGACGGTCGCCTCGAACGGGTAGAGATTGACGCAGACCAGGTCGATCGCAGCGATCGCGTGCCGCTGCATCTGTTCCAGGTGCTCGGGCAGGTCCCTGCGGCCGAGGATGCCGCCATGGATCTGCGGCACCAGGGTCTTGACCCGGCCGTCCAGGATCTCCGGGAAGCCGGTATGGTCCGACACCTCGACCACGGCGAGCCCCGCCTCGCGCAGCGCTTTGGCCGACCCGCCGGTGGAGAGCAGTTCGGCGCCATGCCTGGCCAGCGCCGTGGCCAGCGCCACCAGGCCGGTCTTGTCGGAGACCGAGATCAGCGCGCGCCGGATCGGCAGGATGTCGGAGGTCATGCTGTATTCCTTCAGGGATCCGCCACGAGCGACGCCGGCCTTCTAGCGCTGCGAAAACTCGGTGAGAAGACGCAGCACCTCCGCGGTATCGCTCTCCTCCATCACCCGGCGCGCCAGCCGGCGGCATTCGTCGAGCGAGGTATGGCGCACCGCCTGTTTCACCTTGGGGATCGCCGAGGCGTTCATGCTGAACGAGCGCAGCCCCATGCCCATCAGCAGCGGCACCACCAGCGGATTGCCGGCGATCTCGCCGCAGAGCGACACCGGCCGGCGCAGACGCAGCGCCACCCCGGTGACGTGCGCGATCAGATGCAGCACCGCCGGATGCAGCGGCTCGTAGAGCGCCGACACCCCGGTCGCGGCGCGATCCACCGCCAGGGTATACATCGCCAGGTCGTTGGTGCCGATCGCCATGAACTCGGCCTCGATGCCGAGCGCCTCCGCGCCCAGCGCCGCCGCCGGGGTCTCGACCATGATCCCGAGCGGCGGCAGCGCGTCGCCGAGCCTGACGCCCTTGCGCCGCACCTTGCGCGCCACCCGCTCGTAGATCTCGCGCGTCGCCTGCAGCTCGCCGACCGTGGTGACCATCGGCAGCAGCACCCTGGTCGGGCCCTCGGTCGAGGCGCGCAGGATCGCCGCGAACTGGGTTTCCAGCACCTCGGGATGGCGCAGCAGCAGGCGCAGGCCGCGCAGCCCCAGCGCCGGGTTCTGGTCGGCGCCGAGGAAACCGATCCCGGACAGCGCCTCGCTGTGCTTCTCGCCGCCCCAGTCCAGCACCCTGATGGTGGTGCAATCGCCGCCCATCGCCGCGATCACCGCGCGATAGATCCGCTCCTGCTCGGCCTCGTCGGGCATACGGTCGGAATTGATGAACAGGAACTCGGTGCGCAGCAGACCGATCCCGGCGGCGCCGGCCTGGGCGATCAGCGGCAGTTCCGCGGGAAGCTCGAGATTGGCCTGCAGCTCGACCGTCTCGCCGCCGGACAGGCGGGCCGGCAGGCGGCGCAGCCGGCCGAGCTTCTGCCGCTCGCGGGCGTAATCGACCACCGCATGGCGCGCCGCGGCGAGCGTGGCCGGCGCCGGGTCCAGCGTCACGGTCCCGGTCGCGCCATCGACCACCACCTGGGCGCCCGACCGCGCCCGGCCGCTGAAGCCGGCCACCCCCAGCACCGCCGGGATGCCGAGCGCCCGGAGCATGATGGCGGTGTGGTCGGTGACGCCGCCCTCGTCCATGACCACCCCGGCGATCCGTGCCGGATCGATCAGCGCGGCATCGGCCGGCCGCAACTGCTCGGCCACCAGGACCGCCCCAGCCTGCATGCCGGAAAACGAGCGGAACGGCGCGCGCATCAGGTTGCGCACCAGGCGGCGGCCGATCTCGCGCACCTCCTCGGCGCGGCGCAGCGCCGAGGTCGCCTCCTCAGCGTCGGCGCCGGCCGACAGCGTCGCCTCGGCCAGCCGGATCGCCAGGGTCTCGGCTTCCGCCAGCACCGCCGCCTCCGCATTCAGCCGATCCTCGGTGATGCGACGGGTGACCTGGCGCAGCAGCCGCGACGGCCCCAGCATCTGGCGATAGGCGTCCAGCAGCGGGGCGATCTCCGCCTGGGTGTCCTCCGACAGCAGCGCCAGCCGGCTCTTCAGCTTCTCGAGCTGGCGCAGCGAGCGTTCCACCGCCTCCTGCAGGCGCACCAGCTCCGGCTCGACCTGGGCCGGCTGCAGCGTGCGCCGGTCAACGGTGGCCGGCGCCTCGGCGGCGAACGCCACCGGCCCGACGGCGATCCCGGAATAGATGCCGATCCCGGAGAACCGGGTCTCGACGGCGGCTTTCGACCCGGTGTCCTTCTCGGCGGGCTCCCTCACCGACCGGGCGCGCTTGCGCCCCGGCTTCGCCCGGGCCGGCGGCTCACTCCTGCTCATCGAACCCGGACTCGACCAGGCTGGCCAGCGCATCGAGCGCCTGCTGGGCGTCCCAGCCATCGGCATCCGCCTGCAGCAGGATGGTGGTGCCGCGTCCGGCGCCCAGCATCATCAGGCCCATGATCGAGCGGGCCGACACGGTCTCGCCGTTGCGCGAGACCTCGACCGGGGTGGCGAACCGCTCCGCCGCGACCACGAACTTGGCGGCGGCGCGGGCATGCAGGCCGCGCAGATTGACGATGGTGACGCTGCGGCTGAGGCGGTCGGCCTGCATCGTCACGCCCTCCGGATCCATGGCGCGCGCGTCGATCGATGCGGGATCGCTTGCACCCTAGTTCGCGAGAACCGCGACCCGCGTTTCCGCCGCCTCGGGCGGCGGCCCATGCTCCATGGCCGTGTGGGTCAGGGCCGTCTGAGTCAGGGCGGTCTGGGCCAGCGCGGTTTGGCAGCACGCCGCGCCGCCGAGGCAGGCCTCGGGGAGATGCGAGGCCGCGGCGATATATTTCCGTCCGGCCATCTCGGCGATGGCGACGCATTCGTCCAGCGTGCGGTCCGAGCGTATCTTGGCGAGCTTGACCAGCATCGGCAGGTTCACGCCGGCGATCACCTCGATCCCGCCCCGCGCCATCAGGGCGATCGCCAGGTTCGAGGGGGTGCTGCCGAACATGTCGGTCAGGATCACCACGCCGTCGCCGCGATCGACAGACGCCACCGCCAGGTCGAGATCGCGCCGTCTGGCCTGGATATCGTCGTCGGCACCGATCGACAGCGTCATAAGCTGCTGCTGCGGCCCGACGACATGTTCCATCGCGACCCGCAACGCGGTGCCGATTTCGAAGTGGGTGATGAGAACGAGACCGATCATCGCTCGCTCGTTCCGCCCAGGGCCGGCCCGTCAAAGACTGTCACCAAGATCGACCAATCGCCACGCGGCGATGCTCCGTTCCGCCGTTACCGTCCGTTCCATCGCAGCAAGCCGGCACTCCTGTCCAGGAGCTTCGCGTCGGGCGAGACGGTCCCCGACAGCGGATCACACCGACCGCCCAGTGATAATGTAGGCGCAATGAGAGGGTTGCGACACAATCCTGTCACCAAAACTATGTGCGCGAAGCGGAACAGCATCGCGCTGGAAGCAAATCTCAAAAAAGCGCCCCTTCCGCCAGGGAGCGCCGTCCCGCCAGGCAGTCCAGGGCGAGTTCGATGCGAAGCGCGGTCGAGCCGTCGAAGGCGGCGAGCCGGAGCAGAGGCACGCGCAGCGCCGGATGCCGTTCCGGCTCCGGCAGCCTGGTGCCGCTGCCGTCCAGCACCACGGCGAGCGCGACGCGGACCGGGTGCGTCACCGGCGGAACCCGCAGCAGGCCGAGCCCGCGCACCTCGATCAGGCCGCGCAGCGCGTCCGGCGCCGAGGCCAGCCCGTCCCGCAGCAGCACCCGGTCGTCGGCGACCAGATCGAAGCCGCGATCCAGCAGCCGCAGCGCCAGGTCGGACTTTCCCGAGCCGCTGCCGCCCAGCAGCAGCACGGCGACCCCATGCCGCGCCACGCAGCTCGCATGCCAGCTTGCCGCCGCCGCCCGCTCCGGTTCGGGAGCGGTCACGTCGCCGTCGCGCTCAGACACGGTGTCTCATTTTTTCGCGCGCCCGTCGGTTTCTGTTGCGATCGCGTGACGGATCCCGCATGTCTGCCCCGATCGAGCAGGAGCGGCGATGACTACGCCTCTGGCGCAGGCAACGACCATACAGGAAGCCGAAGCGACCGTCAGGCCGGCGCGGGAACCGCGCGGCGCGCCTGCGGCAGCGACGCAGCGAGGCGCGCCTACGGCAGCGACGCAGCGAGGCGCGCCTACGGCGCGACGCAAGACCCTGGTCCACCGGCTTGACGGGTTCGATCGCCGGCGCGGCGGATACGCGCCCAGGGTCTCCGAGCAGTGCCGGCAGGCGCTGTCCGCCGGTGTGACGGCCCTCTCGGCGCAGGGCCTGTCGATCCGCGACGTGATCCGGGTGGTGTATCTGGTGCGCGACGCAGACGCCTTCTCGAGCTGCTTTCCGCTGCTGCGCGAGGTGTTCGGCGACAGCAAACCCGCCGCGACGCTGCGGCTGGTGACCGGCTTCGCCAACCCGGAGATCGAAATCGAGATCGAGCTGCTGGTCGGACTGGCCGACGGCGCGCCGTCACCGGGCTGAACCGGCCGCTTCCCGGCGCCGGCAACCCTGTCTATCAACCGGACATGACCCACCAAGAGCCGACGCCACCCCTGCTCGCGGAGGCGCAGGCCGGCCTCGCCGCGCTGCGCCTGGCCCTGCTGCAGGCGGAGGCCCGCCTGACCGTCCTGCGCGAGTCCGAGACCCACGAACGCGCGATGCGCCGCCTGGCCGAAGCCCGGCTCGCGGCGGCGAAGCCGGCCGACGCACAGGGGGGGGCGAACCCGGATCCCGCGATGTTGCAGGCGGAACTGCGCCAGCTCCGGCTGCATCTCGCCGCCTTCGAGGACAGCGCGATCTGGCGCGCCACCTGGCCGCTGCGCCGGGTCCTGACGGGTCGTCCCGGCCTGGCGCGTCTCGGTCGGCGCGCCTTGCGGGCCGGCTGGTGGACCCTGACCCTGCAATGGCCGGCGCGGCTGCGCGAGCGGGCCGACCGGCGCCGCAGCGGGCCGGCCGCCAGAGATCCTGGCCCTCAGCCCGATCATCGACCCGGCCATGGCCCCGGCCCTTGCTTTGATCCTCGCCCCGACGATCTCGATCCTGGCCTGGCGCTGGAGACCAGCGACACGCCGCTGGTCTCCATCATCGTGCCGTCGTTCGGCCAGGTGGCGGTCACGCTGCGCTGCCTGCGCGCCATCGCGTCGGCGCAGACCCGCACCCCGTTCGAGGTGATCGTCGCGGAGGACGCCTCCGGCGATCCAGCGGTAGCCCTGCTGGAGCGGGTCGACGGGCTGGTGCTGCTGCGCAATCCGGACAATCTGGGCTTTATCGGCAACTGCAACCAGGCGGCGTTGAGCGCGCGCGGCCGCTACCTGCTGTTCCTGAACAACGATACCGAACCGCTGCCCGGTTTCCTCGACGCGCTGGTCGCGGCCGCCGAGGCGGTGCCGGATGCCGGCCTGGTCGGCGCCAAGCTGCTGTTTCCCGACGGGCGGCTGCAGGAGGCGGGCTGCATCGTCTGGCAGGACGGCACCGGCTGGAACTACGGCCGCGGCGACGATCCCGGGCTGCCGCAGTACAACGCCGTGCGCGACACCGATTACGTCTCCGGCGCGGCGATGCTGCTGCGGCGCGACCTGTTCGAGGTGCTGGGCGGTTTCGATCCGCTGTTCGCCCCGGCCTACTACGAGGACACCGATCTCGCCTTCAAGGTGCGCGCGCGGGGCCTGCGGGTGATCTACCAGCCGGCCAGCGTGGTGGTGCATCACGAGGGGCTCTCGCACGGCATCGATCCCGGTTCGGGCGTCAAGGCGCGCCAGGAGATCAACCGGCACCGCTTCGTCTCGCGCTGGCCGAAGCTGCTGGCCAGGGAGCATATGCCGCCAGGCTCGGCGCCAGGCTCGGCGCCGGGCCAGGCGCCCGGCCAGCCGACGATGCGGGCGGCGGCGCATGGGCGCGGCCGCCCGGCGATGCTGGTCATCGACCATTACGTGCCGGAACCGGATCGCGACGCCGGATCGCGCTCGACCCTGTCGATCCTCACCGCGCTCCGCCAGGCAGGCTGGCTGGTGGCGTTCTGGCCGATGAACCGGACCCGCAACGTCTATACCAGCCTGCTGGAGACGATGGGCATCACGGTGCTGGACGACCGGATCGGGCTCGGATTCGACGCGTGGTTCGCCGCCGAGGGGTCGCAGTTCGACCATGTGATGACGATGCGGCCGACGGTGGCGCCCTGGTTCCTGTCCGCGCTGCTGACCGGAACCACGGCCACGCTCAGCTTCTACGGACACGACGTGCATCATCTGCGCCTGCGCCGGCAGGCGGCGCTGCAGGGCGATCGGCACATGGCCCAGGAAGCCGACGCGATGGAGCGGCGCGAGCGGGCGCTGTGGGGGCTGTTCGACATCGTGCTCTACCCGTCGGAGACGGAGGCCGCCCTGGTGCGCCGGCTGATGCCCGGCACGCGAGCGCATGCGATCGTGCCCTACGCGTTCGACCGCTTCCCGGCGCGAGGCGCGCCGCCGCGCACGCCGAGCCTCCTGTTCGTGGCCGGCTTCGCGCACCCGCCGAACGTCGACGCGGCGCTGTGGCTGGTCGCGGAGATCCTGCCGCGTGTGCGCCGGCGGGTGCCACAGGCCACGCTCGTGCTGGCCGGATCGCATCCGACCGAGACGGTGCTCGGCCTGGCCTCGGAAGCGGTCACCGTCACCGGCAGCCTCGATTCAGACGCGCTGGACGCGTGCTATCGCGACGCACGGGCGGCGATCGTGCCGCTGCGCGCCGGCGCCGGGGTGAAGGGCAAGGTGGTCGAGGCGCTGCAGCAGGGTGTGCCGCTGGTCACCACGCCGATCGGCGCGGAAGGAATCGACGGGCTGGAGCGCATCGTCGACGTCACCGACGACCCGGACCGCATGGCCGAGGCGCTGTCGCTGCTGCTGACCGACGACCGCGCCTGGAGCGACCGCGCCGCGGCGCAGATCGCCTACGCGGCCCGGCATTTCTCGCGCACGGCGTTTGCCGCAAGCCTGTTCGCGGCGCTCGCCCCCGGCGGCACTGACCGCGGCCCTGACCTCGACCTCGCATAAACGTCGGGTTTCATCCCGGGCGTTTCCGTCCTATCCCACCGCCATCGGCGGCCATGGCGTCGCACATCACCGAGGATCACGATGAACGGAACCGATATCGCCCGCGTGCAGGCCTATCTGCGCAAGCTGCTGGGCAACGACCAGATCAACGTGGTGGCGCCGCCGCGCAAGGGCGCCACGGTGGAACTCGCCGTCGCCCGGGAGGTGATCGGCACCGTGCATCGCGACGAGGACGAGGGCGAGGTCAGCTACTCGATCCACCTGACGGTGCTGGAAGAGGACCTGGCCCCGGTCGCCGAGGCGGGCGCTCCCGCCGGGGGCCAGGGAGGCCAGGCAGGAAAGACAGCAGGTAGCCAGCGCCGCTGAGGGTCGTGATCCAGAAGCTGGCCGGCCAGTCGGTGGCGTAGGCGCAGACGATCCCGCCCCACGCCTCCGACAGCGCCAGCCCCGCCGACAGCGCCACCCCGACGCCGAGCCGCGGGCTCAGGCGCTGCGCGGTGGCCGCCGGCCCGACCATCAGCGTGAACACCAGCAGCACGCCGACGATCTGCGCGCAGCCGGCGGTGGCCAGCGCCACCAGGCCCAGGAACAGCACCGAGACCAGCCGCAGCCTGACGCCGCGCGCCTCCGCCAGCTCCGGCTGCAGGCTGGCGAACAGCAGCGGCCGGGCGATCGCCGCCAGGCCGGCCAGGGTGAGGGCGCCCAGGCCGGCCAGGGTCAGCAGGGTGGCGCGGTCGACCCCGAACACGTTGCCGAACAGCAAAGCGGTGGCCTGGGCCGCATAGGCGGTGAAGAAATGCAGGAACAGCAGCCCCAGCCCGAGGGCACCGGCCAGCACCAGCCCGATCGCCACGTCGCGTCCGGCCACGCGCTCGCCGAGCAGGCCCATCGCCAGCCCGGCGAGCAGCGTCACCGCCACCAGCCCCCAGAGCGGCGGCAGCCCGAGCAGCACCGCGCCGGTCGCCCCGGTGAAACCGACATGCGACAGCGCATGGCCGGCGAAGCTCTGCTGGCGCAGCACCAGCACGTAGCCGACCGGGCCGGCAACCAGCGCCACCGCCATCGCCGCCAGGAAGGCGTTGATCATGAAGCCGTAGGAGAACAATCCGGTCAGCATCAGGCGATCCGCGTGTCCGACATGACGAAGATGCGCCCGTTGCTCCTGACCACCTCGATCGGCGCCGCATAGAGGCGGGACAGGCTCTCGGAGGTGATGACCGCATCGACGCTGCCCAGCGCCGCCTGGCCGTTGCCGAGATACAGCACCTGGTCCAGCGCGCCGAGCAGGGGATTGAGCTCGTGGGCGCTGAACAGCACGGCGATGCCGCGCGCCTGCTGCACGTCGCGCACCAGCGCCACCATCTCCGCCTGCCGCTTCGGGTCGAGACTGATCAGCGGCTCGTCGAGCAGCAGCAGTTTCGGGTCGCCGAGCAGGGTCTGCGCCAGCAGCAGCCGCTGTCGCTCGCCGCCGGAGAGCTCGTCCAGCTTTCGCGCCGCCAGCGCCTGCGCGCCGACCTGCTCCAGCACCCGGTCCACCTCGCGAGACGCCTGCGCCGACGGCAGGGCGATGCCCCAGCGCTGCCCGTCGAGCGCCGCCGCGACCAGGGTCCGGCCGCTGAGCCTGGCGGCGAGCGGAGCGCGACGCTGCGGCATGTAGCCGACCAGCGGGTTGCCGCGGGTCGCCGGCCGGCCGAACAGCGAGATCCGCCCGGTCACCGGCACCAGGCCCAGGATCGCCCGCATCAGCGTGGTCTTGCCGGCGCCGTTGCCGCCCAGCACGCCGACGAACGCGCCGTCGGCGATGCGCAGCGCGACCTGCGACAGGATCGTCCGGCCGCCCTGCACGATACCGACATCGTCGAACCGGACCGCCTCGCTCACAATGCCGGCGCCTTGGTGTCCAGAGCCGCCGCCACCGCATCGAGCTCGCCCAGCATCCAGGCGGTGTAATCGCGGCCGGAGGGCTCGGTCTCGGTGACGCCGACGGTCGGCACCCCGGCCCGCGCCGCCACCTCCGCCAGACGCTGCGCGGCGCTGTCGCTGGCCTGGCTGTTGGTGATCAGCAACCGGACCCGGTGCCGGCGCAGGTCGGTCTCCATCGCGGCGACATCGGACGCGGCCGGTTCGGTGTCGTTCATCACCGCGCGCTGGAACCGCTCGTTGCGCATCGCCAGGCCGATCGCCCTGGCCATCTCGCCGAACACCGGCTCGGTCGCCGTCACCGGAACCCCGGCGTAGCGCGCCCGCATCTGCGCCGCGCGCTGCGCCACCGGCGCGATCGCCGACAGCGTGTCGCGCAGCCGGCCGGCGTAGAACGCCGCGTCCGCCGGGTCGCGCCTGGCGAGCTCGGCCGACAGCGCCCTCGCATAGACCGGGATCACCGCCGGGTCGTACCAGAGATGCGGATTGTCGCCGTCCCGTCGGCCGGCCAGCGCTGCCACCACCAGCACGGAGCGGTCCGGACTGGCGGAGGCGGCCAGCAGCCCCTGCATCCACGGATCGTAGCCGATGCCGTTGGCCACCACGATATCGGCGCCGGACAGCGCCCTGGCGATGCTCGGGCTGACCTCGAACAGATGCGGGTCCTGGTCGGGGTTGCTCAGGATGCTGGTCACCCTCACATGCTGGCCGCCGAGTCGCTGCGCCAGGTCGCCGTACACGTTCTCCGCGGCGACGATGCCGATCGCCGCGCTGGCGGTCGTCCTGGCGAATACCGGCGGCGCGGCCCACAGGAGGGTCGCAACCAGCCCGGCAAGGGGTATCATGGGTGACAGGCGCATCATGTCCGCTCCTCGTCGGCAACAGAGCGTTATACTATAACGTCTAGGGACGATAGGGATGGGCATGCAGTCTGGTGGCAGCTTTGGCGAACGGACCGACGCGCTGCTCGATCGCGCCGCCGCCGCCTGCGACCGCAACGGCTCGCGCCTGACCGACATCCGGCGACACGTGCTCGGGCTGGTGCTGGAGAGCGGCCGCCCGGTCGGCGCCTACGATCTGCTCGACCGGCTGCGCGGCGCGCGAAAGGGCGCGGCGCCGCCGACCATCTATCGCGCGCTGGATTTTCTGCTGGAACAGGGGCTGATCCACAAGGTCGAGCGCCTGTCCGCCTTCGTCGGCTGCATGCAGGACGAGGCGACCCACGACCACGCGCATCACGACCACCGGGTACAGTTCCTGATCTGCTCGCGCTGCAGCCGCACGGTGGAGCTGGACGACCCGTCGATCGCCGAGGCGCTGGCGGCGGCGGCGGCCCGTCATGGTTTCCAGGCGCAGCGTTCGACGATCGAGCTCGAGGGCGTCTGCGGGGATTGCGCGGCCCAGGCTGGGTAATCCATGACGGACGCAAGGGGCACCAAGAATCGCACCGCCGAGCTGCCGTTCGAACCACCGCCCGGCCCGCAGCCACAAAAGCCGCCACGCATCGTAAGACGGCCGGCAACGTCAGAGGCCGCCGCGCCGACCACGGACCTGTTCGACCTGCCGGTCCGCGTGCCCGATCCGCAACCGCCGGCACCGGCGCCGGAACCGCCGGTGACCCACCTCGCGCCGGACGACATGCTGCTGCAGCGGATCGATCCGCGCAGCTTTCGGCCGAACGAGCGCAGCGACGCCTGGCTGTACTGGCTCACCGACCGCGAGCGCGCCGACCAGGCGCTGCGCGAGGGCCTGCCGATCGATCCTGTCGCGCCGCTGCTGCTGTCGGAGCGCCCGGTGGTACTGAAGCTGCTGGCCAGCATGGCGGAGGATGGCGAGGTGCCGCCGCAATCGATCGCGGTGCTCCGGCTGCGCCGGATCGCCGCCGCCCGGTTCCTGGAGGCGGACCGGGAGGCGGCGTGCTACCGCCTGTCAGGCGTCACGAACGTCTCGGCATAGAGACGCAGCGCGGCTGCGACATCCACGTCGACCGCCACCGACTGCGACGGATGCGGGTCCCAGGCGCCGATCGGGAAGGGCGATTCCGCCGGCTTCTGGATGGTCTGGCCGGAGGCGAGCCCGCCGCAGACCACCCTGACCGGGCCGTGCCGCAGAGTGAACAGCTCCGGCGCCATGGCGCAGATCACCGCCAGGCTGTCATGCGCGAAGATGCCGTCCAGGCGGCGGGACTTCTGGTGAAAGCTCCTGTAGTTGCGCGAGACCGCATGCAGGAAGCGGCCGGTCTCGCCGCCCTGGTCGCGCAGCCGGTCGAGATAGGCGGCATCCATCACCGCCTGCTGGGTGACGTCGAGCCCGACGATGGTGACCGGCCAGGGCGCGGTGAACACCGCATCGGCCGCCTCCGGGTCGTTGGCGACGTTGGCTTCCGCGACCGGGCTGACATTGCCGGTATGGCCATGCGCGCCGAACGCGCCGCCCATCACCACCACGCCCTGCACCAGACGGGCGATCTCCGGGTCCTTGTCGAGCGCGCGCGCCAGGTTGGTCAGCGGACCGACCGCGACGATGGTCACCGCATGCGGATGCGCCCGGACCAGGTCGATCATCATCCGGTGCCCGCGCCGCCCGTCGAGCGTCGCGACCGGCTCCGGCACGTCGATGTCGCCCAGCGCGTTCCGCCCGTGCACGTGGGTGGCGGGCGACCCCTGGCGGTTCAGCAGCGTCACCCCGGAGCCCTGCGCCACCGGGGCGGCGAAGCCGAACCGGTCCTTCAGGTGCAGCGCGTTGCGGGTCACGGTCTCGATGTCGGCATTGCCGTGCACGGTGGTGACGCCGATCAGCTCCAGCTCCGGCCGCCGGCACAGGAAGCCGAGCGCCATCGCATCGTCGACCCCCGGATCGGTATCGAAGATCACCTTGCGCATCAGCATCCCCCTCTTCGGCTTTTTTTCGGTCGCCGCTTTCGTCATAGACCGTAACGCGCACGAATCGACGCTGTTTCAGTCGGCGCGCCATCCATCCGCCTTGAGGACCTCGCCGGCGAGATAGAGGCTGCCGCAAATCAGCACGCGGCCGGGCTTCTGCCCGGCGAGCCGGTCCAGCACCGCCGCCACGGTGGGTCCCGGTTCGGCCCTGCCGCCGGACGCGTCGACGATCGCCGCGATCGGCATCGCCAGATGCTGGCCGGGCTCGGCGACGGCGAACACGCGCTCGGCCAGGGGCAGCAGCGGCGCCAGGAAACCGGCGGGGTCCTTGGTCTGCTTCATGCCGACCAGCAGGGTGAGCGGCGCGTGCGGCCAGTCGCGCAGCGTCTCCGCCAGCACCGCTCCGGCGCCGGGATTATGGCCGCCATCGAGCCAGAGCTCCCAGTCCGGACCGAGCCGCCCCGCCAGCTCGCCGGTCAGACGCTGCAGTCGCGCCGGCCAGCGCGCCTGCGCGATGCCGTCGAACGCGCGGTCGGGCAGCCCCAGACCGGCAGCGCGCAGGGCCGCGATCGCCAGCCCGGCATTGTCGATCTGGTGCGGTCCGCGCAGCGCCGGCGGCGGCAGATCGAGCGATCCGATCCGGTCGGCATAGGCCAGCCTGCCATCGGCCCGGGGCGCGATGGTCCAGTCGCGGTCGCGCAGCCAGAGCGGCGCGCCCAGCCGGGCCGCCTCGGCCGCGATCACCGCCAGCGCCTCGGCGGGCTGTCGCCCGGTCGCCACCGGCCGTCCCGGCTTGATGATTCCGGCCTTCTCGCCTGCGATCGCCGCCAGGCTGTCGCCCAGGAACGCCTCGTGATCCATCGACACCGAGGCGATCGCGCAGGACGCCGGCGCGGTCAGCACGTTGGTGGCGTCGAACCGGCCGCCGAGCCCGACCTCGATCACCGCCAGCTCCGCCGGGCGGTCCGCGAACAGGGCGAAGGCGCACGCCGTCAGCACCTCGAACACGGTAATCGGCGCGCCGTCATTGACCTGCTCGATGCGCTCCAGCGTCGCCAGCAGGGTCGCCTCGTCGACCAGGCGGCCGGCGATGCGGAAGCGCTCGGTGACGTCGACGAGATGCGGGCTGGTGGTGGCGTGCACCCGCCACCCCGCCTGCCCGGCGATCGCCAGCAGGTTGGCGCAGGTGCTGCCCTTGCCGTTGGTCCCGGCCACATGGATCACCGGCGGCAGACGCTGCTCCGGATGGCCGAGCTTTTCCAGCAGCCGCTCGAGCCGCCCCAGGCTGAGATCGATCAGCACCGGATAAAGCCGCTGCAACCGCTCGAGCACCCGCCCCGCGCGCCCTGCAAACTCGGGAATCGGAGCCAAACGATCGGATTCCAAAGGCTCGCCTTTGGCGGGGTCCAGGGGCAGCGCCCCTGGCCTTACGCCGCCACCCCGACCTGCCGCCGCCCCAGCAGCCCGATGATCCGACCCAGCGTCTCGCGCAGATCCTTGCGCGCCACCACCATGTCCAGCATGCCGTGGTCGCGCAGGAACTCGGAGCGCTGGAACCCGTCCGGCAGGGTCTCGCGCACGGTCTGCTCGATCACCCGCGGTCCGGCGAAGCCGATCAGCGCGTTCGGTTCGGCGATCTGGATATCGCCCAGCATGGCGAAGCTGGCGGTGACGCCGCCGGTGGTCGGGTTGGTCATCACCACGATGTAGGGCAGGCCGGCATCCTTCACCATCTGCACCGCGATGGTGGTGCGCGGCATCTGCATCAGGCTGATCATGCCTTCCTGCATGCGGGCGCCGCCGGACGCGGTGAAGATCACCAGCGGCGCCTGCTGCAGCACCGCCAGGCGGGCGGCGGCGACGATGCCCTCGCCGAGCGCCGCGCCCATGGTGCCGGCCATGAATTCGTATGCCATCACCGCGACCACCGCCTTGTGGCCGGCGATGGTGCCGTGCGCGACCACCAGGGATTCGTCGAGATGGGTCTTGGCGCGCTGTTCCTTGAGCCGGTCGACGTAGCGCTTCTGGTCGCGGAAGCCGAGCGGGTCGGTCGGCGCCTTGGGCAGCTCGATCCTGGTGTAGCCGCTCTCGTCGAAGGTCCAGGCCAGCCGGTCGTTGACCAGGGCGCGCATGTGGTGGCCGCAATGCGGACACACGTTCATCGCCTTCTCCAGGTCCTTGGAGAAGATCATCTGGCTGCAATCCTCGCACTGGGTCCAGAGATTGTCCGGCACGTCGCGCCGGCCCAGCAGGTTGCGGACCTTGGGCCGCACATAGGTGGTGAGCCAGCTCATGCTCCAGCCCTCATCGCGGTCTCCATCTTGGCTCCGGCCCGGTCGGGGGCGGCGCGGGCGCCCCTGACCCCGTCGGCGAGCGTGCGTACCTGGTCCAGCACCAGGCGCACCGTATCTGGCCCCGCTGCGCCCTGCGCGTCCAGGCTGCCGGCGAGGGTCTCGATCAGCGCCGAGGCGACCACGGCGCCGTCGGCGATGCGGACCGCCGCCGCCGCATGGGCCGGGGTGCGGATGCCGAACCCGATCACCACCGGCAGCCCGGTCGCCGCGCGCAGGCGCGGCAGCGCCTCGGCCAGCTCGGCCTCGGAGGCGGTGCGGGTGCCGGTCACGCCGGCGATGCTGACGTAATAGATGAAGCCGGAGCTGCCGTTCAGCACCAGCGGCAGGCGCTCCGGCGTGGTGGTCGGCGCCACCAGGCGGATGATGTCGAGCCGGTTGGCGATGGTGTGCGCCTCCAGCAGATCGGCCTCCTCGGACGGCAGGTCGACCACGATCAGCCCGTCGACGCCGGCGCGGGCGGCATCGGCGCAGAACCGCTCCGGGCCGTAGCTGTCGATCGGGTTGAGGTAGCCCATCAGCACGATCGGCGTCTCGTCGTCGGTGCGGCGGAACTGCGCGACCATCTCCAGCGTGCGCGACAGGGTCGCCCCGCCGCGCAGGCCGCGACGCGCGGCGGCCTGGATGGTCGGCCCGTCCGCCATCGGATCGGTGAACGGCATGCCGATCTCGATCAGGTCGGCGCCTGCTTGCGGCATGCCGGCGAGGATCGAGGCCGCGGTCGCCTGGTCCGGGTCGCCCGCCTCGAGATAGGGGATCAGCGCGCCGCGGCCGGCCGCCGCGAGCTGCGCGAAGCGTGCGGCGATCCTGCTCACAGCCTGACGCCCAGATGCTCGGCGACGGTGAAGATGTCCTTGTCGCCGCGCCCGGACAGATTCATCAGGATGATCCGCTCCGGGTCCATCGCCGGCGCGATCTTGGCGACGTAGGCCAGCGCGTGCGCGCATTCCAGCGCCGGGATGATGCCCTCGGTGCGGGTGCAGAGCTGGAACGCGTCGAGCGCCTCGGTGTCGGTGATGCCGACATACTGCGCCCGGCCGATATCGTGCAGCCAACTATGCTCGGGTCCGATGCCCGGGTAGTCCAGCCCGGCGCTGATCGAATGCGCCTCCTGGATCTGGCCCTCGTCGTCCTGCAACAGGTAGGTGCGGTTGCCGTGCAGCACGCCCGGCCGGCCGCGGCTGATGCTGGCCGCCTGTTCGCCGCTGTCGAGGCCGCGGCCGGCCGCCTCGACGCCGATCAGCGCCACCTCCGGATCGTCCAGGAACGGATGGAAGATGCCCATCGCGTTGGAACCGCCGCCGACCGAGGCCACCACCGCGTCGGGCAGCCGTCCCTCGGCCTCGTGCAGCTGCGCGCGCGCCTCGTCGCCGATCACGCACTGGAAGTCGCGCACCATCGCCGGATAGGGGTGCGGGCCGGCCACGGTGCCGATCAGGTAGTAGGTGTCCGAGACGTTGGCGACCCAGTCGCGCATCGCCTCGTTCATCGCATCCTTGAGCGTGCCGGCGCCGGTCTCGACCGCATGCACCTCGGCGCCCAGCAGCCGCATCCGGAACACGTTGGGGCTCTGCCGGGCGACGTCGGTGGCGCCCATGTAGACGATGCATTTCAGGCCCAGCAGCGCGCACACCGTCGCCGTGGCCACGCCATGCTGGCCGGCGCCGGTCTCGGCGATGATCCGGGTGCGGCCCATGCGCCGGGCGAGCAGGATCTGGCCCATGACGTTGTTGAGCTTGTGCGAGCCGGTATGGTTCAGCTCCTCGCGCTTGAAATAGATCCTGGCGCCGCCGAGCTCCGACGACAGCCGCCTGGCGTGCCAGAGCGGGCTCGGCCGGCCGACATAGTCCTTCAGATAGAAATCCAGCTCCTTGCGGAACGACGGGTCCGCCTTGGCCGCCTCGTAGGCCTGGTCGAGCTCCAGGATCAGCGGCATCAGCGTCTCGGCGACGAACCGGCCGCCGAAGATGCCGAACCGGCCGCGCTCGTCCGGCCCGCCGCGCAGCGTGTTGGCGCGATGGTCGGAGGCGAGCGCTTCGAGCTGGACCGAGACCGGAGCGTCGGCGGCGATCGGCGTCGTCGGGACGGTGCGAGCATGCGAGTTCACGGGAGGCCCTCCTCGGGCGTCAATAGAGCGCGTCTTCCTATCAAACCGACTTGGCAAGGTCACGCAGCGCGCGGCTTGTCATGGTATGACACACGCATATGGTCGCACGCATGGCGTCGTCCATGCCGAATCGCGTCCGGAGTGCCGATGTTCCTCGCCCACCCGTCCGGCGTCGTCGCCGCCTCGGTCACCGATCGGACCCAGCTCGACAGCGCCGTCTGGTTCGACCTGCTCAACCCGACCGACGAGGAGCACGCCCTGGCCGAGCGCCTGACCGGCCTGCGCATCCCGACCCGGCAGGACGTCGAGGAGATCGAGAGTTCCAGCCGGGTCTATGCCGAAGGCCAGACGCTCTACCTGTCGACGCCGCTGGTGCGCCGGATCGACGATCTGTCGTTCGCCTCGCCGGTCGGCTTCGTGCTCACGCACGACCGGCTGGTGACCATCCGCTACACCGACTACATGGTGTTCGAGACCGTCGGCGCCCGCCTCTCCAAGCCGGCCGGCCAGGCCGATGCCGTCGCAGCGCCCGACGCGGAGACCATCCTGCTGCTGCTGCTCGAGGCGATGGTCGACCGGCTGGCCGACCTGCTGGAACAGACCGGCCACGACCTGGACCAGCTCTCCAAGCGCATTTTCCACACCCAGCGGCCGGCGGGCGGCGACATCGACCGCACGCTGCGCGCGCTGCTGTCCAAGCTGGGGCGCGAGACAGACCTGGTGTCGTCGGTGCGCGACAGCCTGCTGGGCCTGCAGAGGATCGCCACCTACGTGCGCGAGAACGGCGACCGGCCCTGCAAGGAGCGGTTCGCCGGCCGCTTCGCCCTGCTGTCCAAGGACATCACCTCGCTCAACGACTACGACGTCCAGCTCGTCAACAAGACCCAGTTCCTGCTCGACGCCACGCTTGGCTTCATCAACATCGAGCAGAACAACGGCATCAAGATCCTGACCGTGGTCAGCATCGTCGGCATCCCGCCCACCCTGATCGCCAGCATCTACGGGATGAACTTCAAGGACATCCCCGAGTTGAACTGGAGCTTCGGCTACTGGTACGCCCTGGGGCTGATCGCGGCGACGATCGTGCTGCCGCTGATCTGGTTCTGGCGCAAGGGCTGGTTCGAGCAGCGATAGGAGACGGGCCGATGCGGCGGATCATCGTTCTGGCCGGGCTGCTGACGCTGGCGTTGCCGGCGGCGGGGCGCGCGACGGTCGCGGCGCCGGATCCGGCCGCGACCATGCAGCGGATCGAAGCCGCACCCTATCGCTATGGCGGCGAGGTGCAGGGGCTGCCGATCGGCGACGGGCGGATCCTGCATCTGGCGCTCGGTCTCGCCGCGCCGCGGCCGGACGGTGCGCTGCAGGGCGAGGCGATCCTGTTCGACGCCGGCCGTCGCCTGGTCGGCATCGCCACGGTCGATGGCAGCCGGATCGCGGAGACCGGACATTGCCGGCTGCGCTTCGCCTTCCCGGACGGCGACACGGTCCTGGACGGGACCTGCGCCGACGCCACCCTCGCCGGGGAACTCGTCTCGACCCCGCGCGCCGCCTCCGGCGTGGCAGGAGCGTTGAGCGCGCTCCTCGCCTGGTGGGGCGATCGCACCGTCGACGGCCGCGCCTGGCTCACCGCCGCCTCGCTCGATCCCAGGCCCTGAGGCCGCGTTCTTGACGACCGGTCGGGGCCGATTTACATAATCCTCCGTCCCGAGGCAGGTCCCTGCCGTCAACGGGGCTCCTCCACACCAGGAACGCTGCCGGTCGCATGGGCGCAATGCCCGTTTCGTCGCGACGACAGACGCTCCGGCCGCCACAGCACGGCCCCCCTCCGCTAGACCGACCTCATCAGGGCGTCCCATGCATCTCGCCGACCTCAAGGCAAAAACACCTTCCGACCTGCTCTCCTACGCGGAGTCGCTGCAGATCGAGAACGCGTCGTCGCTGCGCAAGCAGGACATGATGTTCGCGATCCTGAAAAACCTGGCCGAGAACGACCAGGCGATCCACGGCGAAGGCACGCTGGAGATCCTGTCCGACGGGTTCGGCTATCTCCGCTCGCCGGAGGCCAACTTCCTGCCCGGCCCGGACGACATCTACGTCTCGCCGAGCCAGGTGCGGCGCTACGGGCTGCGCACCGGCGACACCGTCGAGGGCCAGATCCGCGCGCCGCGCGACGGCGAGCGCTATTTCGCCCTGCTCAAGCTCAACACGATCAATTTCGAGCCGCCGGAAGCGGTGCGTCACCGCATCAATTTCGACAATCTCACGCCGCTCTATCCGGACCGCCGACTGAAGATGGAGAACGACAACCCGCCGGTGCTGGCCAAGGGCCAGACGCGCGACTTCACGCCGCGGGTGATCGACCTGGTGTCGCCGATCGGCATGGGCCAGCGCGCGCTGATCGTCGCCCCGCCGCGCACCGGCAAGACGGTGATGCTGCAGAGCATCGCCACCGCGATCGCCCAGAACCATCCAGACGTGTTCCTGATCGTGCTGCTGATCGACGAGCGCCCGGAGGAAGTCACCGACATGGCCCGCACCGTGCGCGGCGAGGTGGTGTCGTCCACCTTCGACGAGCCGGCGACCCGGCACGTGCAGGTGACGGAGATGGTGCTGGAGAAGGCCAAGCGGCTGGTCGAGCACAAGCGCGACGTGGTGATCCTGCTGGATTCCATCACCCGCCTGGCGCGCGCCTACAACACCGTGGTGCCGTCGTCGGGCAAGGTGCTGACCGGCGGCGTCGACGCCAACGCGCTGCAGCGTCCGAAGCGCTTCTTCGGCGCCGCGCGCAACATCGAGGAAGGCGGCTCGCTGACTATCATCGCCACCGCGCTGATCGATACCGGCTCGCGCATGGACGAGGTGATCTTCGAGGAATTCAAGGGCACCGGCAATTCCGAGCTGGTGCTGGACCGCAAGCTGTCCGACAAGCGCACCTTCCCGGCGATCGACGTCACCAAGAGCGGCACCCGCAAGGAAGAGCTGCTGGTCGAGAAGAGCGCGCTGTCCAAGATGTGGGTGCTGCGCCGCATCCTCTCCCCGATGGGCACCATGGATGCGATGGACTTCCTGCTGGACAAGCTGAAATACAGCAAGACCAACCAGGATTTCTTCGACGCGATGAATACCTGATCCCCCGGCCGGCCCGTTCAAGCGGGCCGGCCGCATCCGCTCGTTGCGGAGAGGATCCGATCCCGACGGACCAAAAAACTCGGCCTGATGCCGCTCTGGGGACAGCTATGCTCGCGCCCACAGGGAGGGCGGCATGGCCGATCGGGACGGTTTCCAGTCGGACGGCACCGTCCACATCCCCGCACTCTTCCGCGGCACCGTGAGGCTCGTCGACGGACCGCCGCCGGCGCCCGCTCCGCTGCCCGACGGACCGGACATCCTGCCCGGCACGTTCAGCATGCGACTCGACATCACCTTCGCGATGCTGCTGGAGATGGGCTTCGTCCCGGTCCATCCAGCCCATCCCGCCTACCCTCGCTATCTCGAAGCGCACGCGACGCGCGACCGCGCCCCGCCCGTCGCCTCGGGGGATCCGCATCGGAGCCTGGAAAACTGTTTCGGTGCAGACACGATTGTCGTACCGTTCGAGACCAGCTTCCACCTCGAGCCGGAGATGCATCTGCAATACGGCCTGGTCCCGCCCGGTAGCATCCTGGCCGCGTCGGATCATCCGGCGCCGGAGCAGGAATTCGATCGGCGACCGCGTCCGCCGGCGCCCACGCTCGACCCGTTCGGCCTGCGCGACCAGACCGACCATCCTCGGCTGGACGATTTCGGCGCCTTGCTGGACTTCCTGGGCGATCCGCATCGCCACGAATCGCCCTCCAGAGGGGTCCCCGCAGCCCTTCCAGGCCTCGACCCGGTCGCCGGCTTTCCCGGCCCTGCCCGGCGAACCCGGGATCGACGGCCTGCCGGTGTTGCCGGCGATCCTGCCGCTGTACGAGACCGAGAAACGCAACATCGCCGACCTGGCCGACCTGATGTGGACCGAGGCGCGCGGCGCCGGCGAGGCCACGATGATCGCCGTCGGCTGGGCGCTGCGAAACCGCGTGCTCCGCAACAAGACGCGACGCGTCGACGAGACCTGGCACGGCTTCTCGCATGGCGAGAAACCGACCGGACGCGACCGTTTCAAGGTGGAGATGCTGGCGCAGTCGATTCTCGACGGCAGCCGCCCGGACCCGACGCACGGCGCCACGCATTTCTATTCGCCCGTGACGATGCCGAAAGAGGGCGCTTCCAAGGCCGACCTTGCGAATTGGGATGTTGGCGGCAGACTCGAGAGCGTC
>CAIMSN010000141.1 GCA_903844135.1 uncultured Rhodospirillales bacterium | reverse complement strand
CGTGGAGTGGTACATGCGCGTCAAGCAGTCTGCATGACCAGGAGCGGCTGACAGCGTGGACATCATCGACCGCCGCCCCAATCCGCATGGCAAGAACATCGAAAATCGCCGTCGCGTTCTGGTCCGCGCCAAGCAGGCGGTACAGAGCGCGGCCCGCGACGCCGTCTCGGCCGGACGTCTGCGCGAGGTAGGGCAGGGCGGCGCGATCTCGATCCCGTCCGATGCGCTGCACGAACCCAGCCTGCATCGCGTGTTTTCCAGCGGCGTCCGGGACATCGTGCTGTCCGGCAACAAGCTATTCTCGCCCGGCGACAAGGTGCAGCGTCCACCCTCCGGGGCCGGCGGCGCCGGTGGCGGCGCGGGCGAGGCGGGCCGCGACGGCGGCGGCGAGGACGGGTTCCGCTTCGTGCTCAGCCGCGACGAGTTCCTGGAACTGTTCTTCGACGATCTCGAACTGCCCGACCTGGTGAAGCGGCAGATCGCCACCACCGACAGCATGAAGGTCAGCCGTGCCGGGCTGAGCAGCGACGGTTCGCCGTCGCAGCTCGATCTCGGCCGCACCATGCGGCATTCGATGGCGCGCCGGATCGGGCTGCGCCGCCCCAAGCCGGAGCTGATCGAGGCACTGCAGGCACGGATCGCCGACCTCGAGCAGGCGTCCGGCGAGGCGCGTCCAGGCGCCGAGGACGAGGTCGCGGCGCTCAGGGCAGACCTGGCGCTGGCGCAGCGCCGGATGCATCGGGTGCCCTGGATCGATCCGGTGGACATGCGCTACCGGCGCTTCAACGTGGTGCCGGTGCCGTCGACGCGGGCGGTGATGTTCTGCCTGATGGACGTCTCCGGCTCGATGACCGAACGGATGAAGGATCTGGCCAAGCAGTTCTTCCTGCTGCTGCACGTGTTCCTGGAGCGGCGCTACAAGCGCGTCGACCTGGTGTTCATCCGTCATGCCGAGGTGGCGGAAGAGGTCGACGAGGAAGTGTTCTTTCACGATCCGCGCACCGGCGGCACCATCGTCTCGACCGCCCTGGTGGAGCTGCTGCGGGTGCAGGCCGACCGCTACCCGCCGGAGAGCTGGAACATCTACGTGGCGCAGGCGTCGGACGGCGACAATTCCGGCTCCGACACGCCGAAATGCTGCGCCCTGCTGCGCGAGCGGGTGCTGCCGAACGTGCAGTACTACGCCTATATCGAGATCGTCGGATCCGGCGCCATCATCCGCGGCGAGACCGATTTGTGGCGCGGCTATCGCGGCGTATCCGAGGCCGATCCGCGCATGGTGATGCGACAGGTGGGCGACAAGCGCGACATCTTCCCGGTATTTCGCGACCTGTTCGCCCGGCGATCGGAGACGGCATGAGTCCCGCCGACGGAACCATGCGGCACGAGTCCGGGGAGCATGGTCTGCTCTATAGCGGGGCGGAGTGGAATTTCGACATCCTGCGCCGCTCCTACGATGCCATCGAGCGAATCGCGCTCGACGAGCTCAAGCTGGACGTCTACGCCAACCGCATCGAGGTGATCACCTCGGAGCAGATGCTCGACGTCTACACGTCGCACGGCATGCCCTTGATTTATAAGCATTGGTCGTTCGGGAAACGCTTCGTCGGGCACGAGAATGCGTACCGGCGCGGGCTGATGGGACTGGCCTACGAGGTGGTGATCAATTCAGATCCCTGCATCAGCTACCTGATGGAGGAGAACAGCGCCACGATGCAGGCGCTGGTAATCGCCCATGCCGCGTTCGGCCACAATCATTTCTTCAAGAACAACAGGTTGTTCCGCGAATGGACCGCGGCATCGGGGATCCTCGACTATCTCGAATTCGGCCGCTCCTATATCGCGCGGTGCGAGGAGCGGCATGGCGTGCGCGCGGTGGAGCGGGTGCTCGACGCCGCGCATGCGCTGCAGAACCAAGGAGTTCACCGGCATAGCGGCGCCAGGCCGATGGATTTCAAGGCCGAGCAGGCCAGGGCCCGCGAACGCCGCGACCATGAGGAGCGGGTGTTCAACGATCTGTGGCGCACCGTGCCGGGATCGAAGGCGGAAAAGACCCTCGACAGCGCCGCCGAACGGCGGGCCCGGCTCGGCCTGCCGGAGGAGAACCTGCTGTACTTCCTGGAGAAGAACGCGCCGCGGCTGGCGCCGTGGGAGCGCGAGATCATCAGGATCGTCCGGCTGATCGCGCAGTACTTCTATCCGCAGCCGCAGGCCAAGATGATGAACGAGGGCTGCGCCACCTGGGTGCATTACCGGATCATGCAGCGGCTGCACGAGCAGGGACGGATCGACGACGCGGCGTTCCTGGAGACGATCCACTCCACCACCAACGTCATCACCCAGCCCGGTTTCGACACCGGCGGCGGCCCGAACTTCAACCCCTACGCGCTGGGCTACGCGATGATGACCGACATCGCGCGGGTCTGCGAGACGCCGACCGAGGAGGACCGGCAATGGTTCCCGGACATCGCCGGCAACGGCGACGCGATCGGCACGCTCAAGCACGCCTGGGCGGAATATCGCGACGAGAGCTTCATCCAGCAATTCCTGTCGCCGGCGGTGATCCGGCAGTTCAAGCTGTTCAGGCTGCGCGACGACACGGAGAAGCCGTATCTGCTGGTCGATGCGATCCATGACCGCGAGGGCTATCGCGACATCAGGCGCAGCGTCGCCCGGTTCTACGATCCGGGGAATTTCTACGCCGACATCGAGGTGGTCGACGTGGATCTCTCCGGCGACCGCTGCCTGAAGCTGGAGCACCGCACCGATGCCGGCCATCTTCTGGACGAGAAGGATGCGCGCGCCTCGCTGAAGCAGCTCGCCGATCTATGGGGCTATGACGTCAAGCTGCTCGAGATCGACCGCCAGAACGGCAGCGTGCTGGCCACCCATCTGGCATCGCCACCAAAAGCCTGAAACGCGCGCTGTTTTGAGTTGGCATAATATATATTATGCGGTGTTTGGAGGCGCGAGGGGAGGCGCTCCATCCAGGGGTTGTCCATACCACGACACCGGAGCTTTCCGTTATATTCCCCTGTTCCTGAAGCATAGTGCTGGGATGAAGCCTGTGCGTCGGGCGCCGCCGCTTGCGCAGTGGCACGGGCTGCGGGCACCTTTTGCGGATGACACAGAATGCCCTGCCCGATCGTCATCCCGATGCCGCCGCGGCGCTGACGCGGCTGTTGTCGGTGATGGCGGCGCTGCGAGATCCGGTCACCGGATGCCCGTGGGACCAGGCGCAGGATTTCGACAGCATCGTTCCCTACACGATCGAGGAAGCCTACGAGGTGGCGGATGCGATCGCCCGGCGCGACTGGGCGCAGATCCCGGACGAGCTCGGCGACCTGCTGTTCCAGGTGGTCTATTACGCCGACATGGCGGCCGATCAGGGCCGGTTCGATTTCGCGACGGTGGCGCGCGGCATCGCCGACAAGATGATCCGGCGTCATCCGCATGTGTTCGGCGACGGTTCCGCCGAGGATGTCCGCGGCGTCTGGGAGGCCGGCAAGGCGGCGGAGCGCGCCGCGCGTGCCGAGACCGGCACGCTCGGCGGCATCCCGGTCGGGCTCCCTGCCCTGACGCGCGCCGCCAAATTGTGCGCCAGGGCCGCCCGGGTCGGGTTCGACTGGGCGCATCCCGCGCTGGTGATCGACAAGGTCGGCGAGGAGCTGGCCGAGCTTCGCGACGAGCTGGACGCCGCCGACCGCGCCCGGCTGCAGGACGAGCTCGGCGACGTGCTGTTCACCGTGGCCAACCTGGCCCGCACCCTCGGGCTGGACCCGGAGGCCTGCCTGCGTCACGCGAACGCCAAGTTCCAGCGCCGTTTCGAGACGATGGAACGGGCGATCGAATCCGAGGGTCGCTCGCTGGGCGAGGCCGATCCAGCGGAGATGGAAGCCGCCTGGCAGCGCGCCAAGCGCCAGGACCCGGCACCGCCTGCTAATGCCGCCGCTCGAACCGCGCCCGATCCGCCGGCAGCAGCCTGACATCGAGCGTCACGGTGGCCTCGCCGTCGCGGCGCGAAACGACCTCGCCATGGGCGTACAGCCAGGCGAGCCCGGCGCCGTCCGCCACGGGCAGATCATAGGCGACCCGTTCCATCGCCTGCAGCAGATGCCGGTCGATCGCGGCGGTCAGCCGGTCCAGCCCGTCGCCGGTCATGGCGGAGATGATCTCGGCGCCCTCGCGCGGCTGCACCTCGGCGATCCCGCCCAGCAGGTCGGCCTTGTTCAGCACCTCGATGACCCGGTCCGGCCAGGCGGCATCGAGGGTCGCATCCTCGACCATGCCGTCCAGCACCGCAATCACGTCGCCGCGCTGCGCCGTGCTGTCGGGATGCGCCACGTCGCGAACGTGCAGGATGATGTCGGCCTCGGCCACCTCCTCCAGCGTGGCGCGGAACGCGGCCACCAGTTCGGTCGGCAGCTCGCTGATGAAACCCACCGTGTCGGACAGGATGATGCGTCGTCCGGAGGGCAGCGCGAGGCCGCGCATGGTCGGGTCCAGGGTGGCGAACAACTGGTCCTGCGCCTGCACCGTGGCGCCGGTCAGCGCGTTGAACAGGGTCGATTTGCCGGCATTGGTGTAGCCGACCAGGGCGACGATCGGGAACGGGGTGCGCTTGCGGGCGTCGCGATGCAGTCCGCGGGTGCGGCGGACCTGCTCCAGCTCGCGCTTCAGGCGCACCATCCTGTCGTCGATCAGCCGCCGGTCGGCCTCGATCTGGGTCTCGCCGGGACCGCCGAGGAAGCCGAAGCCGCCGCGCTGGCGTTCGAGATGGGTCCAGGACCGCACCAACCGGCTGCGCTGATAGTCGAGATGGGCCAGTTCGACCTGGAGCGATCCTTCGCGGGTCACCGCGCGCTCGCCGAAGATGTCGAGGATCAGGCCGGTGCGGTCGATCACCTTGCAGCCGAGCGCGCGCTCCAGATTGCGCTGCTGCACCGGGCTCAGCCGGGCATCGACGATCACCAGACCGACCTGGTCGGCCTTCACCGCCTCGGCCAGCGAGTCGACCTGGCCGGCGCCGAGCAGGGTCGCCGGACGACGGAAGCGGATCGGCAGCACCGCGCGACGCACCACGACGAGCCCGATCGAGGCGGCGAGACCGACCGCCTCGTCGAGACGCGCCTCGGCCGCCCTCACCTCCCTGGCCTGGCCGTCGCCCGGCCTGCCGTCCCCGGCCATCGGCGAGCGCTCGTGCCGGTCCCACGGCAGAATCACGGCGGCGCGCGCCGGCGGCGCGACGAGATCGATCGGACCGCGTGGCCCGGTCACGGTCAGGGCGTGCTCTTGGCCGGACCCTGTTCGTCCGCCGCGTCGGCGGCGGCACCCTCGGCCTTGTTCTGGTCGAACAGGGCGATCGGCGCGGAGGGCATCACCGTGCTGATCGCATGCTTGTAGACGAGCTGGGTATGGCCGTCGCGGCGCAGCAGAACGGAGAAATTGTCGAACCAGGTGATGATGCCCTGGAGCTTGACGCCGTTGACCAGGAAGATCGTCACCGGTGTCTTGGAACGGCGGACGTGATTGAGAAACACGTCCTGCACGTTCTGGGAGTTGTCCTTAGCCACGGCTAAAGCCCTTTGTTGTTATTGTTAAGGCGCCTCCGGTCGGACCGCGCCGGCCTGTTGGGGCGGACGATAGCAGCGCCATTGCGCCGCAGCAAAATCTCCCGCCACCGGGCGCCGGTTCAGCCCGGCACGCGATCCTCAGAATTGACGCCGAGCTGCTTCAGCTTGCGATGCAGCGCGCTGCGCTCCATGCCGACGAAGCCGGCGGTGCGGCTGATATTGCCGCCGAACCGCAGCAACTGCGCCTGGAGATACTGCGTCTCGAACAGGTCCCGCGCCTCGCGCAGCGGCAGGCCCATGACGTCGGCGGCGTTGTCGAACTTCAGCAGCGCCGGGGCGCCCTGCCCCACGGTCGGCGGCAGCATGTCGACGCGGATCGTGTCGGTGCCGCCCGGCGCCATGATCAGCAGCCAGTCCATGAGGTTGCGCAGCTCGCGCGAATTGCCCGGCCACTCGTAGCTCTGCAGCGCCGCCAGCGCGTCGGCCGAGAGTTCCCGCCGCGCCAGCCCCGCGGTCTCGGCCGACCGGGCCAGGAACAGCCGCGACAGGTCGGGGATGTCCTCGCGCCGTTCGCGCAGGCTGGGCACGCGCAGCGGCACCACCGCCAGGCGGTAATAGAGATCCTCGCGGAAGCGTCCGGCGGCGATCTCCGCCTGCAGGTCGCGGTTGGTGATCGCCAGCACGCGGACGTCGACCTTCACCCTGGTGGCGCCGCCGAGGCGCTCGAAGGTCTGGTCCTGCAGCGCCCGGACGATCTTGCCCTGCGTCTCCATCGGCATGTCGGCGACCTCGTCGAGCAGCAGCGTGCCGCCATGGGCGCGCTCCAGCAGGCCGGTGCGCCGGCCCGGGCCCTGCCCGTCCGCGGCGCCCTCGATGCCGAACAGCTCCTCCTCGAACCGGCTGGGCGCCAGCGTGGCGCAGTTCAGCGCCACGAACGGCCCGTCGGCGCGGCGCGATCGGGCATGGATCATCCTGGCGGCGACCTCCTTGCCGGCGCCGGCGGCACCGGAGATCAGCACCCGCGATCCGGTGGGCGCGACGCGCTCGATCTGCGCGCGCACGGCGACGATCGCCTGGCTCTCGCCATGCAGGGTGGTCTCGGGGCCGGCGCGCAGGCGCAGCTCCGCATTCTCGCGCGCCAGGCGCGCCGCCTCCAGCGCGCGCCTGACCACGACCAGCAACCGGTCGGACTGGAACGGCTTTTCGATGAAGTCGTAGGCGCCCTGCTGCAGCGCCGCGACCGCGGTCTCGATCGTGCCGTGACCGGAGATCATCACCGTCGGCACCGCGGGCTCCTCGCCCTGCATCGCCTTGAGGATGCCGAGCCCGTCGAGCCTGGAGCCCTGCAGCCAGATGTCCAGGATCACCAGCGAGGGCCGCCTGGCGCGGAACGCGGCGATCGCCTGGTCGGAATCGGCGGCGAGACGGGTCTCGAAGCCCTCGTCGCGCAGGATGCCCTCGAGCAGCAGCCGGATATCCGGCTCGTCGTCGACGATCAGGATCTCATGCGCCATCGAATGACTTCCCGTCTGGTGGCTTGACCGGCAAGATCAATGTGGCGACGGCTCCGGAACCGGTTTCCCGGTCATCCAGCATGACCGAGCCGCCATGGTCCTCCATGATCTTCTTGACGATGGCAAGCCCCAGGCCGGTGCCCTTCGGCTTGTGGGTGACGTAAGGCTCCATCAGCTTCTGCCTGTCCTCGTCCGGGAGTCCGGCACCGTCGTCGGCGACCACGACCCTTGTCTCTCGGTCCCTGACCTGGATCGACAGCCAGATCGTTCCCGCCACGGCCTGCTCCTCGGCGGCGCCGTCGGCCGCCACCGTCTCCGGCCTGGTCCGCATCGCGATCCCGTCCGCCGCGTTCTGCAGCAGGTTGGTCAGCGCCTGGCCGATCAGCCGCCGGTCGCACGATACGGAAGGACCACGATCCGGCAAGTCGGTGGCGTAGAGGATTTCCGGATGCGCGCTCTTTTGCAGGATCAGGGTCTCGCGGACGATCCGCGACAGGTCCTCGGGCCGGATCATCGGCTGCGGCATCCGGGCGAAGGCGGAGAATTCGTCCACCATCCGGCCGATATCGCCGACATGGCGCACGATGGTGTCGGCGCACTGCGCGAAGGTGTCGGGATCGGTGGTGATCTCGCGCAGGAAGCGCCGCTTGAGCCGCTCCGCCGAGAGCTGGATCGGGGTCAGCGGGTTCTTGATCTCGTGCGCGATGCGACGGGCGACGTCGGCCCAGGCCGCCTTGCGCTGCGCGGATTGCAGTTCGGTGATGTCGTCGAAGGTGACCACGTAGCCCTCGGTGACGGCGCCGCGCATTTCCGGCCCGATCCTGACCAGCAGGGTGCGCCGGCTCGATGCCGCGCCATGCTGCACCTCGGCGGTCTGCGCCCGCTCCGGCTGCGCGCCCGCCTCCTTCAGCAGCGCCGCGAATTCCGGCACCACCGCGTCGAGGCGCTGGCCGACCGCCTCCGTCAGCTCGATCTCCAGCAGCGCGCTGGCGGTGCGGTTGGGCAGTTCGATCCGCTGCCGCGCATCCAGGCCGATCACGCCCGCCGACACGCCGGACAGCACCGCCTCGGTGAAGCGGCGGCGCTCGTCGATCTGCCCGTAGGCCGACATCAGCTCGCGCCGCTGCGCCGAGAGCTGCCCGGTCATGCGGTTGAAGGCGCGCGACAGGCCGGCCACCTCGTCGTCGCGCTCCGCCTCCGGCACCCGCACCGCGAGATCGCCCTCGCGGACCCGTTCGGCGGCCAGGATCAGCAGGCCGACCGGACGGGCGATCTGGTTGGCCAGCACCAGTCCAATCAGCGCCGCGGCGGCCAGCACCAGCAGCGCCACCAGCGCGAAGATCATCACGAAGGTGAGCTGCAGCGCCGACCGGTTATGGTCCAGACGCTCGTAGTCGGTCACCACGCTCTGGGTATGCCTGGCGTGGGCCAGGATCACCGGATCGACCGGACGCGACACCAGCAGCATCAGCCCGCCACTGTCCGGGATGCCGACGATGGCGCTGACGGTCTGGCCGTCCTGGCTGTCCGAGACCGCCGGCTCGTCGGGGCGCACCAGCAGGGTGGCCGCCTGCGGCGGGATCGCGACGCCGGAGGCGCCGAGCGTGCTGCCGGATCCGATGGTGGCGCTGGTCCTGGGATCGAACACCACCGCGGCGTTGAGATCGTGGGTGTCGACGAGATATTGCAGCGCCTGGTTGAGCGCCTCGTGGTCGCTGTTGAGCAGCATCAGACGGCCGGCCAGCGCGTTCGACATGCCGATCGCATCGGTGCTGATGTTGTTGTTGTGTTCCTGCAGGTAGCCCTGGCTGGCCTGCACCGCCTCCTCCAGCGCGGTCCGGACCCGGTCGCTGAACCAGATCTGGATCCCGAAATGGAAGAACACGCCGGCGAACACGCCGACGACGATGGTCGGCGTCACCGCGACCACGCCGAACAGCATCACCAGCCGCACATGCAGCTTGGCCCCGGCGGTGCCGCTGCGCCGGTCGCTCACCACCCGCGCCAGACGCCCGATCAGGGTGGCGGCGAGAAGCAGCAGCACCACCAGGTTGCAGGCCAGCAGGGCAGCCTCGACGTGCGGCCGCTGCGCCAGCGACATGCCTTTGGACAGCACGGCGAAGGTGGCGATGCCGAGCCCCAGCGCGGTGACCGCGACCACCAGCGTGGCGGCCTTGCCCAGCATCAGCTCGGCCAGGCGCGGCAGCAGCCGCACGCCGGGACGCCCGGTCATGCCGCCATCCTGGTCGAGGAGGTCCGCCACATCCGGTCAGCCGACGCCGCGCACGACCGGGATCTCCAGGTCGCGGATCTTCTTGCGCAGCGTGTTGCGGTTCAGCCCGAGCATCGCCGCGGCCTTGATCTGGTTGCCCTTGGTGGAGGCCAGCGTCATCTGGATCAGCGGCCGCTCGATCTCGGCGATGACCCGGTCGTAGATGTCGCGCATCGGCATGCCGTCCTTGGCGGAGGCCAGGAACTGCCGGATATGCCGCTCCACCGCGTGGGCCAGGCGCTCCTGGTCGTTGACCACCGCCTGCGGATCCTCGTGCACCGCGTTCTCGGCGAGTTCGGCCGAGATCACGTCGGCGGAAATCAGCTCCTGCGGATACAGCGCGGAGAGGCGGTGCATCAGATTTTCCAGCTCGCGCACGTTGCCGGCCCAGCGATGGGCCTGCAGGCGCTCCATCGCCTCTTCGCTGAGGATCTTGCCGGCGAGGCCGCTCTGCTGGCTCTTTTCCAGGAAGTGCCTGGCCAGCACGGGGATGTCCTCGGTGCGTTCGCGCAGCGGCGGCAGCCGGATCGGCACCACGTTCAGCCGGTAGAACAGATCCTCCCGGAACGTCCCGCTGCGGATCAACTGGCGCAGATCGCGATGGGTGGCGGCGATGATCCGCACGTTGGCCTTGATCGGCTGGCGTCCGCCGACGGTGGTGAACTCGCCTTCCTGCAGCACGCGCAGCAGCCTGGTCTGCGCCTCCGGCGGCATGTCGCCGATCTCGTCCAGGAACAGGGTGCCGCCGGCGGCCTGCTCGAACCGGCCCTGGCTGCGGTTGGTGGCGCCGGTGAAGGCGCCGCGCTCGTGGCCGAACAGCTCGCTCTCGATCAGTTCGCGCGGGATCGCCGCCATGTTGATGGCGATGAACGGGCCGCCGCGGCGACGCCCGTAATCGTGCAGGGCGCGCGCGACCAGCTCCTTGCCGGTGCCGCTCTCGCCATTGACCATGACCGTCAGGTCGGCGGTGGTGAGCCTGGCGATCACCCGGTAGATGTCCTGCATCGCCATCGACCGGCCGATCAGCGGCATGCGCTCGTCGGTGTCGGGCGGCGCGGCATGCTCGGCGGGCGGGATCTGCGGCGCGGCCAGCGCGCGGCCGACCACGGAGAGCAGTTCCTTGAGGTCGAACGGCTTGGGCAGATACTCGAAGGCGCCACGCTGTGCCGCCTTGACCGCGGTCATCAGCGTCGATTGCGCGCTCATCACCACGATCCGCAATTCCGGCCGGATGCGCTTGATCCTGGGGATCAGGTCGAGCCCGTTCTCGTCCGGCATCACCACGTCGGTGATGACCAGGTCGCCCTCGCCATCCTCGACCCAGCGCCACAGGGTCGCGGCATTGCCGGTGGTGCGGACCTGGTAACCTGACCGGCCGAGCGCCTGGGTCAGGACGGTTCTGATGGAGCGGTCGTCGTCTGCGACCAGGACGGTGGGCAGGGTCATCGTGGTGCCGGACACTTTCTGGACAGAGTGTTTGGTCCGGGCGCCAGCCGAACGTGGAAACGGCGGTCTGGTCCGCGACCACGGACCCTAGGGGTCGCTTTGGTCCTCGACCAGGACGGGCAGATAGAGCAGGACGTCGGTCCGTCCCGGCCTGCTGTCGATCTCGATCAGCCCGCCATGGTCGCCGATGATCCTGGCGGCCAGCGCCAGGCCGAGGCCGCTGCCGGAGACCTTGGTGGTCAGGAAAGGCTCGAACAGATGCGGCCGGATCGAGTCCGAGATGCCCGGCCCGTTATCGCGCACCCTGACCATCAGCGGCAGATGCAGCCTCTGGTCGGAGCCCGGCACGGCGAGCCGCACGCTGCTCTGGTAGGCGGTGCAGAGCGTGATTTCGCCGGTGCCCTGGTCGGCGCTGATCGCCTCGGCGGCGTTCTTGACCAGGTTCAGCAGCACCTGGACCAACTGATCGCGGTTGCCCCAGACCGGCGGCAGCGACGGATCGTACTGCTCGACGAAGCGGATATGCGCGGCGAAGCCCTGCTGCGCCAGCAGCCTCACATGCTCCAGCACCCGATGGATGTTGACCGAGCGGCGCTCGATCGGCTTCTCGCCGAACATCTCCATGCGCTCGACCAGCGCCTTGATCCGGTCCGCCTCGTCGCGGATCAGCACCGCCAGCTCGCGGTCGCTCTCGCCGACGGTGCTCTCCAGAAGCTGCGCGGCGCCCCGGATGCCGGACAGCGGGTTCTTGACCTCGTGCGCCAGGATCGCCGCCATGCCGGACACGCTGCGGGCGGCGTTGCGGAAGCTGAGCTGCCGGTCCAGCGCCTTGGCGGCGGAGGCGTCGTGCAGGGTCAGCAGCACGAAGCTCTCCCCGCCGGCATCGCGACGCTCCGCGCCCTGCTCCTCGATCACCGGGGTCCCCTGCACGGTGATCGCGCGGCGGTGCAGCCTGGGCCCGTCGAGGATCAGGTCGTGCTCGACGATGGTGACACCGGTCATCCTGACCTGGTCGATCAGCATGAACAGAGGATGGTCGCTCGGCACCAGGTCCGGCAGTCCGGCCAGCCGAAGCTGCGATTTCGACATGCCGAAGAACGGCTCGGCGGCGCTGTTGGCGTAGCGGATCCGGTAGGCCCCATCGAGCAGCACCACCGGCACCGGCAGGCTGTCCATCATCACCGCCGCATCGGGCATCGGCGCCGCGATCGCGAACGGCACCGGCCCGGAGAGGGGGGCGACGGAGACCGGCGGCCTGGGCTTCTCTCGTCCGCGCCGCTTGCGTTCGCCGAGCGCCGCGGTCACGCGGCGATGTCCTCTGCGCCGTCCGGCAGCGCGTTCCCCCGGCCGCGCTCGCGGCCGAGACCCGAACCGATCAGCCGGTCGTAGAACTGCTCGATCAGCGCGATCGCCTGGGCGGCGTCGTCGATCCGGTTCACCGCGGCGCGGAAATGCGCCGAGCCGGGCAGGCCGGCCGAGTACCAGGAGACGTGCTTGCGTGCCAGGCGCAGCCCGGGATGCGTACCGAAATGCGACAGCATCGCCCGGTAATGTTCCAGCACGATCGCCTTCTCCGCGGCGAGCTCGGGGTCCGGAAGGCACTCGCCCGTCGCCAGGGCATGAGCGACCTGCGCCGGCAGCCAGGGCCGCCCGTAGCAGCCGCGACCGATCATCACCCCGTCGGCGCCGGACTGGCGCATCGCCTCCCTGGCATCCTCGACGCCGAGGATATCGCCGTTGACGATCACCGGCAGCCGGATCGCCTCCTTGACCCGGCGCACGAAGGCCCAGTCGGCGCGTCCTGTGTAGAATTGCTGGCGGGTGCGGCCATGGATGGTGACCATCCGGATGCCGGACTGCTCGGCGATGCGCGCCAGGGCCGGCGCGTTGAGGCTGGCATGATCCCAGCCCATCCGCATCTTGAGCGTCACCGGCACGTTCACGGCGCCGACCGTGGCCTCCAGCAGCCGTGCCGCGAGACGCTCGTCGCGCATCAGCGCGGAGCCGGCCTGCTGGCCGACCGCGACCTTCTTGGCCGGACAGCCGAAATTGATGTCGACGATGTCGGCACCGCGATCCACGGCGATCCTGGCCGCCTGGGCCATCGCCTCCGGCTCGCAGCCGGCGAGCTGGACCGCGTTCGGTCCCGATCCCTCGCCGGAGTCCGCCATCTCCGCCATGCGCAGAGTCGCCTGGTTCTCACGCACCATCGCCCAGGAGGCGATCATTTCGGAGATCACCAGCCCTGCGCCCATCTTCCGCGCCAGGCGCCGATACGGCAGGTCGGTCACGCCCGACATCGGCGCCAGGATGACCGGCTGCGCGATCACCACGCCGCCGAGGTCGATCGGCGACAGGGTCGCGCCCAGGCTGTTGGCCGCGGTCGGAGGGGGCTGGCCGGCATTGCTCATGATTTGGGCAAACTAGTCGCTGCCGCAGAAGCGTGCAATCGCCGCAAGGCAGGATACGGGCCGGCCCGGGTCGGCTCGGGGACGGCATATTGACCTGATCCCGGGCCCGCCGCATTGCTCCCCGCCATCTTGCGCTGACCAACCAGGAGGATGCGATGCGTCTCGAACGACCGGCCGAGCCCACCCTGCTGCCGCGCACCGGCAGCGGCTTCGACGTGCATGCCTTCGCCTACGGTCGGGCGCTGATCCTGTGCGGCATCACGGTGCCGTTCGAGCGCGGCCTGGCTGGGCATTCGGACGCCGATGTCGGCATCCATACCCTGTGCGACGCGATCTACGGCGCGCTGGCGGAGGGCGATATCGGCCGCTTCTTTCCGCCCAGCGAGGAGGCCTGGAAGGATGCGGACAGCGCCCGCTTCCTCGTCCATGCCGGCGAGCGCATCAGGGCACGCGGCGCCATGCTGGTGAACGCCGACGTCACGCTGATCTGCGAGCGGCCGAAGATCGGACCCTACGCCGAGCCGATGCGCGCCCGGCTGGCGGACCTGCTGCAGGTCCGGACCGACCGGATCTCGGTCAAGGCGACCACCACGGAACGGCTCGGCTTCACCGGACGCGGCGAGGGCATCGCCTGCCTGGCGACGGTGACGGTGATGGTCCCGGAACCGGCCTCGCCCTAGCGATGCCGGCCTAGGACAGGCGCGCCGTCAGGCGATCGAGAACACCACGACGGCGACCGGCATGGCCGCCAGGACCACCCACGAACCCATGGCACAGCGCGCGGCGAACGTGGCCAGACGGCGACGCAGCCGCGTGTTGCCGTTTCGCGTGGTCGTCTCTGCAGCGCGTGTCGGAAGGTTCATGTCGCTCCGCTCCATGTTCATTGCCGGCCGGACCCTATCAGGAAGTCGTCGCCGTCGATGTAACCAATCATCACGGATCATCGAGCTCTGCAACCGTTGCGTATTCTTGCCCGGCCCAGACGATTATTACGGAGCCGCGATGGTTTCAGACGGGTTCCGGAGAATTTCCGGTCGACCGGATCACGAAGCCGACCGTCGGCGCGGCGTGGGCAAGCCCCGTCACGGCGACGCCGTCGACCCGCGCCATGGCGGGTCCGGCCGCAGCGCGGGCGATCAGGGCGTTTCGCGAAGCTTCAGGCCCGCACAGCAGGGCTTCGACGCGCCCGTCCGACAGATTGCGCGTCCACCCAGTCAGACCGCGCTGCTGCGCCGCGTCCTGCAGCCAGGCGCGGTAGCCGACTCCCTGCACCCGTCCGGAGATCAGCAGATGCGTCCGGCCGATCGATCGGGCCAGCGCCAGGAACCGCTCCGCCTCGACGAAATCGTCGAGCAGCCCTGCGTGGCGCGCAACCGCCTCGTCATCCGCGCCCCAGCGTTCGGCCTGGAAGGAGTCGTCGAGCAGCGACAGGCGATGCGCCTCCGCGGCGTCCAGCGCCCCGTCGACCACCGCGAGGCCCAGCACGAGGCTGCCGGACAGCGGCGCCAGCACGCCGAGCGCGGTCAATGCGGCATCGTCCTGCGCATCCAGGATGGCGCGCGCGGTGCTGGACGCCGCCTCCGACTGCGCGAGCGGCATCACGCCCTGGGTCACCGCGAGCTCCAGGCCGAACCGTCGCGCCGCCCAGTCCAGCCAGGGCTGCCACGCGGCCTGCTGCCGCGTCACCAGGGACGCCGGATGGGCGGCGCGATAGCAGAGCGCGTCGCCGTCGAGATAGCGCAGCAGCGCGCCGATCGCCTGGTCGCGCGCGACCGCGATCCGCTCCTGTAGGGCGCCGGCGAGACGGGTCAGGCCGAGCGAGTCCGGCGCATAGCGGCCGCCGACCGCGCCGCCGCCTGCCTGCGCCCATTCCGCGGCGACCGCGTCCGCCAGCGCCCGGCTCGGCAGCAGCAGCGGGCCGCCGGACGGCAGCCTGACCGGCTTTCCGTCGAGCGCCACCACGAAGCCGTCGCCGTCGGTCCCGTGCGGGACCACGGCGACTCCGGTCCAGACCCGTCGCGGCCCCTGCCCGCTTGCCTGGCCCCCGCTTGCCTGGCCCCCGCCCTTCTGGCCGCTCAATGGAACAGACCGAGCCCGCGCAGGATGTCGATCGGCTTCGGCAGCTTGTGCCGGCCGGCGTCGGGTGCGGCGCCGGGCCGAGGACCGGCGGCGCCGAACCTGGCCGCTTCCAGCGCCGCGTCGCACGGATCGGGCGGTGCGCCGCCGCCGATGGTCAGGGCGAAGCGGCCTCCCGGCGCGGCCGGATCGAGCGCCGCCACCGGACCGTCGACGGTTCCGCCGACCCTCACCGGCAGGGTCGCGCCGCTGGTGCCGATCGACAGGCGCGGCAGCAGATGCAGATCGAGCGCGCCATCGCGGAGACGGATCGTGCCGCTTCCCTGCACCGTCAGGCGGCTGGTCGAGAGCGCCACCCGGTCGAGCGTCGCCACCCCGCCTGCGAGGGTCGCCGGCAGCGCCAGGCAGCGGAGCGTGGTGCGACCCTGGTCGGGCACGCCGCCGGACCGGCCGATCAGACCGGCCAGGGCGGCGTTGGAGATGGAGCCGTCCACCATCGACAGGCCGGCATGGCCGCTGGCGTCGTCGGCGAGCGCGTCGCTGGTGGCGCCGCTCGCCTGCAGGGCGGCGACGAGTTCGACGGTGCCGTCCAGCACCGCCGGCTTGCCGAGCCAGCGCGCCAGGGTCGCCGCCGGCAGCATCGACGGCTGCAGGGTCAGCGCCACCGCCTGCTTCCCGGCGTCGGCGTCTATCTGTCCGGCGATCGGCCCGGCCGGGCCGATCGCCGTGAACGGTGACAGCGACAGCGCGCCGTCCTTGAGCGACAGCCTGGTCGAGAGGCTTTTGTAGCCGTCGCCGTCGAACGTGACGGCGGCGGCATCCAGCCCGATATCGAGGTCGGCGCGACGCAACTGCGCGAACGGGATCTCGTGTCCCCCAGGGACCGGAGCGACGGGCGTGACGGCCTGCCCCCCGGTCCGGGCACCGGCATCGGTCGGGGCAGCGCCCGGGGGTGCCGGCGACGGGTTGGCGGCGTCGGCAGCCGATGACGCCGCCGCCGGTCCCGGGGATTCTGGCGGCGGCGCCGACACCCAGCCGGCCCAGAGCGAATCGACGTCGATATGCGATGCGGTCAGCCGCGCGGTCACGGTCGGACGGCGATCGGCGACGATGGTCGCGTCGCCGGCCAGTCCGAGCTGCTTCGAGTCGAGCGACAGGCCGGTCAGGCCGAGGCTGCGGCCGGGGCCGAGCGCCAGGGTCGCCGACAGGCCGAGACCGGTCAGGGCCGGCCCGACCGGGACCAGCGCGCGCAGCGACGGGATCGTCGCCTTGAGCGCCAGGCTCGCCTGGGTCGCCCCCCGCGCGGCCTTCGCGACGCCCTTGAGCGTGGCCTGCGCATCCCCGGCGACGAGCGCCAGGTCGAACGGCGCCTTGGCCACGCCGTCCAGCCCGTCATGCCAGTCGTCGAGGGTCCCGGCGGTTCCATGCACGGCCAGGTCGCGTCCCTGCCAGTCGCCTTCGACGGCGATCGCCACTGGGGCGGCACGGCTCGGCGCCGCGATCGAGAGGCTCCGGATGGTCAGGCCCCTGGTCCAGGGACGAGGCAGCAGCGCGCCGGCATCGATCCCGCCGGCCACCAGGGAGAGCCGCTCCAGCAGCGGCGCCGCGGCCGGCGCGTCCGCCTGCGCCTGGTCGACCAGCCGGGTGTTGAGGGTGATCGGACCGAGCGGCGGTATCGCGGCCTTCGGGAACAGCGCGTTCATGCCGTCCGGACGGTCGGCCTGCAGCGCGATATCGAGCGCGAAACTGCGCGCGCGCAGTGGATCGGCCAGCGTGCCGTCGATCGTCAGGCTGGCATCCTGCCGCTCGTTGCGCTCGGTGCGCGCGGCCAGATGCAGCGGCCAGGCCGGACCCTTCGAGGTCGCGCCGGTCAGGCGGGACAGGGCGCCGGTCGCCAGCCGGAGGCTGAAACCGGCCGCGCCGTGATGGCCGCCCAGATCGACGATCGGGCTGTCGCCGGCCAGTCCGGTGCCGTCCAGCCGGTCCAGCCTGGCCTCGCCGGTCCAGCCGCGCAGCGCGTCCTGCCAGGCCACCTTGCCATCGAGCAGCCGAACGCTGCCGATCTCGACGCGCCAGCGTTCGCCGCCCTCCGGCGTGCCGGCGGGACCGGCCGAGGATGCCGTTTCGACCGGATGCATCTGCCAGTTCGCGACGCCGTCCGCATCGCGTTCCAGCAGCAGGTCCGGTGCGGTCAGCGTCACGCCTTCCAGGCGCGCCACATGATGCACCAGCGGCCACATGGCCAGATGCGCCGAGAGTTCGCCGGCGGTCAGCATGGCGGGGCGCGCGCCGTCCGGCATGTCGGCGAAGGCGATATCGTCGGCGACCACCATCGGCACCGGCAGCAACTGAATGTGCAGCGACCCCAGCGTCAGCCGGCGCCCGGTCGATGCCAGCACCTGCCGCTCGACCCGCGCCTTGAGCGCCGTCTGGTCGAGCCGCGACTGCACCAAAAACGCGCCGCCTGCCAGCAGCAGCAGCACGAGCAGCGCGATCAGCAACAGCGCCGCGACGAACCGGCGCACCGGACGCCGGCCCGGACTCCTGCCAGGAGTCCTGCCAGGAGGCCGCTCCGGGAATGCGGGTGACACCATCAGCTAACTCCGCCTGGATGCACGCGTCTGCCCGGCCTCGAAGCCGAGCAGCCGGAACGTGTCCTTCATGTGCGCCGGCAGCTCCGCCTCGAGCCGCAGCCGGCCGCCGGCCGGATGCGGTATGTCCAGCGCCCGCGCATGCAGGTGCAACCGGTCGGGAAACCCGTCCAGATGCGCCGCGTCGCCGCCATATTTCGGATCTCCCAGGATCGGCGTGCCCAGTGCCTCGCAATGCACCCTCAACTGATGGGTGCGGCCGGTGAGCGGCGACAGCTCCAGCCAGGAGAGCTTGCGCGCCGCGGCGTCGCGCACCGCGTATTCGGTCAGCGCATGCGCGGAATCCTCGTCGTCGCGCTCCGCGGCGATGGTCAGCGCGCCGGGGCCGGCGCCGAGACGGGCCAGCGGCAGATCGATCACCCCTTCGGCCGGACTCGGCTTCCCGGCCACCACCGCCCAGTAGATCTTCTTGACCTCGCGGGTGCGGAACGATGCCGCCAGCTTTGCCGCGACCCCGGGGCTGCGCGCCAGCAGCAGCAATCCGGAGGTGTCGCGGTCGATCCTGTGCACCAGGCGCGGCCGGTGCTCGGACCCGTCGCGCAGCGCGTCGAGCAGGCCGTCGACATGACGCACGATGCCCGGCCCGCCCTGCACCGCGAGACCGGCCGGCTTGTTCAGCACGATGATCTGGTCGTCGCGATAGAGCACCATGCGCGCCATCTCCTTGGCGTCGTGCTCGTCGATCACGGGGACGATCGGCGCCGGCTTCGCGGCGTTGGGGATCGGCGGCACCCGGACGCTCTGGCCCGGCATCAGCCGGGTCGAGGTCTCGACTTTCCTGCCGTCGACCTTGACCTGGCCGGTACGGCACAGCTTCTGCAGCGCGCCCTGGGTGAGGTGCGGATAATGGCGGCGGAACCAGCGATCCAGACGGATCTCGGCTTCGTCCTCGGTCACGGGCAGATTGACGACACTCATGCGAACGGGCTCATGGGCGCTGGCTGTCCCTCAGCTTCGCCCAACTGTCCAGCCTTCTCGTGATCTCGCTCTCGAAGCCGCGCCGGCTCGGACGATAGAACCGGGTCCGGTCCATGCCGTCCGGGAAGTAGTCCTGGCCGGAGAAACCCTCCTCGGTATCGTGGTCGTAGGCGTAGCCCTTGCCGTAGCCGATCTCCTTCATCAGCCGGGTCGGGGCGTTGAGGATATGCGCCGGCGGCATCAGGCTGCCGGTCTCCTTCGCCGCGCGCATCGCCGCGCCGAACGCCTTGTAGACCGCGTTCGATTTCGGCGCGGTCCCGAGATAGACCACAAGCTGCGCCAGGGCGAGTTCGCCTTCGGGGGAGCCGAGCCGCTCGTATGTCTCCCAGGCGGCGATCGCCTGTGTCAGCGCGCCGGGATCGGCCATGCCGACATCCTCGGCGGCGAAGCGGGTCAGACGGCGGGCGATGAAGCGCGCATCCTCGCCGCCGCTCAGCATGCGGGCGAACCAGTACAGCGCCGCGTCCGGATCCGACCCGCGCAGCGATTTGTGCAGCGCGGAGATCAGGTTGTAGTGCTCCTCGCGATCGCGGTCGTACAGCGCCGCCCGCTTCGCCAGCAGCGACGACAGCCCGGCGCTGTCCAGAGGCGCCGCATCCTCCAGGACCAGCAACTGTTCGACCATGTTCAGCAGATAGCGCCCGTCGCCATCGGCCATGGCGATCAGCGTGGTCCTGGCCTCGTCGTTCAGCGGCAGCGCGCGGCCGGCCTCCTGTTCGGCGCGGTCGAGCAGCGCGACCAGGGCCGCCTCGTCCAGGCGGCGCAGCACCAGAACCTGGCAGCGCGACAGCAGCGCCGCGTTCAGCGCGAAGGACGGGTTCTCGGTGGTGGCGCCGACCAGGACCACGGTGCCGTTCTCCACCACCGGCAGGAATCCGTCCTGCTGCGCCCGGTTGAAGCGATGGATCTCGTCGACGAACAGCAGCGTCGCCTCACCGGTCGCCGCCTGCCTGCGGGCGGCCTCGTCGAACACCCGCTTGAGATCGGCGACGCCGGAGAACACGGCCGAGAGCTGGACGAAGCGGAGCCCGGCCGCTTCCGCCAGCAGCCTGGCGATGGTGGTCTTGCCGACGCCCGGCCCGCCCCACAGGATCAGGCTGGCCAGCGATCCGCGCTCCAGCATCCGGCGCAGCGCCCCGTCGGGCCCGAGCAGATGCGGCTGGCCGACCACCGCGTCGAGCGAGGCCGGACGCAGCCGGTCGGCCAGCGGCCGGTTCCGGACGGCATGCTCGGGCTCGCCGCCCGGACCCGGCGCGGCGTCTCCCGCGCCGAACAGGTCCGCCGCACCCGGACCGGGAAGCGCCGCATCGCGTCTTGCCTTCATCCCGGTAGCATAGACGGTCGCACCGGCTAGCGGGAACCGCGGCTCTCGCACGGCGCGGCGGTTGCGCTACTGTGCCGCCTCCGCGCGGAGAGAACGACCCGATGCCGACGACGCCTGCGACGATCTCTCCCTTGGTCCGCGCCGCGCTGCTGTGCGTCGCCTTGGGATACAGCGCGGTGATCCCGGCAGCGTCCGCGCTGGGTGCCGAACCGCAGAAGGCAGAGCCATCCAGGAGCCAGCACGGCCACCAGGCCGCCAGGCCGGCGATCGCGCCGCCTCCGCCGCCGGCGCCGCCGGCGCCAGCACCGCGTCCGACCGGTCCTCTCGACAGCGAGGCCGCCCTGGTCGCGCATCCGCAGACCAGCCTGGTCGAGGCGGTGACGCGTGCCGGCCCGCGCCTGGTCGCGGTCGGCATCGACGGGCTGATCATGCTGTCGGACGACGAGGGGCTGAGCTGGCGCCAGGTGCAGCCGCCGGTGCAGGCGACGCTGACCGCGGTCGGGTTCAGCGACGACAATACCGGCTGGGCGATCGGCCATTACGGCGTCGTGCTGCGCACGGACGATGCCGGCGAGGACTGGACCCTGGTGATGGACGGCCCGCGCGCGGCGCAGATCACCCTCGACTCCGCCCTGGCCGACAATCAGTCCGACGCCAACCGCGAGCGCGCGATCGACGCCGCGCGGCGCCTCGGCAGCAGCAACCCGTCGCGCCCGTTCCTGCTGCTGCAGACCGACGGCAGCGACACGCTGCGCACCATCGGCTCCGAGCGGATGGCGCTCGAGACCCAGGATGGCGGCAAGCACTGGCATCCCTGGTCGGCGGCGATCGACGATCCGGACGGGCTGCCGCTGCTCGGCATGGCCGAGCGCGACGGGGTGATGGTGGTCGATGGCGCGCACGGCATCCTGCTGGCCGGACGGCCGGAGGACGGTCTGCAGCGGATCGCCTCGCCGACCGAGGCCAGCCTGTTCGGCGCGCTCGACGCCGGCCGGTTCGGCATCGTGATCTACGGCCAGCAGGGCAACGCCTTCGCCGGCACGCTGGCGCAGCCGGCGGCGTCGACCAAGGCCTCGGCCTGGCACCAGATCGACGTGCCGACCCAGAACGCCTTCACCGCCGGGCTGCTGAAGCGCAACGGCGCGGTGCTGCTGGGCGATTCCGGCGGCATGACCTGGACCCTGACCGGCAAGCCGGACAATCCGCATCTGGAGGCGGGTCCGGCCAAGGCGCCGTTTCCGATCCTGTCGATGGCCGAGACCGCGGATGGCGGGCTGATCCTGGCCGGCGCCGGCGGGACGCTGCGGATCGAGCCGCCGGCGCCCCCTGCCCCGCCTCCTGCCCAGACGCCCGCCCCGACGCCTGCCCCGGCGCCGGCCCCTGCCTCGGCACCTGGGCCGCCGGTCGCTTCCCCGACCCCTGCCCCGTCGGCCGCGCCAAAGACCGTGCCGGCGCCCGGAGCGGGCGGCTCGCCGCACTGATCCGGCCGTCAGGACTGGCACGGCGCTTGCGACACACGCCGGACGCCAGCAACGGTTCGCCCATGTCCGCCAGCACCGCCGACCTCGTTCCAGCAACCGGTTCCGGCCCGCGCGGCATCGAGCGCGCCGGCATAGAGCCGGTCGATCCGGCGCTGAAGACGGTCCGCTGGCAGGACCTGTTCAGCATCATCATCAATTTCCAGATCAATCCGGGACAGATTCTGGTCGCCGGGATGTCGGTCGCGGCAGGATTGCCGGTCTGGCAGGCAGTGCTGGCGCAGACCGGCGGCACCCTCGCCGCGTTCCTGGCCTACGTGGTGATGGCGACCGCCGGCGTCGATCACGGTATCCCCGGCCAGGCTGCGACCCGCATGGCGTTCGGCCTGCGCGGCGCCAAGCTGATCCCGTCGAGCCTGCGGACCATCGCCTCGATCTACTGGTTCGGCTTCCAGACCGTCGCCGGGTCGCTGGCGATCGTCGCCGTGCTGGACCGCTGGACCGGCACGCCGCACGGGCTGCTTCCGGTCAGCCTCGCGTTCGGGGCGCTGCAGGCGACGGTGGCCACGATCGGCTACGGCTCGCTCAAGCTGCTGTCGCGGATCGCCCTGCCGGTGAAGCTGGCGATCCTGGCCTGGATCGCCGTCACCCTCGCCACCCATGCTGATCCGGCCTTCGCGCCGCGCGCGGTGTTCGGCTTCCAGGCTGCGCAGACGCACTGGCTGGTGTTCATGATCTGGTTCAACACCGCGACCGCGACCTGGCTGACGATGATCACCGACGCCGCGGATTTCTGCCGCTACTCCCGCTCGCGACGCGACATGTGGATCGGCACGCTGTCGGCGGCCTGCGTCGGCGCGCTGCTGGTCAGCCTGGTCGGCGCCTACGCGGCCGCCGCGACCCATGGCCACGTCGTCAACGCCTTCGCGGTCCTGGCCGACATCACCACCACCAGACTGTCCCTGGCGCTGATCCTGCT
>CAIMSN010000140.1 GCA_903844135.1 uncultured Rhodospirillales bacterium | reverse complement strand
CTGCTCGCCTACCTGGTCTATCAGGGCGTCCGCGCCCTTCGCCCGCAGACGGTGACGATCTGGCGCATGCTGATCGTGCCGCTGATGTTCGTCGCCATGGGTCTGGTGAGCCTCCTTGCGCGTCACGCCGGGCTTCCGGCGATGCTGGCCTGGCTCGCCGCCCTGCTGCTGTTCGCGCCGCTCGGCATGCTGACCAGCCCGCGCCTGCTGGGGGTGGACGACGAGGCGAGGCTGGTGCGCCGGCCGGGCAGCGTGGTGCCACTGGTCCGCAACGTCGGCGTGTTCGTGCTGCAATACGTGTTCGCCGTCGCCGCGATCCTGCATCCGGACCAACACTCGATGCTGTTCCTGCTTGGACGCGCGGTCTCCGGCGCCACCGCCGGCTATTTCGTCGGCTGGGCGATCGCCCTGCGCGGTCATTACCGCGCGGCGCCGCGGCTCGATCTGAAGGCGGCCTGAGATGGGGCGGTTCAACCCGATCTGCATCGTCCTGCTGGCCAGCCTGGCGGTCTTGGCGCTGGTGGCGGTCGCTGAAGGCGCCTCTGCCTCCCAGGTCGGCTTCACAAGGATCGCGGTGCCGCAGCCGGACGGCGTCCCGCTGCCGGTCGGCATCTGGTATCCGACCGACTCGCCGGCGACGCCGCATGCCATCGGGCTGCTGCAGCAGCAGGTCGCCGAGAACGCGCCGGTGCAAGCCGGTCGCCACGCGCTGGTGGTGATGTCGCACGGCAACGGCGGCTGGTTCGGCGGCCATCTCGACACCGCGCTGGCGCTCGCCGCCGCCGGGTTCGTGGTGGCGGCGCCGACCCATGCCGGCGACAACTACCGCGACCAGAGCCATGCCACCGACCTGCCGGCGCGGCCGCGTCAGATCCGCGACACGATCGACGCGGTGCTGACAGACTGGTCGGGCCGCGACGCGGTCGATCCGGACGCGATCGGCCTGTTCGGCTTCTCCTCCGGCGGTTTGACCGTGCTGGTGGTCGCCGGCGGCGTTCCCGATCTCGCGCGCGTCGCGCCGTTCTGCGCCGCCCATGCGGCGAACTATGCCTGCGCGCTGCTGCGATCGCATCCCGCGCCGATCCGAGCCGACGCCGGCTGGGCGCACGACCCGCGCATCCGCGCCGTGGTCGTCGCCGCGCCGGCGCTGGGCTTCAGCTTCGGGCAAGCCGGACTGGCCGGGGTGCATGCTCCGGTGCAGCTCTGGCAGGCGCGGCAGGACCAGGTCGAGCCCGCGCCCGACTTCGTCGAACCGGTGCTGGCTGGGCTGCGACGCGCAGGAACGCCGGTCGAGTATCACGACGTTCCCGGCGCGGACCATTGGGACTTCCTCGCCCCCTGCAGCGCCGCCCTGGCCAAGGCGGCGCCGGCGATCTGCGGCGAGCGCGGCGGGTTCGACCGCGCGGCGTTCCACGCCGGCTTCGACGCGGCGGTAGTGGCCTTCTTCAGGCGGACCCTGGCGGCGCCTTGAGAAACGCCTGGAACGCGTCGCCATAATCCGGGTGCCAGCGCGACAGAGGCGGCCGGTTCTCGACGATGTCGCCGGCCGCCCAGAGGATGCGCCGCTCGTCGGTGGCCCGCGACACGTCGTTGTCCGGGCACAGGATGTAGAAATCGCCGCGGTTGAGGCTGGTCATCATGAAATCGATGGTCTGCTCCGGGGTCCAGGCCGCCGCCGGCTTCTCGGTCCGGTCGCCCCTGGTGAGCGCGGTGAACACGAAGCCCGGGATCAGCAGATGCGCGCCGATCCGGCAGCCGGCGCGGTTGCGCAGATCGTGCTGCACCGCTTCCGCGAACGCCTTCACTCCGGCCTTGGCGACATTGTAGGCGGGGTCGCCGGGCGGGGTGGTGATGCCCTGCTTGGAGCCGGTGACGATCACCAGTCCCGGCCCGCCCTGCTCGATCATGCCAGGCAGGATCGCCCGCACCGTCTCGATCACGCCGTGCAGATTGACCGACAGCACGCTGTCCCACTGCGCGTCCGGCCCCAGCACGGCGCTGCCGGGCTGGACCGCCGCGTTCGCCATCACCAGGTCGATCGTTCCCGCCCAGCCGCGCACCTGGTCGGCCAGCGCGCGCATCTCCGGACGCGACGACACGTCGGCGGCGAAGCCACGCGCACGATCCTGGTCGCCGGAATGGTCGCAGACCTCCTTCGCGGCCCGCTCCAGCGCCGCGCCGGGCAGGTCGATGATCGCCACCCGCATCCCCAGGGAAGCGAACCTCCGGCACGCGGCCAGACCGATCCCCGAGGCGCCGCCGGTCACCAGCGCCACCTTGCCGGGCTGCAATGCGTCCAGACCCATGCTCATGCTCGTCCTCCTGTTCCCGTCACCGACCGATCGCCGCCGCCAGCACGGCGAGGCGGTCTCCCAGACCCCTTGCGCCGGCGCTCCGGTCGAACGCCGCGCCGTCGCCACGCAGATCCCGCCTGGCCAGCACCAGCGGCAGCCAGGCGGCACGCTGGCCAGGCGACGCACGCTGCGCGCCGGCCAGCGCCAGGAACCGCTCGCCTTCGGAGGCCAGGAACGCCCGCAACTCGGCGACCGGCCGGGTGGTTTCGATCGCAGCCGGCAGAATGCCGCGCTCGTTGGCCAGCAGGGCCGGAAGATGGCGCCGCAGCGCGCCGCATCCATACGCGGCGCCCGCCGCTGCCAGCCGGTCGGCCTGCGACGGGTCGACCCCCAGCAGCTCGCCGATCGCGCGCTGCAGCCCGCCGGGTCCGTCCAGCATCGCCTGGCGCCACGACTCGACCGTCTCCAGGCCCTCCGCCTCGGCCTCGCGCGCGCCGATCAGCGTCAGCAGCGTCTCCATCCGCACCCGTCCCTGGTCCAGCAGCGCGCGGACCGCGACCGCGACCGGCTGGTTGTGCCAGTCGGCGCGTGAATTCTCGATGACCTCGCGCCACCATTGCAGCCGGATCAACGCGGCGATCGGGCCGGCGCCGGAGCGGGCCGATGGCTGTTCGGTGGCGCGGACCAGCTCGTGGTTCAGCAGGATCAGCACGCACAGCGCCGTGCGCTGCGCCGGCGGCGCCGGCAGCACGGTCAGGAAACGGTCCGGATCGGCCTGCCGGGCGAGATCGGTGAAACGACCGGCCGCCGCTTCGCGTTCGAGGGTCATGCCGTCCCAATGAGCCGGACGCCGCATCCCGGCAAGGCGTGCCATCCCTCCACAGCCGCGAACCGCGTCTTGACGGGTCGGTGGGCCGCCCATAGCTGTCGGGCCACACCTGTCGGGAACGTCCCGAAAAAGGAGAACAGCCCATGGCCTTCGAACTCCCCGCCCTGCCTTATCCGCCCAACGCGCTCGCGGCCAAGGGCATGTGCCAGCAGACGCTGGAACTGCATCACGGCAAGCATCACCAGGCCTACGTCACCGCGCTGAACGGCTTCGTGGAGAAGAACGAGGCACTGGCCGGCAAGTCGCTCGATGAGATCATCGCCTTCACCCACGGCAAGACCGACATGGCGCCGGTGTTCAACAATGCCGGCCAGCACTGGAACCACATCCTGTTCTGGCAGGGCCTGTCGCCGAACGGCGGCGGCATCCCGTCCAGCCTCGAGAGCAAGATCGCCGCGGATTTCGGCAGCGTCGAGGCGTTCAAGGACGCCTTCAAGACCGCCGCCACCACCCAGTTCGGCTCCGGCTGGGCCTGGCTGGTGCTGGGCACCGACGGCAAGCTCAAGGTGACCAAGACCCCGAACGGCTCCAACCCGCTGGCTGAGAACGCCGGCACCGCGCTGCTCGGCCTCGACGTCTGGGAGCACGCCTACTACCTGGACTTCCAGAACCGCCGCCCCGACTACGTGACCAACTTCCTCGACAAGCTCGCCAACTACGAGTTCGCCGAGGCCCGCCTCAAGGCCGCCTGACGCCCTGCCCCGGATCGGCTTCCCGCCGGTCCGGGGCCAGCAGGCTCGTCACCACCGACAGCACCGAAGCCCGGTCGCTGGTCAGGCAGGCGGAGACATTGGCCGGTCCTGACACCGGGATCGTCAAGCCGGCTTCGTCCACCCGCAGACGCAGCGGCGACGGCGTGCAGAGTGGCGGACGCAGCAGGTGGGCCACCGGCACCGCATCGAACAGCACCGGCGTGTCGCCCCTGCGGCTGGCCTGTTTCCAGAGCTCGTACAAATCCGCCAGCGCCCGACCGACGCCGGTCGGCTGCGCCAGGATCGGCGCGCGGTCGTCGCGCTCCAGCGCGATCTCGGTGGCATCGACCGGAAACAGCGTCACCGGGACCCCGGAGCCGAGCAGGGCGCGCAAGCCGGCCGGGTCCTTCTCGATATTGTATTCGCGGCTGGGCGTGGGTCCGGTGGTGCCCGCCGCGGCGCCATATCCCCGCGCGATCGACCCGCCCATCATCACCACCCCGGCGAGCCTGCGGAAGGTCGCCGGATCGCGGGCGATCATCGCCCCGACCGTGGTCAGCGGCGCCAGCGCCACCAGGGTCACGCTGCGGTCCGGCGCGCGTCGCAGCAGCGCGAGCATGCCGCGCACCGCGTCCGGCTCGCCGCCCGACAGCGGTGGCTCGGCGCGCGCCCATTCCGCCTGGGTGAACACGGTGCCGGGTGCGGTGGACGGCCCGGCGAGCACCGGGATGTCGGTGCGGCCGGCGGCGCGCAGGAAGCGCCGCGTCAGCCTAGCGCGCAACGCCGTGTCGCCCATGCTGGTCGAGACCGCCGCGAGATGCAGCGACGGCGACGCCAGGATCATCGCCAGCGCGAACGCATCGTCGATATCGTCGCCGATGTCGGTGTCGAGGATGATCGTCCTGGACGCGACCGGCCCGGCAGCCGGCGTTGCGGCGTCCACCGGCCGGAGCACGACCAGGAGCAGGAAGGCGGGCAGGAAGGCGGGCGGGAGCAGCCGGCGCATCTAGAACAGCAGCCCCTTGCGCAACATGCCGTGGATGCCCTTCTCGCCGTTCACCGTCTGCGTCACCCGGAAATCCACCGCCAGCGAGCAGGTCTGATAGGCCTGGGCGCGCGACAGCGCGGTCCGCGCGCAGATCAGCGCGATCATCTCGCGCAGCGCCTGCTTCATCGCCTGATCGAGATCCTCGTTCATGCCCATGCTGATCCAGTGGGTCGGCGTCTCGGCGCGCGGCATGCGCAGCAGCGGCGCCGCCGCGCTGCCCTTGTGCAGCACCAGCGTGAAGCGGCCGTTCAGCGACATCTCCAGCGCGTTCACGCACACCTCGCCGTCGCCCTGCAGCCCGTGCCCGTCGCCGGCGGAGAAATGCGCGCCCGGCACGAACACCGGCAGATACAGGATGCTGCCGGCGACCAGCTCCTTGTTGTCGAGATTGCCGCCGAACGCGCGCGGCTCCTTGCTCGACAGGCGCCCGTGCGCGGCGGGCGGCGCCACCCCCATGATGCCGAAGAACGGCGCCAGCCTGAGTTCCGGCCCCCAGGGCAGGCGACAGACTCCGCGAGCCCGGTCGACCGGGATGTGGCTGAGGAAACGGGCGTCGAAATCCTCCGGGATGGTCCCGGCCAGCGGCCGGAAACCGCAATAGCCCCAGTCCGAGCCGGGCTCGACCGCCTCGATCCTGACCTCGAGCATGTCGCCCGGCATCGCGCCGCGCACCGCCACCGGTCCGGTGATCATGTGGGTGCCGATCCGCGACAGGTTCGCCTCATGGATCGCGCGCAACGCCGGCGGGATCGGGAACGCATCCGCATCTTCCGGCATCACCTCCCGGCCGCCGGACAGGCACTCCATCGTCACGACGTCGCCCGACTCCACGGTCAGCACCGGCGGGATCGCGGCATCGAACAGCCCGAACTGCACCGTGTCCGGCGTCGCGGCGACGTGGTGGGTGCGCGAGGCGGTCTGGCTCATGCGGCCTCCGGGCTGTTCCGATGATGGAGTCATCTGGCACCCATCCGGCCGCCGATCGTCAAGCGGGATCGCACCCCCTCGCCCAAAGTGTTGAAATCCTGCATTTTATGAGAGAGGGGCATGCAGGGTCCCATATTTTCCGCCAGGAGCCCCGATGCAGACGAGCGAATCCGAGCGTTCCACCGACGACTGCAAGGCCAGCCGTCTGAACGCAACGCAGCAGGTGGCCAGGACGACCCTGGCGGTGCTGCTGGCCCTTCTCGGCCTCTACACGCTGCGCGACTTCCTGCCGGCGCTGGTCTGGGCGCTGATCTTCGCGATCGCCACCTGGCCGCTGTTCCAGCGCGCCAAGCGGCGCTGGCCGCCCGGGAAGCATAACCTCCTCCTGCCGCTGCTGTTCACGGCGATGATCGCCCTGGTGTTCCTGATCCCGCTGTCGCTGATCGCCTTCGAGGCGGCGCGCGAGGCGCAGGGCGTGCTGGCCTGGATGGAGCATGCCCGCCACACCGGCGTTCCGGTGCCGTCCTGGATCGGCCGCCTGCCGGTCGGCCACGACGCCGCGAGCGCCTGGTGGCAGCAGCATCTGGCCACGCCGGACGACGCCTCCGACCTGTTCAACACCATGAAATCGTCGAACAACCTGCGCATGACCCGCCAGCTCGGAACCCAGCTTGCGCATCGCGCGACCTTGTTCGGCTTTTCCATCATCACCCTGTTCTTCCTGTTCCGGGAGGGCGAGTCGGTCACGCGCGGCCTGCTGGTGGCCAGCCGCCGTGCGTTCGGCGCCCGCGGCGAGCGGGTCGGCCGCCAGATGATCGCCTCGGTGCACGGCACCTTCGACGGGCTGGTGCTGGTCGGCCTGGCGGAGGGCGTGATCCTGGGCGGCGCCTACGCGATCGCCGGCACGCCGCATCCCACGTTGTTCGGCCTGCTGACCGCGGTCGCGGCGATGATCCCGTTCTGCGCGGTGCTGGCGATCGGGCTGGCCTCGGCGCTGGTGCTGGCGCAGGGCTCGACCCTGACCGCGGTGCTGCTGTTCGCCGGCGGCATGGTGGTGGTGTTCGTGTCAGACCATTTCGTTCGGCCGGTGCTGATCGGCGGCGCCACCAAGCTGCCGTTCCTGTGGGTGCTGCTCGGCATTCTCGGCGGCGTCGAGGCCTGGGGCCTGATCGGGCTGTTCGTCGGCCCGGCGATCATGGCGGCGCTGATCCTGCTCTGGCGCGAATGGACCGCTCCCGAGAACGCCACCGCGGCCGCGAACCAGGATGGATAAGCAAATCGGGGCGTTTTGGTCGGGCAGGCGGGATTCGAACCCACGACCCCCAGTCCCCCAGACTGATGCGCTACCAGGCTGCGCTACTGCCCGAATGCCTTCGGCAAGCGCGGTCTAGCAGGGCTCCGGCCGGACCGCAATCCGGCGAGCGAGTCGATCAGCCGCTCGGCATCGACCAGCGGACTGGACGGCCGCCTACTTTAAATTACGGAATTTCAACGGATTACAGCCTGATGCTGCTACCGTTCGGGAAGCGCGTCAGAGCGGCAGGCGCTCGCGCAGCAGTTCGAGCTCGCCCAGCACCGTCCGCAGCACGCCGCGCAGGCGACGGATCTCGTCCTCCATCGCCGTGTCCCGGGGTGGCGGCGGCGGCGGCGCGGTGGGCGCCACGGAGGCCGGGGCCGGCGGCCGGGACGGAACCGGGCTGGCCGGGAGACCCTGGAACAGATCGTCGTCGTCGCGCTCGGCGACGTCCGGCGGCGGCAGCTCGCCGGTCAGGGTGCCGTCGCCCTCGCGCAGCAGACGCTGCACGCCCTTGATGGTGTAGCCCTGGATGTAGAGCAGATCGGAAATGCGGCGCAGCAGCGCGATGTCGTCCGGGCGGTAATAGCGCCGGCCGCCGCCGCGCTTGAGCGGCTTGACCTGCGGAAAACGCGTCTCCCAGAACCGCAAGACATGCTGCGGGATGTGAAGATCGTCCGCTACCTCGCTGATGGTGCGGAAAGCAGACGGGCTTTTCTTGAGCCGCGACGCAGGTTGCACGCCGATCTGGTCGAGATCGTCGGACGTGTGATCGTGGCCGGGCTCCCGATCCGGCTCGTGGTCCGCGTCGTCCGGCCAGTTTCCCGAATGGCTCATGCGGAATCGTCCTCACCGGTCGGGTCGCGGCCATTCACCCGCGCCTTCAGCACCTGGCTCGGTCGGAACACCAGCACCGAACGCGGCAGGATCGGCACCTCGACCCCGGTCTTGGGATTGCGCCCGACCCGCCTTCCTTTCTGGCGCACCGTGAAGGTGCCGAAACCGCTGATCTTGACCGGATCGCCGGACGCGAGCGCGCCGGCGATCCGCTCGAGCACCGCCTCCAGCAACGCGGCGGACTCGTTTCGCGAGAGTCCGACCTGCGTGTAGATATGCTCGGCGAGGCCAGCGCGCGTCACGGTGCTCATCGCGCGACCGTAAGCATGCCACCAAGAGCCGTCAAACCAACGATCTAGCGGAAATCGATGAGATTGCACGACAGTCGGCGACTGTATCCCGAACGACACCAATCAGGCGAAGCGATGCCAAATCGGCCGGTCACATCCTGAGCAATGCCGAACCCCAGGTGAGTCCGCCGCCGAGCGCTTCCATCAGCACCAGGTCGCCGCGCTTGATCCGGCCGTCACGCACCGCCTCGGCGAAGGCGAGCGGGATCGACGCCGCCGACGTGTTGGCATGGCGGTCGACCGTCACCACCACCCGCTCCGGCGGAAGGCCGAGCTTGCGGCCCATCGCGTCGATGATCCGTTTGTTGGCCTGGTGCGGCACCAGCCAGTCCACGTCGGCTTGGGTCAGATGGTTGGCGGCCAGCGCCTCGTCCACCGCACCGGCCAGCTTGGCGACCGCATGGCGGAAGATCTCCCGCCCGTTCATCCGCAGGAATCCGGTCGCCTCGCGCTGGCCGACCGCGCCGTCGACATAGAGCAGATCGCCGATGCTGCCGTCGGAATGCAGATGCGTCGACAGCAGCCCGGCGCCGTCGGCCGGGCCGGCGCCCAGCAGCACCGCACCGGCGCCGTCGCCGAACAGCACGCAGGTGGTGCGGTCGGACCAGTCGAGGATCCGCGAATAGACCTCGGCGCCGATCACCAGCACCGTCCTGGCGCTGCCGCTGCGGATCAGGGAATCCGCCATCGCCAGCGCATAGATGAAGCCGCTGCACGCAGCGGCGAGATCGAAGCCGAACCCGCCGCTCATGCCCAGCGCCGCCTGCACCCGCACCGCGGTGGCGGGAAACGCCTGGTCCGGGGTCGCGGTCGCCACCAGCACGGCATCGACTCGGTCCGGACCTAGTCCGGCGTCCGCCAGCGCCTGGCGCGCCGCCGCGGTGGCCATGAAGGCGCAGCTTTCGTGCGGGCCCGCCAGATGGCGCTGCGCGATGCCGGTGCGCTCGCGGATCCATTCGTCCGAGGTCTCGACCTGCTCGGCGAGCATGGCATTGGTCACCACCTTCTCGGGAAGGTAGGTGCCGACGCCGAGAAAAAGGGAGCGGAACGACATGCGGGTCCGTCGGTCTGTGAGCTGGCGGGTGGCAGGCGTGTCAGCCGGTGGTGGCGAGCCGGCTCGGGAGCTGCCGGTCGCCCAGATGCGGTGCATCGGGCAGGTCGTCCGGGCACCGTGGATCCTGGGGCGGCTCCAGGATGGTGGCGGGCGCGGACGCCGAGAGCTGGCCGATCCCCGAGCGGATGCGCTCGTTGAAGCGGTGGGTGACCATGTCCATGGCGACATCGACGGCGTGGGCGAAACCCTCCGCGTCGGCGCCGCCATGCGACTTGACCACCACGCCGTTCAGCCCGAGCAGCACCGCGCCGTTGTAGCGGCGCGGGTCGAGCCACTCGCGCATCCGGTCCAGCCCTGGGCGCGCCAGCAGATAGGCCAGGCGCGACAGCAGGTTGGCCTTGAAGACCTGCTTGAGCAGGGTTCCGGCCAGCTTCATCGCCCCCTCGCCGGTCTTCAGCGCCACGTTGCCGGTGAAGCCGTCGGTGACCACCACGTCGGTGGTGCCGGCGGTGATGTCGTGGCCCTCGACGAAGCCATGGAACTGCGCCGCCATCGGGCTGGTCCGCAGCCTGTCGGCGGCCTGGCGCAGACGATCGTCGCCCTTCATCTGCTCGGAGCCGACATTGAGCAGGCCGATGGTCGGCGACGGAAGGCCGAGCACGACGCGGGCGAACGCCTCGCCCATGATGGCGAATTCGACCAGGTTGCGGCTGTCGCAGGCGACGTTGGCGCCGAGATCGAGCATCACCACGTCGCCGCGCGCCGACGGGCTCACCGCCGCCAGCGCCGGGCGGTCGATCCCGGGGATGGTCTTGACGACGATCTTGGCTAGCGCCAGCAGCGCGCCGGAATTGCCGGCCGAGACGACGCCGAGCGCCTCGCCGCCGGACACCGCATCCATCGCGATCCGCATCGACGAATCGCGCAGACGCAGCGCGGCGGTTCCCTTGAGTTCGTTGCTGATCAACGATCCGGCGTGCCGCACCGTGCAGATCGCCCGGGCCGGCGATGCAGCCAGTAGCGGCACCAGCACGGCCTCGTCGCCGACCAGCAGGATCCGCGCCCCCGGGTGGCGCTTGGCGGAGAGCGCCAGACCGTCGATGACGATGTTGGGTGCGCCGTCGCCACCCATCGCATCGACGACCAGCGCGTAGTCGGGAGAGCGCGTGCCGGTGTCGTCCCGCCCAGGGATTACGCCAGGGCTTTGGCCAAGCTCCGAGGCAGAGTCCTGGGCCAGGCCCGACGCGGCCGGTGCCGGGAGATCCGACGGAGACGGCATGCGCTCAGCCCGCCTTGCGCTCAGAGACGGATGGCAGCCTTCAGGGCCTTGCCGGCTTGAACGACCTCGCGGCCGTCATAATGGCCGCACTGACCGCAGACATGATGCGGGCGCTTCAGCTCGCCGCAATTGCCGCACTCGTTGTGCGCCTCGCTCGGCAGCGCCTCGTGGCTCCGGCGCATCCCGCGGCGTGAGGGCGAGGTCTTTCTCTTGGGAACAGCCATGGGCCTGAGCCCCTCCAGTTTCGATAACGGTGGCGGGATCCGGTTCGGACGATCGCCGGGCAAGGGCCCGATCTGGCTCCGGCCCGGCGACGAACCCGGTTGCGCACCTGCATGCAATGAGCGGCGGCGTCTATCAGAGGTGACCGCGCTTCGCAAGCAAACCTTCGCCCGCACGCTCGGCCGGCCAGTCAGCGGTCGGCCGCGCCGACGGGTCAGTTGTCGGCGCGGCGACGCCCGGCCAGGACGGCGAACGGGTTGGGTCGGCCGGCGCCGCTCTCCTGCGAGTCCGGATCGACGTGCTCCGACGCGACGTCCGGCACGTCGACGCTGCCGATGCCGGGCGGCAGTTCGGAGCCCGGCCGGCGCGGATAGGGATCCATCGCCAGCGCCAACTGCTCCACCGCGGCCTCGCCGAGATCGATCGACGCGCCGCGATACGGCACGTCGTCGTCGGCCTCCAGATCGAACCCGTCCTCCGGCCCGATCGCGACGGCGGCGTCGAGCGCCTGCTCCGGCACGAAACGGACCGAGAAACGCTCCGCCACGCCGGCCTCGAACGGCTCCAGCGTGGCCACGCAGATCCGCGTCAGCGTGGCCTGCAGCAGGCCGTCGGCGGCGACGCGTCCGGCCTGGTCGGCGCCGGACAGGCGGAACCGGCAATGCAGCGCCGACACCGCGGGAACGTCGAGCCGGGCCGCCAGCCTGTCGCATTCCGCCGGCGACGCCTCGACGACGATCTCCGCGGCGGTTTCGCCGAGTCTGAGCTCGCCCAGGCTCCTGACCTGCACCGTCCGGGATAGTTCGGGCGTGATCACCATGCTCCCCTGCTCCTTGAAGTTCCTCACGGAACGATTGACACCGTCCGGCCGATCGGGCACCGGACGCAGGTGCCACTGGGGCGGCCTCGCTGCGAGAGCGCGTGGCACGCTGACTAGGGCATGACGGCGCCGCCGGGCAACCGGTCCGCACCCAGCACAGGATCGTTGCCAGCCATGCGAACCGCTCTTTCTTCCTGTGCTCTCGCCGCGCGGCTCCGTGCCGCGGCGCTTTCCGTCGCCGCGATCGCCGGATTGGGCGGGTGCGCGATCTTCGCGCCGCTGCCGACCGAGCGGGGCCAGTTCGTCGAGAAGCAGGATTACGACCAGCTCAAGCCCGGCAGCATGAGCCGCGCCGACGTGACCGCCCTGCTCGGCTCGCCGACCGCAAAGGCCACCTTCGACGACAATACCTGGTTCTATATCGGTGAAATCACCGCTCCGGTGCCGCTGGCGCGCGACAAGATCGAAAAGCAGCAGGTGCTGGTGCTGGCGTTCGACCAGGGCGGCACGCTGCAGACCGTCCACCGCCTCGACAAGTCGAACGCGCACGACGTGGCGATGACGCAGCGCGTGACCCCGTCGCCGGGCAGCGACGCCTCCTTCATGCAGCAACTGATCGGCAATGTCGGGCGCTACAACCCGATGGGCCTCGGCGGCGATACGCTGGGCGGCTCCGGTCTGGGCAGCAACAACGGCTACGGCCATGGCGGCGCCGGCAACACCCTGCCCTGATCACGACATTGCGCCTTGAAGCGGAACGTCCGTTATAACAGGTTGAGCGCCGGTCCCGTTTGAAAGGGCGTCGCCGTCATGACCACGCTTCGTTCGGCCGCTGCCCTGGTGTGCGTCCTGGCGCTTTCCGCCTGCGCCGAACCGCCGTTCCAGCGCTCCGCTGGCGTGCCGGACTCGACATGCATCCGCCAGGCTTCGGTCGCGGACATCGATCTGTGGGAGGCGGTGCGGGATTGCGGCACACGCCTTCCGGACCTGTCGGACGATCCTGGCCTGCAGAGGCAGGCGTCCCTGTCCGGCATTCCGTTCCTCAGGAAGACGCATGCGGCGGACGGAAAGACCCAGACGTCTGTCTGTCGCGGCTCTCCCCCGGTCTTCGAGCGCATGGACACGCCCTACCCGTCCGTCGGCCGTTGCACCGCGCTCGGAAGCTGACGATTCCGCTTGCTGGTCGGGCGGCCGCCAGCAGCAGCAGCAGCCCGTCTGTCCCTCCTCCGCACGCGCGACGCAGCCATTTCGCCCGTCACGGGTCGTCGTTACGATCCCAGCTCCAGACCAGAGCCGCCCCGTCGGGAGTTCCCATGCGTCGCGACATCCCAGCCTATATCGGTCTCACCCGTATACAACTCCAAGACAAGATCGCCCGCTACGGATGGGCGGTGGGCGATCACACCTACGGCAATCCCCACATCATCGAGGAAGGCGCCGGGCCGCTGACGGTGGGCCGGTTCTGTTCCTTCGCCGGCATCAAGATCATTCTCGGCAACCACGTCAGTTCGTTCGGGACGACCTACCCGTTCGACAGTTTCCGCGGCTACTGGCCGGCCATGAACGACACGAGTTGCCATAGCGGCCACGGCGTCACGATCGGTTCGGACGTATGGATCGGCGAAGGCTCGATCATCCTTCCGGGCGCGCGGGTCGGACACGGGGCGATCATCGGCGCCGGCGCGATCGTTCGCGGCGACATCCCGCCTTTTGCGATCGTCGCCGGCAATCCAGCCCAGATTGTTCGCTACCGGTTCCAGGCCGGCCAGATCGAGAGGCTGCTCAGGACCGCCTGGTGGGACCGGACCGACGAAGACATCAACCGGCTGGTGCCCTTCCTGGTGTCGAAGGATATCGACCGGCTGCTGGTCGAACTGGAGCGGTGACGTCCGTCCCCGCTCGCTCAGCACAAGGCCCGATCGGTGCGGACCCCAAAGATCTCGACCTGGTTCAGATGCAGCATGTCGTGGTCCGGCAACTGCAGGCGCACGAAGCGTGCCAGCATCGGCCCCGGCGCCAGCCAGCGATAGGGATGAGAATCGAGGCCGTCGAAGATCCCGGGATCGGAACGCTGTCCGACGGTCTCCCAGGTGTCGCGATCCAGCGAGAACAGGACCAGCAGGCGCGACGCCCGGCCCTGCGCGACGTCGTGCCGGTTGAACACGCGCACCTCGTTGATCAGGCAGGTCGCCTCCAGATCCACCTCCCACCAGGGCTGCGGCTCGTTCAGGGTGTGGAAATGGTAGCTGTCGGAGAGCAGGCCCGACACCGCCATCCCGGCATCGGCGGCGCCGCCCCGCCTCTGCCAGGCCGGATCGGACGAGCTGATGCGCGCCGGCCGGCCGAGCGCGAGGTTGGTCCCGAACGGCTCGTCCGGGTAGAGGAACCGCGCCGCGGTGTCCGCCGGCGGCCGCGGCACGGCACTGAACGACTCCCGCTCGCCCGGGCCCAGCCCGACCGCACGCAGGAGCGCGGAGGCCACCGCTTCGGGATCGGCGAGCCTGACCGAGCGATGAAAGCCGCCACCGGCGGGCAGGATGTCGACCCCGGTGGTGGGATACAGATAGGTGCTCTCGTGACCGGCCTCCCGGTCGATCAGCACCTGGTTCGATTCGACGTGCTGCGTGTGCGAGAACGACACGATCCGTTTGCCGGTGGCGAACGCCGCCGTGTGCAGCGCCGATCCCGCCGAGCCGATGAAGGTGTCGTGTCGCTGCCAGAGCGCGACCTGCTGCGCGAACGGCAGCGTTTCCGGATGCACCACCAGCGCCCCGGCGCGCGCCAGCACGTCGCTCACCGCATCCTCGTCGAGCACGCGCGATACGCCTCCGGCCAGGCGGGATTTCGACAGATAGACCGGGCGCGGATCGACCGCGCGCTGGAAGTTCGGGACGATCCGGCCGGCGATCCGACGCGTCATGTCGCCGAACGCGGTATGCACGATGCTGTTCTCGACCAGGCTCGGGGCCGGCAGCACCACCTCGCGCAGCAGGTCGAAGTCGCCCACCGCGACGAAATCGTCGCTGGTCAGGCCGAGGGCGGAAAAGATCGGGCCCGCGAACGGCGTCGCGAACAGCGCGTCCGCACCCGGCGGGCCGGTATAGGCGATCCGGCACGAACCCTGCGGCCAGGCCCAGAGCCGCGACAGCGTGCTGGCCATGAAATGGCCGTAGTGCGGATGGACCACACCCAGCCAGTAGAGCGGCTCGTCGAGAATTCGCTTCGGCCGGCCGGGATTGTGCTCCGACGTCACCGGACCATTGACCAGCGACAGCGGCCCGTATTCCCGCAGCAGCGCCGACGAAGGGAGAATGGCGCGATGACGATCGTACAGCACCCCATGCCGGACGAACGCGTCGCGATGCGTCCCGATCTCGGGCGGCGCGGTCTCGAGCTGGAAACCGCCGAACAGCCTGGAGCAGCGCGCTAGCACCGATCGAACCGCGCGGACACGCGGGTCATATCGGCAGCCTGATCCTGGCCCTCAGCCCGCCGAGCGGGCTTCGTTCCAGCCAGATGTCGCCGCCGTGCGCCTGGATGATGTCGCGGGCGATGGTCAGGCCGAGCCCGGTGCCGCCGCCGTCGCCGCTCTCGAAGGCGCGGAACACCTGCTCGCGCTTGTGGTCGGGAATGCCCGGCCCGTCATCGTCGATCAGCAGCACCACCCAGCGCGCCTCCGCCGCGGCGGCGATGCGGATGCGGCCGCCATGCCGCCTTGCGTTCTCCAGCAGGTTGGCCAGCACGCGGCGGATCGCGCCCTGCCGCAGCACGATGTCGGGCATCGGTCCGGCCTGCACCGACAGCACCACGGCGCCCGCCCGCCCAGCGGCGGCGGCGACCTCGTCGAGCAGCATCGGCAGGCAGACCGGCTCGGCCTGCTCGGCGCCCTCGCCGCGCGCGAACGAGAGATAGCCCTCGATCATGCGGTCCATCTCCTCGATGTCGGCCACCATCTCGCCGACATCCGGGGCCAGCGACTCCGCCATCACCACGCCGTTCTGCGGCAGCATCGCCAGCGTCAGGCGCAGGCGGGTCAGCGGCGTGCGCAGATCGTGGCTGACGCCGGCCAGCATCGCCGTGCGCTGGGCGACGAAGCGCAGGATGCGCTCCTGCATGCGGTTGAACGCGCTGGCCGCCTTGCGCACCTCCTGCGCCCCCTCCGGGCGGATCGGTCCCGGATCGCGCCCCATGCCGAACGCCTCCGCCGCCCTGGCCAGGCGGCGGATCGCCCGGACCTGGTTGCGCATGAACAAGGCGGCGACGATGAACAGCAGCAGCGCGCTGCCCGCGACCCAGGCGACGAAGATCCAGATCGGTCCGACATCGAGACGCTTGCGCGGCGCCGCGACATCCAGCACCCCGTCGGGAAGCTGGATCTGGATCTCCACCGTATGCGCATCGCTGATCCAGTCGGCGGTGAACGGCAGGCCGATCTGCGCCAGGGCGGCGGCGAGATCCTCGTCCATCGGCCCGAGCACGTTGGTCGAGCGCCCCTTCTCAAGCCTGGCATGCGGCCGCATCGTCATGCCGAGCTGGAACTGGGTCGCGGCGCTCTGCAGCAGCCATCTCCGGTCCGACTCGCGATGGGTGCGTTCCAGCAGCAGCAGGGTCTGGGTGATCTCGCCGGCCACCGCGCCGGACAGGCGGCGCGACACCACGTTCAGGTGGCTGCCATAAAACAGCTCGAGCGAGATGCCCTGGGTCACCACCAGCGGGATCAGCAGGATCAGCAGTGAGCGGCCGAGCAGAGAGCGCGGCAGCAGCCGGCGGACCGGCCGGTCGAGATGGATCCGCCAGCGCAGCCGCCGCTCCAGCGACCGGTCGGTCGCGCCCGACGCCGCGCGCGGATCCGGTGGCAGCAGACGGTCGGATGGCCTGGCTTCGACCTCGGCCATTCCGGGCGCTCTAGCTGCCTGGACGCAGCACGTAGCCGCGGCCGCGCACCGTCTGCAGGAAACGCGGCTCACGCGGATCCGCCTCGATCCTGCGCCGCAGCCTGGTCACCTGCACGTCGATCGCCCGCTCCCCGGCCTCGTCCATCTCCAGCACCCGGGCAATCGCCTCGCGCGACAGCACCTCGTTGGGATGGCGGGCCAGCACGGTCAGGAGCGCGACCTCGCCGCCGGTCATGTGCACGGTCCCGTGTCCGCCCTCCAGCAGGCCGCGCACCGGATCGAATTCCATCTCGCCCAGACGCACCGGACGCAGATCGCCGGCCGGCGCCGGCGGCCCGACCCGCCGCAGCAGCGCGCGCAGACGCAGCAGCAATTCGCGCGGCTCGAACGGCTTGCCGAGATAATCGTCCGATCCCGCTTCCAGCCCGGCGATCCGGTCCTCCGGCTCGCCGCGCGCCGTCAGCAGCAGGATCGGCATCTCGTGCCCGTCGTCGCGCAGCGCGCGGGTCAGCGCCAGCCCGGTCTCTCCAGGCATCGTCACGTCGAGCACCATCAGGTCCGGCTGCATCGCGCCCAGCAGCCGCCTGGCGTCCGCGGCGCTGCCGGCGGTCGATACCCGGAAACCCTGCTCGGCGAGATAACGCTGCAGCAGCGAGCGCAGCCTGGGATCGTCGTCGACCACCAGCACATGCGGCGCCTCCACCGGCAGGACCGCGTCTCCCATCAGGGCGCGGCCCGGCGCAGCGTCGCGACCGGATCGCGCGGCTCCAGCAGCAGCCGCGTCTCCTCGTCCATCACGCCGCGCATCACCCGCCTGAACCCTTCGACCGCGACGCCGCCCGCGTCACGGTAGGCGGCGACCATGCGCTCGCGCTGCCGCTCGAACAGGCGTCGCTCCAGCGCCCGGCCCTGGTCGGTCAGGCTCAGCAGACGCTGCCGTCGATCGCGCGGGCCCTGCACCTGCAGCACGTAGCCGCGCTCGATCAGCTCGCCCAGCACCCTGGCCAGGCTCTGCTTGGTGATGCGCAGCAGGGCCAGCAGCTCACTGACCGCGATGCCGGAGCGCCGGCCGATGAAGTGCAGCGCGCGATGATGCGCCCGGCCGAGATCCAGCTCGTCCAGGATCGCGTCGGCCGAGGCCGTCAGGTCGCGATAGGCGAAGAAGAACAGGTCCTGCGCCAGGCGCATCTGCTCCTCGCGCAGGAACAGCAGACCGCTGCCGGCGCCACCCGCCTGCGGTCCGCTCTGACCCGAGGCGGGCGGCTGCAGTCCGGCCGGATTCGACGCGCCGGGCTCGCCCTGCAAGCCATGCAGAATCGACTTGTGATCCATGCGTCTGATTAAGACAGCTTCATTGACATAATGGAAGGCGGCTTCTAGGCACGTCGGACCGCCAGCACAGGAGCGCCGCGCATGAGCCTCGTACCGTTCGACGATCGCGATGGGTCGATCTGGTGGGATGGCGAGATGCTGCCGTGGCGCGACGCCAAGCTGCACGTGCTGTCGCACGGTCTGCATTACGCCAGCGCCGTGTTCGAGGGCGAGCGCGCCTATGCCGGCCACATCTTCCGGCTGCGCGAGCACACCGACCGGCTGATCGAGAGCGGCCGCATCCTCGGCTTCGAGATCCCCTACAGTGCGCAGGAGATCGACGACGCCAGCAACCAGGTGCTCGCGGCCAGCGGCCTCAGCGACGCCTATATCCGTCCGCTCGCCTGGCGCGGCGCGGAGCAGCTCTCGGTGTCGGCGCAGCAGACCAAGATCCATCTGATGATCGCCGTCTGGGCCTGGCCGAACCTGTTCGGCGCCGACCGGATGAAGGGCGTGCGTCTGGGCATGGCGCCCTGGAAGCGCCCGCATCCCGAGACCGCGCCGACCCGCGCCAAGGCATCCGGCCTCTACATGATCGGCACCATGTCCAAGCATCACGTCGAGGCGCAGGGCTTCAACGACGCGCTGATGCTGGACTGGCGCGGCCAGGTCACCGAAGCGACCGGCGCCAACATCTTCTTCGTCATGAACGGCGAGATCCACACCCCGATCCCGGACTGCTTCCTCGACGGCATCACCCGCCGCACCGTCATGCGGCTGGCCGAGAAACGGCAGATCCCGGTGATCGAGCGGGTCATCATGCCGGACGAGATGAAGCACGCCACCGAGGCGTTCCTGGTCGGCACCGCCGCGGAGGTCACGCCGATCCGCCAGATCGAGGCGCTGGACTTCACGCCGGGCCACATCACCGAGACGCTGATGGCCGACTACGAGGCGCTGGTGCGCATGACCCCGGAGCAGGTGCGCGGCAGCCTCACCTGAGCGCGGCCGCGCCGCGACCCGCTCAGCCGGCTCCGGAGAGCCTGGCCCGGAGCCGGCCGATCGCGGCGATCCCGGCCAGACGGCGGTCCAGGAACGACGCGGTCTCCTGCGGGTCGCCGCCGCGCAGCCAGAACAGCAGGGTCGCGGCATAGACCCCGGCCAGCAGCGCCCGCTTGCTGTGCCGGTTGAAACCGGTCGAGACGTCGCCGGCCGCGTTCCAGATCGTGTCGGACGTCCGCGCCAGCGCCCTGGCCGCCACCAGCCGGTTGCCGGGCAGCGACAGCAGCGACAGGCCGCGCCGCACCGCGTCCCGGTCGCGCTCCGCCTGCTCCAGACGCAGCAGGATCAGCGCCCTGACCCGCCGGCTCGCCCGCGTCTCGGTCAGCGACACCGCCGCCGCCGCCATCTCCCGGTCGGCCAGGTCGCTGTGCGCCTCGACCATCTCCACCGGACCGCCAGGAAACATCAGGTCCGCGTCCGGCCCGGCCGCCTCCCGCAGCGCGCGCACGCTCCAGCCGAGCGCCGGCACCAGAGGCAGCATCGCCCTGAGCGCCGCGTCGCGCGCCGGATCGGGATGCAGCGCCGGCGCCAGCCCGGAACTGCCGAGCTCCGCCAGCCCGGACACCAGGCCGCCCACCGGCAGCGCCGCCATCAGCAATCGCCGCGCCGGGTTCATGCGTGCTCCTCCGCCTGGCCACTTTCCCGGGGACTATCCTGACCACCGGCCTGACCACCGGCCTGACCACCGGCCTGACCACCGGCCTGACCACCGGGGCCAAAGCGCAGATATTCGGTCTCGAAGCCCATCTGGCCGAGATCGGTCATGCGCATCGGGTAGAGAATGCCGTCGAGATGGTCGTTCTCGTGCTGCAGCACCACGGCGAGGAAACCGCTCGCCTCGCCCGACACGGCCTGCCCATGCTCGTCGACGCCCTCGTACCTGACCCGGGCGGCACGCGGCACGGCGCCGCGCAGGCCGGGAATCGACAGGCATCCCTCGGTCTGTATCGCGATCTCCTCGCCGATCGGGGTGATCACCGGATTGATCAGCGCCGCCACCGTGCGCGGCGGATCGTCGGCGCCGGCGCTGCGCTGCGCCGGCACGCTGTAGACGAACAGCCGCAGCGGCACATGCACCTGCGGCGCCGCCAGCCCCGCGCCGGCGGCGTCGTGCATGGTCTCGATCATGTCCGCGACCAGCGTGCGGATCCCGGGTGCGGTGGGATCCTCGACCGCCCTCGCCTTCGCCAGCAGGACCGGGTGACCCATACGGGCGATCTTCAGCAGGGCCATGCGCATGTCCTCGGCGTTCGGGCCGCCAGACCTAACGGCTTACCGAGCCTGCGACCATGGGGCGGAAAATCAAATTGTGCATCGGCCGGCTCGCGTGCTATAGCCCGCGCCTCTTCGGAGGACGCAGTCGCGTTTTCCGGGCACCAGACACGTCGGCGCTCCCCCAAGCAGCGTTCGGACGCCCGATCTAGGAGTTGACCGCGCAGTGCAGGTTCTTGTTCGTGACAACAATGTCGACCAGGCGCTCAAGGCGCTCAAGAAGAAGATGCAGCGCGAAGGCATCTTCCGCGAGATGAAGCTGCGCCGGCATTACGAGAAGCCGTCCGAGCGCCGCGCCCGCGAGGCCGCCGAGGCCGTCCGCCGCGCCCGCAAGATGGAGCGCAAGCGCCTGGAGCGCGAGGGCTTCTAAAGCCTCGCCTCGCGCAGAGACGATCCAAGCCGCCGCCGGGCATCCTGGCGGCGGCTTTTTCATGTCATGCTGCGGCGATGACCGACGATCCCCTGCTCGACGCGCTGAACCAGGCCGACCGAGAATCCTTCGTCGCCCGGATCGGGCCGCTCTACGAACATTCGCCCTGGATCGCCGCGCAGGCCTGGTCGTCCCGACCGTTCGCGAGTCGCGACGCCCTGCATGCGGTCCTGCAGGGAATCGTCGAGACCGCGCCGGAACCGGCCCAGCTCGCCTTGATCCGCGCCCACCCGGATCTGGCCGGCAAGCTCGCCCGCGCCGGCGCGCTGGAACCGCATTCCGCCGGCGAGCAGCATGGTCTCGGCCTCGACCGGCTGCCCGACGAGGCGTTCGCGCGCTTCGACCGGCTGAATACCGCCTATCGCGACCGCTTCGGCTTCCCCTTCGTCATCGCGGTCCGGGCTCAGACCCGCGAGTCCGTGCTGGCCGCGTTCGACACCCGGCTCGGCAATACGCCCGAGCAGGAACGACAGACCGCCCTGGCGGAGATCGGCAAGATCGCCCGCTTCCGGCTTGAGGACATGGCTGAAGAGAGATCGACCAGTCTGTAGACTGGTCTGATGACGGAGATCGGCGCCTTCGAGGCGAAGACGCATTTTTCCCGGCTCCTGGACCGCGCGCGGCAGGGCGAGGAATTCATCATCACCCATCGCGGCATGGCCGTCGCGCGGCTCATGCCGATCGCCGACGCGCCGAACCAGTTCCGCACCAGGCAGGTGCTGGCACGCCTTCGCGCCCGTGCCGGCCAGCGCCCGGAAGACCCGATCTCGCACGAGGAGATCATCGCCTGGAGGGACGAGGGACGACGCTAGAGCACGGTCCGTTCGCCTCGGCTCACGCCCCGTGCTGCTCGACGCGTCCTACACCATCGCCCTCGCGCTCCGGGAGGGTGAGATCGCCGGAGCGACGGAGGTGATGGAGCGGATCGCCACCGACGGCGCCGACGGTCCGGCCCTGTGGCGCTTCGAGGTCGGCAACGTCCTGCTGATGGCGACCCGGCGCAACCGGATCGACGCGCAGACCGAAGCCGCGATCCTCACTGATCTGGACTCGTTGCCGATCACCATCGATCAGGTCGGTGTCGCCCATGCCTGGTCGGCAACCGCCACGCTCGCGCGTCGTCACCGTCTCACGCTCTCCGATGCCGCCTATCTCGAACTGGCGATCCGACTTGAAAGCCCGCTGGCGTCGCTCGACGCAGCGCTCGCCACCGCGGCGCGCGCCGAGTTGGTAGCGACGTTCGGCAGCTAGCCGCCCAGCTTGTCCAGCTCGCGCAGCACCGCGTCGCCCATCGTGCTGGTGCCCACCTTGGCCTTGCCGGTGCCCATGATGTCCGGGGTGCGCAGTCCGCTGGCCAGGACGTTGACGCAGGCGCGGTCGATCAGGTCGGCCTCCTCGTCCAGCCCGAACGAATAGCGCAGCAGCATCGCCAGGCTGGCGATCTGCGCCAGCGGGTTGGCCTGGCCGGTGCCGGCGATGTCCGGCGCGCTGCCATGGATCGGCTCGTACAGGGCCGGGCGGCGCCCGTCCTCGCCCAGCGTGCCGAGCGTCGCGGAGGGCAGCATGCCGAGGCTGCCGGTGAGCATCGAGGCGAGGTCCGACAGCAGGTCGCCGAACAGGTTGCCGGTCACGATCACGTCGAACTGGCGCGGATTGCGCACCAACTGCATCGCGCAATTATCGGCCAGCATGTGGCTCAGCGTCACGTCCGGATACTCCGCCTTGCCCAGTGCGCTCACCACCTGGCGCCAGAGCAGGCCGCTTTCCATCACGTTGCTCTTCTCGACCGAACACAGCCGCCCGCCGCGCTTTCGCGCCAGCTCGAACGCGACGCGGGCCACCCGCTCGATCTCGAACGTGGTGTAGACTTCCGTGTTGACGCCGCGCTGCGATCCGTCGGGCAGGGTCTCGATCCCGCGCGGCTCGCCGAAATAGACGCCGCCGACCGTCTCGCGCACGATCATGATGTCGAGCCCGCGGACGATGTCGGGCTTCAGCGTGCTCGCATCGACCAGCGGGTCCAGCACGATCGCCGGACGCAGATTGGCGAACAGACCCAGCTCCCGGCGCAGGCGCAGGATCGCCACCTCCGGACGGTTCGCGAACGCCGTTTCCGCCCATTTCGGACCGCCGACCGCGCCGAACAGCACCGCGTCCGCCGCCAGCGCCCGCGCGATCACCTCATCCCGGATCGGCACGCCGTGCACGTCGATCGACGCGCCGCCGACCAGCTCCTCGCTGATGTCGAAGCCGATCGCCCGCTTGCGGCCCAGCCATCCGACCACCCGACCGGCCTCGTGCATGACCTCCGGCCCGATCCCGTCGCCCGGCAGGACCAGCAGCTTCTTGTTCGATGCCATCGGCAGGTCTCTCGCAGTCAGGTCAGAACGATGGACGGCATCCAGGGCGAGCTCGCGGCGCGATTCTGCTCGAACCGCTCGATCGCCGGCGCGTGCTGCAGGGTCTGGCCGATATCGTCCAGACCTTCGAGCAGCAGCCGCCGGCGCATCGCGTCCACCTCGAAGGGAATTTCCTCGCCGTCCGGGCGGATCACGCGCTGCCGCTCCAGGTCCACCGTCAGCCGGCTGTTGCCGCCCTGCGCGGCGTCCTGCATCAGCGCCTCGCAGACGTCGCGCGGCAGCCTGATCGGCAGGATCCCGTTCTTGAAGCAGTTGCCGTGGAAGATGTCGGCGAACGACGGCGCGATCACGCAGCGTATGCCGAAATCCAGCAGCGCCCACGGCGCATGCTCGCGCGACGAGCCGCAGCCGAAATTCTCGTAGGTCACCAGGATCTCGGCGTGACGATACGGCTCCCGGTTGAGCACGAAGTCCGGCTTCTCCGATCCGTCCTCGTTGTAGCGCATCGGATCGAATGCGTTCCTGCCGAGGCCGGATCGCTGGATCGTCTTCAGGAACCGCGACGGGATGATCTTGTCGGTGTCGATGTTGGCTTCCGGCAGCGGCGCCGCGATCCCGGTCAGGATGGTGAAGGGCTGCATCAGACCAGCTCCCGCACGTCGGTCAGGCGCCCGGTCACCGCCGCCGCCGCCGCCATCGCCGGCGACAGTAGATGGGTGCGCCCGCCCGGACCCTGCCGCCCCTCGAAATTACGGTTCGAGGTCGACGCGCAGCGCTGCCCGGGAGTCAGCTTGTCGGGATTCATCCCCAGGCACATCGAACAGCCCGCCTCGCGCCACTCGAATCCGGCGTCCAGGAAGATCCTGTCCAGGCCCTCCTGTTCCGCCTGCGCCTTCACCAGCCCGGATCCCGGCACCACCATCGCCCGGACGCCCGGCGCGACGCGCCGGCCGGCGAGCACGCGCGCTGCGGCGCGCATGTCCTCGATCCGGCCATTGGTGCAGGAGCCGATGAACACGGCGTCCACCGCCACCTCCGAGAGCTTCTGCCCGGCGGTCAGGCCCATATAGTCCAGCATGCGCTGCATCTGCGCCCGCCTGGCCTCGTCGGCGGCGCTGGCCGGGTCAGGCACGGTGCCGGTGATCGCCACCACGTCCTCCGGACTGGTGCCCCAGGTGACCAGCGGCGCGATCTCCTCGGCGGCCAGCTCGATCACCGTGTCGAACACCGCATCCTCGTCCGAGACCAGGGTGCGCCAGTAGGCCACCGCCTGGTCGAACGCCGCGCCCTGCGGCGCGAAGCGGCGGCCCTTCACATAGGCGAACGTGGTCTCGTCCGGCGCCACCAGCCCGGCCCTGGCGCCGGCCTCGATCGACATGTTGCAGATCGTCATCCGGCCAGCCATGTCGAGGCCGCGGATCGCCGAGCCGGCGAACTCGATCACGTGGCCGGTGCCGCCGGCGGTGCCGATCCGGCCGATGATCGCCAGCATCACGTCCTTGGCGGACACGCCGGGCGCCAGCGTGCCCTCGACCAGGATCTTCATGTTCTTGGCCGGCTTCTGCAGCAGCGTCTGCGTCGCCATCACGTGCTCGACCTCGGAGGTGCCGATGCCGAACGCCAGCGCGCCGAGCGCGCCGTGGGTCGAGGTGTGGCTGTCGCCGCACACGATCGTCATGCCCGGCAGCGACAGGCCCTGCTCCGGTCCCACCACATGCACGATGCCTTGGTCGCGCGACTTCAGCGGGAAGTACGGCACCCCGAACTCCTCGACGTTGCGCTCCAGCGTCTCGATCTGCAGCCGGCTCTGCGGCTCCTCGATCGGCAGGCTGCGGTCGCTGGTCGGCACGTTGTGATCGACCACGGCGATGGTCGCGTCAGGACGCCGCAGGCGACGGCCGCTCAGCCGCAACCCCTCGAACGCCTGCGGGCTGGTCACCTCGTGCACGAGGTGACGGTCGATATAGAGGATTGCCGTCCCGTCCTCGAACCGGTCGACGACATGGGCGTCCCAGATTTTGTCGAACAGGGTGGGCATGACGGAAGGTCCTCCCGGGTCCAGGAGCGGTCGCCCCTGGACCCATATCGTTACTCTGCGGCGGGGGCGACGATGTCGCGGGCCTTCTCGGCGATGCGGGCGGACTTGCCGCGGCGGCCGCGCAGGTAATAGAGCTTGGCGCGGCGCACGTCGCCGCGGCGCACCACGTGGATCTCGGAGATGGTCGGCGCGTAGAGCGGGAACACGCGCTCGACGCCCTCACCGTAGCTGATCTTGCGCACGGTGAAGTTGCTGCCCAGACCCTTGTTCGAGCGCGCGATCACCACGCCCTCGTAGGCCTGCACGCGGGTGCGCTCGCCCTCGACCACCTTCACCGACACGCGGACCGTGTCGCCAGGCGCGAATTTCGGCACGGCGCGCGCCTCGGTGAGGCGAACGATCTGCTCGGCCTCGTACTTCTCGATGATGTTCATGATCCGGGGTCCTCTGTCTTGCGTCAGTTATGGCCGCCGGACGATGCCGGCAACCCGTTGCGATGGGAGGGAAACGCTGCATACGACGCCCACAGGTCGGGCCGTCGCACGCGGGTCGCGTCCTCCGATTGAAGCCTCCGCCAGGCGGCGATCGAGGCATGATGTCCGGACAGCAGCACCGGCGGCACCGCGCGCCCCTGCCACTCGGCCGGCTTGGTGTAGAGCGGATATTCCAGCAGACCGTCGGAGAAACTCTCCTCGACGGCGCTCTGCCCGGATCCCATCACCCCGGGAAGCAGCCGGATGCAGGCATCCAGCAGCACCAGCGCCGCCGTCTCGCCGCCCGACAGCACGTAGTCGCCGACACTGAGCTGCTCGACCGGGCGCGCCTGCAGCACCCGTTCGTCCACCCCCTCGTACCGGCCGCACAGCAGCGCGATCCCTGGACCGGACGCGAACCGCCGCACGTCCGCCTGGACCAGACGCCGCCCGCGCGGCGTCAGATAGACCAGCGGCACGTCCAGCTCTGCGGTGGCCTCGGCGATCGCCGCATCGACCACGTCCGGACGCATCACCATGCCGGCGCCACCGCCGAACGGCGTGTCGTCGACCGCGCGATGCCGGCCCAGTCCATGCGCGCGCAGATCGTGCGTCCGCAGCGACCAGACCCCCTCCTGCAGCGCCCGTCCGGCCAGCGACTGGCCGAGCGGTCCCGGAAACATGTCCGGGAACAGGGTCATCACCGCGACCTGCCAGCTCACGACATGGACTCCACCGGCGCGGCCTCGTCCTGGACCTCGACCTCGTCCGGCAACACCACCACCAGACGGCGATCGGCCAGCGACACCTCCGGCACGCAGGCCCGGGTGAACGGCAGGAACACTCCGCCCTCGAGCTCCAGGCTCGGCCCGGCGCCGTAATCATGCACCGCGACGACGCTGCCGATGGTCCGCCCGCCATCCGCGGCGCGCTCGATCGCCGCCATGCCGATCAGGTCGGAGAGATAGAACTCGTCCTCGTCGGGCGCCGGCAGCCGGTCGCGCGTCACGTACAGCTTGCGGTTGACCAGGCTCGCCGCCTGGTCGCGATCGCGCATCGTGTTGCCGGACGCGTCGGTGAGCTGGGCGATACCCTCGCCGCGCCAGGCCAGGGTCCAGGAGCCGCCGCGATCGTCCGACAGCGGGCCATACGAGGCGAGATCGGCCGGCACCGCGGCGTAGCTGTGCACGCGCACCAGCCCGCGCACGCCGTGCGGCCGTCCGACAACCCCCATCAGGATGCGCTGCTGGTCCATCGGCCTGCGATGTTAGCCGGCGGACGCGGCGGCGTTGGCGGCCGCGCGCTCCTGCGCCTTCTTCTTCGGCGCCGACTGCTTCGGCTGCTCGCGGTAGGCCGGCATCGCGGTCAGACCGGCATGGCCGAGGAAGCGGGCGACGCGATCGGTCGGCAGCGCGCCCTGGCTCATCCAGTGCAGGATGCGCTCGCCGGCGAGATGCACGCGGTCGTCATGCTCGGCGGGCAGCATCGGGTTGTAGCTGCCGACCTTCTCGATGAAGCGGCCGTCGCGCGGGCTGCGGCTGTCGGCGATCACGATGTGGTAGTACGGGCGCTTCTTGGCGCCGGCGCGGGCGAGACGGATCTTGAGGCTCATAGGATAAACTCCAGTCTAATTCTCTGATTTTGAACGTTTGCCGCGAGACCTAGTGCGGTCGGCCGGGCGGCATTCCCTTTGGCATCAGCGCCGACATGCCATGACGCATGAGGCCCTTCGCGCCGAGCTTGTTGAGGCGCTTCATCATCGTCGACATGTCGTCGAACTGCTTCAGAAGCCGGTTGATGTCCTGCACCGAAGAGCCTGATCCGGCTGCGATCCGCTTCTTGCGCGACGCCTTGATGATGTCCGGCGTGCGCCGCTCCGCCTTGGTCATCGAGGAGATGATCGCGGTATGGCGCTTCAGGATCGAGGTGTCGATGTCCTTGCCGGCGAGCTGCTCCTTCATCTTGCCCATGCCCGGCAGCATGTCGAGGATGCCGCCGATCGAACCCAGCTTGGCGATCTGCTTGATCTGCGCGGCGTAGTCGTCGAGATCGAACTTGCCGCGCATCATCTTCAGCGCGAGCTTCTCGGTCTCCTCCTGGTCGAGCGTCTCGGACGCCTTCTCCACCAGCCCGGCCAGGTCGCCAAGGCCGAGGATGCGGCCGGCGACGCGCTCCGGATGGAAGTCCTCCAGCGCCTCGAGCTTCTCGCCCGAGCCGGTCAGCTTGATCGGCGCGCCGGTGAGGTGGCGCATCGACAGGGCCGCGCCGCCGCGCGCGTCGCCGTCCATCCGGGTCATGACGATGCCTGTGACGCCGACCGCCTCGTTGAAGTGCTTGGCGGTGTTGACCGCGTCCTGCCCGGTCATCGCATCGACCACCAGCAGCGTCTCCGCCGGGTTGGTCGCGGCGCGGATGTCGCGCACCTCCTGCATCAGCGCCTCGTCGATCGACAGGCGGCCGGCGGTGTCGAGGATGACGACGTCGAACCCTTCGCGACGACCGGTCTCCATCGCCCGGATGGCGATCTGCACCGGCGTCTGCCCGGCGACGATCGGCAGCGACGCCACCCGCGCCCGCTCGGCGAGCTGCTGCAACTGGAGCTGCGCGGCCGGACGCTGCGTATCCAGGCTGGCCAGCAGCACGCGACGCCGCTCGCGGGTCTGCAGGCGCAGCGCGATCTTGCCGGAGGTGGTGGTCTTGCCGGAGCCCTGCAGCCCGACCATCAGGATCGGGATCGGCGCCGCGGCATTCAGGTTGAGCGGCACCGCGCCGGCGCCGCCCAGCGCATCGACCAGCGCATCGTTGACGATCTTGGCCACCGCCTGGCCGGGGGAGATGCTGTCCAGCACCTCCGCGCCGATGGCGCGTTCCCTGACCTTGGTGGTGAAGTCCTTGACCACCGGGAGCGCCACGTCGGCATCGAGCATGGCGAGACGGACCTCGCGCATCGCCTCCAGCACGTCGCCCTCCGACAGCGCGCCACGGGTGCGCAGCTTGTCGAACACGCCGGTAAGCTTGCCTGACAGGGCGTCGAACAAGAAGGGTCCACTCCAAACGAACAGGCGCCGCTGCGCGAGCCTTCGCGGAGCGACGTGTCTGATTGGCGCGCTGCCTAGACCCTGACCCCGGTCCTGTCAATCGCGCCATGCGGTTCCGGCACCGCGCCGCAGCGTGGAAGGGTGGCGCCGACCGGCGATCGGCGGCATGATAAACCAACTTGGCCGGCCCGGCGCGGAGCCGGGTCAGACCGGCCGCACCGACGATCCGTCCATCGGACCATCTTCGGCGGACGAGAAAGGACCCTCATGGCGTACAAGGTGAACTACAACTTCCAGAAGGCCGAGCGCGACCGCGCCAAGGCGGCGAAGAAAGAGGCGAAGCTGCGCGAGAAGCAGGCGGCGCGCACCGGCGGCGAGTCCGGCGAGTCCGATGACGCCCCGGCCACCGCGCACGACGATGGATCGCCGGCAACGGCGCACGCGGACACGGTGCAGGACTGATTCGCTTTCCGTCGACGCAGGCTCGGTCGTTTCGGCCGGTCGGGCTCTGATCCGTTCCGGTCAGGCTCGTTTTGACTCGACAACGGACCGCGTTCTCCAGCATGGAGAACGCGGTGCTGTGGAGAGCCTGAAGTGACCCAGGCCATGTCGGACCTGCTCGAGCGCAACGCCGATTTCGCGGCGCTCCCCGCCACCGTCGCCTCGATGTCGATCCTGGGCGACGGATGGCGGCTCGAGCGCTTCATCCATGGCCTGCCGCCGCTGGTGATCGCCGAACTGCAACGCCACGACGCAAAAGGCGGGGCGATCGGAGAGCGTGCCTACTGGTTCCTGGAGCGCGACGGCTGCTTCATCGGCAACACCGTCGCCTGCCTGTCGCCGCTGCATACCGCGCGCATCCGGGACAACCTGCTGTGGCTGCTGGCGACCCGCGCCGGCGGCGCCTTCGCCAGGCTGATCGAGGAACTGCGCGGCCTCGACCGATCGCTGCGCCTGGCGCTGATGCGGCATCTGTTCGAGGCAGCCCTTTCCGGACCGCTCGAACTGCTCGGCTTCATGCCGAACGACGACGCCCGGTTCGCCGTCCGCGACGAGGATGGCGCGGTATCGCTGGTGATCGACGGCGCGCTGGAATTCCCGGTGATCCTGAACGACCGGATCGCCGCCTTCGAGCCGGGATGGCGCGCCACCCACATCGTCGCCTGTTTCGCCCCGCTGCTGATGATCGAGTTGCGCCAGGACGATGGCCGGCGCGCGACCTGGGTGCTCGATTCGCGGCTGCACCGGATCGACGGCGAGGATTTCGCCGACCAGCGCAGCATCGCCGTCCTGCGCCGCAGTGCGCCGCCGATGATCCGTCAGCACTGGCGCCAGCTCCTGGCGCTCGAGGATACCGTCCCGGGCTACGACCGGCTGCCGATGCTGGCGCTGAACCAGGGCGCGCTGCACCATCTGTTCCTGCGCGTGCGCGACCTGGTGGTGCCCGAGACCATCGACCTCACGCTGCAGGCGATCCTGCAGCCGATCGTGCTGCCGCCGGCACCGGGCCGGCCGCACGGCCTGACCCTGCCGGAAGCGGCTCTGCGCAAGGCGGTCCTGCACAGCCCCTTTGCTGCCGGCATCCAGGCGGTGCGGTCGGGGCGCCTGACCTGGCCGAGCCCGGTCGACGGCAGCGACGCCGTCCTGGAGGCGGTGTTCGTGCCGCAGGAAATCACCATCATCTACCAGTTCGTCGATCGGCACGGGCTGCGCTTCCTGGTCGCCACCGGGGAGCGCGATTGCCAGTTGATCGGCCTCTATCTGCCGCTCGACCATCTGTTCATCGGCGCGACCGAGCCGCCCAACTGGTGGTTCCGCGGCCACATCCCGGCGGATTTCTGGGCGATGCTGTACGAGCATTGCGTCTGCCACGCCGAGTCGATCCATGGCAGGCGGCGCGACGGTCCGGTCGCCATCGTCAACGTGTTCATGACCGCGCCGCTGCTGCATCTCGGCCATTACGTCTGGAACGATCTGACCGGCCAGGCCGCCCTTGTGCGCGATCTGGGCGAGCAGGCGCCACGCTCGCTGATCATCGCCGCCCCGGACGGACAGGCGGAGTTCTTCGGGCCGCTCGAACGCCTGTTCCCCAGCCTGGCCGGCAAGATCGACCGCACGCTGCCGAGCAAGCCGGCCTTCACCGCGCTCGCCTACCACAGCCAGGTGGTGCCGGTCCGCTTCACCGGACGCTGGATCGACCGCGCGCTGCGCGACACCGTCCGCGACGCCGCGCTGTCGACCCCGGCCGGCGATGCTGTGCGACGCGCGCGCGCCGCCGCCGGGCCGGGTCCGGTGATCGTCGCCGGCCTTCGCCTGGAGGACCGCACCTTCGTCGATCCCGAAGGCTTCTACGCGGCGCTGCTGGACCATCTCGACGCCGCCCATCCCGGCGCGATCCTGGTGCTGGACGGGCGCAACGCCAGGCCGGGCGGCGCGCCCGGCGAGGTCATCGTCAGCATCAAGGACCATCTGGTCAGCCGGTCGCCGCTGGAGGCGGAGCTGGAGCTGGTCGGTCGCCTGCGCGCGCACGCCGCCGGCCGGCGCGTGACGGTCGAGAGCACGGTCGGGCTGCCGATCGAGGCCAGCATGGCCTGGTGCTATGGCGCGGCGCTCTGCGTGTCGCCCTGGGGCGCCGGTCTCGCCAAGTATCGCTGGCTGGCCAACCTGCCGAGCGTGATCCTGACCAGCCGCTACAATCTCGAGCATCGCCCGGATCTCGACATCTACCACTCGCCGCGCTGGATGGAGCAGCCGAGCCCGCTGCTGTTCCCGGACCGGGAGATGGTCACCGACCGCACCGACCGGCACGGGCTGGCGCCGGCCCGTGAACCGAACGGCCGCGAATGCTTCGAGGTCGATCTGCCGCACGTGATGACGCTGGTGGACCGGATGCTGGCGGACAGATAGGCGCGGGTCAGCCTTCCGCGAACGGGTTCGTGGTGCCGCGCAGCAGCAGCCGGATCGGCGTGCCGGGAAGCTGGAAGGTCTCGCGCAGCCCGTTGACCAGGTAGCGCTGGTAATCCTCCGGCAGCATCTCCGCCCTGGTGCCGAACAGGATGAAGGTCGGCGGCCGCGCCTTGGCCTGGGTCATGTAGCGCAGCTTGAGCCGCCTGCCCTCGACCAGCGGCGGGGTGTGCCGCTCCAGCGCGCCCTCGAACCAGCGGTTCAACGCTCCGGTGGCCACCCGCTTGTTCCAGATCTCGTGCGCCGCCCGCACCGTCGGCAGCAGCTTCTGCACCCCGGCGCCGGTGAGCGCCGAGAACGACACCACCGGAATGCCGCGCATCTGCGATAGCGAGAACTCGATGCGGTCGGAAATCGCCTGGCGGGTGGCGATCCTGTCCTCGACCGCGTCCCACTTGTTCAGCGCCAGCACGCAGCCGCGCCCCTCGCGCTCGATCAGGCGGGCGATCTGCAGATCCTGGTCGTGCACGCCGAGGGTGGCGTCGATGGTCAGCACCACGATCTCCGCCATCTTCAGCGCCTCCAGCGAAGCCGAGACCGACATCCGCTCCAGCTCCGCCTCGATCCGCGCCTTGCGACGCAGCCCCGCGGTGTCGACGATCTCGATCGGCCCGTGCGCGTCGCGCAACTGCACCGCGACCGCGTCGCGGGTCAGGCCCGGCTCCGGCCCGGTGATCATCCGCTCCTCGCCGAGCAGACGGTTCAGCAGGGTGGATTTGCCGGCATTCGGCCGGCCGACGATCGCCAGACGCAACGGTCCCGGCGGACGCGGCGGCACCACCACCTCGTCATCCTCGCCGATGGCGTCGAACGGGAAATCGTCGAAATCCTCGGCGTCGCCGGGGTCGGCCGGCGCGGGGCCGGCCTCCGGCGGCAGCCGTTCGGCGATCTCGCTCATCAGGTCGGCCAGCCCCTCGCCATGCTCGGCCGATACCGCGCACGGCGTGCCGAGGCCGAGACTGTAGGATTCGAGCGCCGCCGCGGTGCCGGCCTTGCCCTCGGCCTTGTTGGCCACCAGCAGCACCGGACGGCCCTGGCGGCGCAGCCAGGTGGCGAAATGCTGGTCGGCCGGGGTGATGCCGGCGCGGGCATCGATGCAGAACAGCACCAGATCCGCCTCGGACACCGCATATTCCGACGAGGCCCGCATCCTGCCGTATAGCGTGTCCGGGGCGGCCTCCTCCAGGCCGGCGGTGTCGATCAGCCGCACGCGCCGGCCGCGCAGCAGCGCCTCGGCATCCTTGCGGTCGCGGGTCACCCCCGGCGTGTCCGACACGATCGCGGTGCGACGGCCGGACAGGCGGTTGAACAGGGTCGACTTGCCGACGTTCGGCCGTCCCGCGATCACCACCACCGGCAGCGACGCATAGGGCGTCTGATCGTCGACCGGGGGTGCCGAGCGGCTGCCGCGTTTCATCGCCCCTTATCCATACGAGGACAGCATGCCGTCGTCGGTGATCAGCAGCATGCGCCCATCCGCGGCGATCGGCGGCATCGCCGCCTGCTGCGCCAGCTTGATGGTGTCGCCGATCTTGCCGGTCACGGCATCCACCTGGATCATCCCCTGCTTGGGGAAATCGCTCACGCACACCAGCACGCCGTTGGCGAGCAGCGGACCCGCCCAGCCGATCGGCCCCTTGCCCGGCTTCGGCCTGCGGAAGCGCGGCAGGGTGGTGACCCAGCGCACATGGCCGTTCGTCTTGTCGATGCAGGCCAATTGCTGGTCCTGGCTGAGCAGGAACAGCCAGTTGCCGACCACCACCAGATCGTCCTTGCCGCCGACGGTGCGTTCCCACAGGCGACGCCCGGAGCGCAGGTCGATCGCCGTCAGCACGCGGCCGACGCTGATCACGTAGGCGGTGCCGTCGGAGATCACCGGCAGCCCATGCACCGAGGAGAAGTCCAGGATCGAGTTGCGCCCGCCGGTCGAGCCCAGCGTGTCGCTCCACAGCAGGTCGCCGCTCTCGGCCCTGAGGGCGGCGATGTCGCCGGAGCCGAAGCCGGCCAGAACGGTGCTGCCGGATACCGCCGGCGCCGGCTGGCCGAACACGATCGTGTCCGACGCGCTGGCCTGATACACCCAGATCTGCTTGCCGGTGGCGATGTCGAGCGCGAACAGCCGCTCGTCGATGGTGCCGAAGAACATGCGCCCGTCCGCAACGGTGGGCGCCGAGCGGCCGGGCGTGCCGACATTGACCCGCCATTTGATCGCGCCGCTGCCGGCATCCAGCGCCAGCGATTCCGCCACCCCGTCCACCACGTAGACGATGCCGTCGGCGAAGGTCAGGCCGCCGCCGACATTCGACGAGCGGCTCTTCTTCGGCTTGGTGTCGGTGCGCCAGATCCTGGCGCCGCTGCCGGCGTCGAAGGCATTGACCACGCCGCGCGCGTCCATGGCGTAGATGTGGCCGTTGGCGACCACCGGCTGTGCCGCCAGCACCAGCCGTCCGCCCTCGCCCGCGCCCAGGCTGGTGCTCCAGAGCCGGTTCATCCCATGGGTGGCGGCGTTGATCGCCTCGTGCGTCTGCACCCGTCCCGGCTGCTGCCAGTCCGAGGCCACGGCCTCCGGCAGGGTGATCGGCGTGGTGTCGCTCTCGTCGACGGTCAGGCCGGCGCCGGCGGTCAGCACATCCTCGCGCCGTCCGGCCAGCACCGGCTTCTTGTCGTCGTCGAACAACCCGCATCCTGCGAGCGGCAGCACGCAGGCGCCGATCCCGGCCAGCAGCACGCTGCGCCGGCCGAGCGGCCGGCTGCCGCGGATGGTCTCGATCTGGGTCTGGTCGTCGCGCTGCTGCATCATCCGCCGGTCTTCGATGTGTCGAGTGTGTCGAGAAGTCCGCTGGCCCGGCCGCGTTCGCTTTCCGAAGCGGCCGGGTCCTGGCTGACGGTGGTGAGTTTCTGCCTGGCGCCGGCGACGTCGCCGGTGCGCAGGTCGATCAGCGCGTCGGTCTCGAGCGCCAGCGTGTGCCAGGGGCTCTCCGGCTTCAGCAGATCGCGAAGCCTGGTCTTGAGCAGGCCGGGCTCGGCGTCGTCGGCGCTGTGCTGCACCCAGAGCAGGTCGCCAAGGCCGCGCAGGTCGGCATCGGCGGCGCCGTCCCGGGCGATCCGGTCCCACAGCGCCAGGGCCGCGGCGTGATCGTTGGCGCGCCAGGCGAGCGCCGCCATGCGCAGACGGGAGAGCGTCGCGAAGCCGTCCGGGGCCCGGGCGGCGATGGCGGCGAACTCGCTCCGCGCGCGGACCTGTTCCGGGGTCAGCGCCGCATCCGGGCCGGCCGCGGCCGGCGGTGCCGTGTCGGCATCCTGCTGCGCGTCGAAATAGGCGGCGGCGAACGACGCCGCGCGGGCGGTCTGGCGGTAGGCCAGATATTGCCACACCCCGACCGCGGCGCCGACCACGACCAGCAGAACCAGCCCGAGTATCGCCAGTCTGCGGTTGCGCACGGCGTTGCGTTCGGCGCGCAGATCGCCGTCGATCTCGCTGAAGATGTCCTCGACCACGTCGCCCGCGTTCCCCTCGCCCTGGTCCGGCACCAGGCCGGAGGCGGCGGACCATAGCGGCGGCGCCATTTCCCGGCAAACCGGCGTCGTTCAGGGTTTCTTTACCCGTCGACGGGCATGGTCCGCGGCATGATCCGTCCCGCCTGCCCGTGCGTCCTGACCGTCCTGGCGCTGAGCCTCGGCGGTTGCGTCATGCCGACCGTGCTGCCGGTCGCCGCCGGTCTCGGCGCCGACGTGGCGATCCTGCATCGCACCGTGCCCGACGCGCTCTATTCCGCGCTCACCGGCAAGGATTGCTCGCTGGTCAGACTCGACCGCGGCGAGAGCTACTGCAAGCCGGTCGCGCCGCCGGTGCCACCGCTGCCATACTGCACCCGCACGCTGGGCCAGGTGACCTGCTGGGCAGCACCCGAGGCGATGCCCGGCATTCCGGTCGAGGTGGCGCAGGGCCCGCGCGCGCTGACGCCGGAACAGGACAGAGCCCGCCTCGCCCGCTGGCCGGCCTCCCTGCAATGATCGCTGCTCCTACCGCGGCGGGCCCTTCTTCAGCGCGGCGCTCAGCGCGGCGAAGTTGGCGGCGATCCGGCGCTGCACCGCGGTACTGACCTGCTGGATCGAATCGATGCGCAGTTTCGCCTGGTTGCTGATCGCCGTCTGTTCCTCAATCGCGGCGCGCGACACGCAGGCATTGTAGGCCCTGGCCGCCTGGTCGTAAGCGGTGACGGCATCGATGCTGGCATTGTAGCGGGCGATCGTCGCGGTCTCGACCACCGGCGCCTGCGGTTCGCGTCCGCAGGAAGCCGGGCTCCATCCGCCCTGCGGCGGCGGCGCTTTCGCTGGCCTGGCGGCGTGCGTCGCCGGATGATGCGGCGCGGCGCGCACCGGTCGCGGCGCCGCCGCCAGGCAGGCCGCCACGCAGACAGTCAGGCAGGCCTTCCAAGCCTGGCCAGATCGAGCCATTTCCATGCGGACCTTCATCGTGGATGAGGCTGAGATATCCCGGCCAGCCCGTTGATCGTCAAGCATTGTCCAGGAGCGACCACAGGATGCAGCCCGACAGCGACACCGGCCCCAAGGTCCGTCTCGGCACCCTGACCAGCCAGGAGGCGAGCCTGCGACTCGCGGCCGGCGCCCTGGTGCTGCTGCCGCTCGGCAGCCACGAGGACCAGGGACCGCATGCCCCGATGGGCGACTATCTGAGCGCCGAACGCCTGTCCGAGCGGATCGCGCTGGCGGCGATCGCGCGCGGCCACGACACGCTGGTCGCCCCGGTACTGCCGTTCGGCGGCCGGGATTTCTTCGGCGGCCGGATCGGCGGCATCGCCCTCTCGCAGGAGACACTGCGTCTGGTGCTGCGCGACATGCTGGGCGCGCTGCTACGGCACGGCGTGACCAGGCTGATCGTGGTCAACGGACATGGCGGCAACGCCCAGGCGATCCATGACGAGACCCAGGCGGTGTGGCTGTCGCAGGGCGTGCTGGTCCCCTGCTTCTATCTCTGGAAGATCGCCGGCGCGCTGCTGCCGTCGCTGATCGGGCCGGAGCGCGCGGCGCGTTCGGCCGGCCACGGCGCCGATCCGCTGGCCAGCGTGGCGATGCATCTGTTCCCGGAGCTGATGCGGCCGGACCTGCTCCCGCCAGCCCCGCATCGGGAGAGCATCGTCCAGGGGCTGCGAGTCAGCGGCTTCGGCACCGCCAGCCTCGACGGGATCGAGATCGGCCTGCCGGTCGAAATCGGCGACGGCGTGGTGACCGGCGATGCCAGCCTCTGCTCGGCGGAGACCGGGGCGCTGATCGCAGCCCGCCTGGTCGAGGCCGGAGTGGCGCTGATCGCGCAGCGGGTCGCGGCGACCGGCTGAACCTCTTGGCGTCCTGTCTGCTGCGTTGCACAATAAGCCTCCTCGCATGCCAGGATGGCCGCCATGACCGAGACCAACCTCGACACGCTCCCGCGACGCGCCCTGCTGGTTCCGCCGCACGGCAAGCTGTTGGCGATCCTGGCGCTGGCCACCGGCGGCTTTTCGATCGGCACCGGCGAGTTCTCGATGATGGGCCTGCTGCCCGCGGTGGCCGGCGACCTCCGCACCAGCGTGCCGGTGGCCGGCTGGCTGATCTCCGCCTATGCCGCCGGCGTGGTGCTGGGCGCGCCGCTGATCGCGGTGCTGTTCGCCACCGTCTCGCGACGCACCATGCTGATCGCCATGATGGGCTGCTACGCCGCCGGCAACGTCGCCAGCGGGCTGTCGCACCAGTTCGGCGCCGTGCTGCTGTTCCGCTTCCTCAGCGGACTGCCGCATGGCGCCTTCTTCGGCATCGGCGCCCTGGTCGCCGCGTCAATGGTCGATCGCAGCGAACGCACCCGCGCGGTCGGCCGGATGATGCTGGGGCTGACCAGCGCCACCATCGTCGGCGCGCCGCTGGCCGCCTGGTGCGGCCGGTATATCGACTGGCATGTCGCCTACCACGCGGTCGGCCTGATCGCGCTGCTGAGCATGGGCCTGCTCGCGGTCGCGCTGCCGCCGATCCCGGCCGATGCCGGCGCCTCGCCGCTCACCGAGCTCGGCGCGTTCCGGCGGCCGCAGGTCTGGCTGGCGCTGGCGACCAGCGCGGTCGGCTTCGGCGGCCTGTTCGCGGTCTACAGCTACATCTCGCCGGCGCTGATCGCGCGCACCCACATGGCGCCGGTGCTGGCGCCGCTGGTGCTGGCGGTGCTGGGTCTCGGCATGGCGTTCGGCAACACGGCCGGGGCCTGGCTGGTGGATCGCGCCCCCAGGCGCGCGGTGATCGGGCTGCTGCTGTGGGACATCGTGGTGTCGCTGCTGTTCATCCCGGCCCTGCCGCACGTCTGGGCGATCACCAGCGATGCGTTCCTGATCGGCGCCGGGGTGGCGCTGGCGCCGGCGCTGCAGACGAGGCTGATGGACGTGGCCGGCGACGCGCAGTCGCTGGCCGCCTCGCTGAACCATTCCGCCTTCAACATCGCCAACGGCCTCGGCGCGGCGCTCGGTGGCGCCGCGATCGCGGCGGGCTATGGCTGGTCCTCGCCGGGCTGGGTCGGCGCGCTGCTGGCGGCGGGCGGGCTGGTCGTCTTCCTGGTGGCGCTGGCGCTGGAGCGCGCGCCGGCATCGGACTGCCGCAGCCAAGCCTGAGAGATCGTCTCGAGATTTCAGGGGCGAATGATCGCTACCAGGCGAACCGTGCCAGCCTGCCCCGCGGCGGGCCGATCACCGTGTCGTCGCGCATCACCACGCTGCCGCGCAGGATGGTCGCGATCGGCCAGCCGTTGACGTCCATGCCGTCGAACGGCGTCCAGCCACACGGGGTGACGATCCAGTCGTTGCTGATGGTGCGCCGCGCCTGCATGTCCACCAGGGTGAAATCGGCGTCGTAGCCGGCGGCGATGCGGCCCTTGGCGGCCAGGTTGTAGACCCGCGCCGGGCCTGCCGCCATCAGATCCGCCAGCCGGGCGAGCGACAGCCGTCCGGCATTCACATGATCCAGCATCACCGGCACGATGGTCTGCACCCCGGTCAGCCCGGCCGGGCAGTCCGGCCAGGCGCGCCGCTTCGCCGCCATCGGATGCGGCGCGTGATCCGAGGCGACGGTGTCGATGGTGCCGTCGCGCAGCGCCGCCCAGCTCGCCTCGTAATGCCGCCGGTCGCGGATCGGCGGGTTCATCACCGCCAGCCCGCCCAGCCGCTCGTAGCAGTCCGGGGCGATCTGGGTCAGGTGATTGACCAGCACCTCGACGGTGGCGACGTCACGAAAATCCTTGAGATAGCCGAGCTCTTCCGCGGTCGAGACATGCAGCACATGCGCCGGGCGGCCGGTCTTGCGCGCCAGCGCCATGATCCGCCTGGTCCCCAGGAAGGCGCATTCCTCGTCGCGCCAGATCCGGTGCGTGTCGTAGGGCATGCCGGCGCCGAACTGCGGTTTGCGCGCCTGCAGCCGATACTCGTCCTCGCTATGGAAGGCGATGCGACGCCGTCCGTTGCGCATCACCGCCTCGATGCCGGCATCGTCCTCGATCATCAGGTCGCCGGTGGAGCTGCCGGCGAACAGCTTGACGGCGCAGACGCCTGCTCTGGTCTCGTACTCGTCGAGCCGGTCGGTATTGGACCGCGTCGCCCCGACATAGAAGCCGAAATCGGTATAGCTCTCGCGTCGGACATAGTCCGCCTTCCAGTCCAGCGTCTCGGCGCTGGTGATCGACGGGCTGGTGTTCGGCATGTCGAACACGGTGGCGATGCCGCCCAGGATCGCCGCCCGGGTGCCGGTCGGGATGCTCTCGATCGCGGCGTCGCCGGGGTCGCGCAGATGCACGTGCGCGTCGATCAGGCCCGGCAGCACATGCAGGCCGGTCGCATCCAGCGTCTCGGCCGCCTCCGCCCGCGCGTCGACGCCGAGCGCCGCGATCCTGCCGTCCAGCACGCCGAGATCGGTTTCCGCCTCGCCCCAGGGCAGCACGCAGACGCCGTTGCGGATGATCAGGTCGTAGCGCATCGCATTCCTCCGCAGGCTCAGGCCGGGATCGCCCGCAACGCGGTGCGGACCACCCCGTAGAGCCTCTCCCGATCGGCGCCGGACGCCGCCTGGACCGACATGCCATGGACGATGGTCATCAGGTAGCTGGCGAGGTCGACCGGATCGGTGCCGGGAGGCAGGTCGCCCTCGTCGCAGGCGCGCCGCAGCCGCTCGGCGAGGTCGGCCTCGTCCTGTTCGCGGCGCCGTATCAGCGCCAGCTTGACCGGGTCCGACGCCTCGGAACAGACCAGCGCGCCGTTGGTGCCCAGCGAGCCCGGCGGCTCGCCCTTGGAGGTCTGCGCATCGGCATAGCCGTAGAGAATGCCTTCCACCACCTGGCGTGCGGTCGGCTGCGCCAGGGCGGCCGGAATGAAGCCCAGGCAGGTCTGCCGGAAGCGGTCCAGCGCCTTGACGAACAATTGCTCCTTGTTGCCGTAGGTCGCGTACAGGCTGGGCCGGGTGATGCCCATGGCCTCGGTCAGGTCGGTCAACGAGGCGCCCTCGAAGCCCTTCTTCCAGAACACCCGGAGCGCGGTCTGCAGCGCATCGTCGACGTCGAACTCTTTCGGGCGACCCAAGACCAGAAACTCCCCCGGCGCCGACCGATCGGGGCCATTTCGATAGATAGGAGGCTTGCAATCCCGCGTCCAGTTACCATACCAAGCGGTAATGTATCGGTCGGTATTAATCGGCCGGTCTTCGCTCGGTGGACCATGATGACCCAGCTCGACGAGATTGTTCGGCACAAGACCACGCGTCGCGGTGGTCGCCCTGGAATTCGAATCGCCGCCCTCGCCGGGGTCGCGCTGCTGGTGGCCGTGGGTGTCGGCGTCGGTAGAATGGATTTCGGCGGCGCAGCGCATGCGCCGGCCGCGCCGCCGCCGGCCGTGGTGACGGTGAGCCAGCCGCTCAGGCAGGACGTCGCCGGCCGCACCGGCTTCCTCGGCCAGTTCTCGGCGGTCGATACCGTCGAGCTGCGCGCCCAGGTGGGCGGCACGCTGACCGAGATCCACTTCAGCGACGGCCAGATCGTCCATAAGGGCGATCTGCTGTTCGTGATCGACCCGCGCCCCTACGAAATCAGGCTGGCGCAGGCGGTGGCGCAGGTGCGGAGCGCGCAGGCGCGCCTGACCCTGACCAACAGCGAGCTGTGGCGCGCGCAGCAGCTCAAGCACACCGATTTCGGCACCGGCCAGAACGTCGACCAGCGCCAGGCCGACCAGCTCGCGGCGCAGGCGGCGCTGGAAACTGCCGCCGCCGCGGTGCGCGACGCCCAGCTCGACCTCGATTTCTGCCATGTCACCGCGCCGTTCACCGGACGGATCAGCGAACATCGCGTCGCGATCGGCAGCCTGGTCAGCGGCAGCCGCGCCGGCACCAGCGCCACCACCCTGCTGACCACGCTGGTGTCGCTCGACCCGATCCATCTCGACTTCGACATGAGCGAGGCCGACTTCCTCGCCTACCAGGCGGACTCGCAGCGCGCACCGGTCGGGACCACGCCGGAGGTGGCGATCAAGCTCGGCGACGAGACCTCCTTCGACCGCCATGGCCGGCTCGACTTCATCGACAACGCGCTCGACCGGTCCAGCGGCACCATCCATGCCCGCGCCACGGTGCCGAACGCCGACCTGCGCCTGATCCCGGGCGAGTTCGCGCGCCTGCGGCTCGCCTCCGGCGCGCCGCGTCCGGCGCTGCTGGTGCCGGCTGCTGCCATCGTGCCTGACCAGTCGCAGCACATGCTGATGACGGTCGCCGCGGACGGCAGCGTGGTGCCGAAGATCGTCGAGCTGGGCGGCCTGCGCGGCGGGCTGCAGATCGTCACCGGCGGCCTGCTGCCGACCGACCGCGTGATCATCGACGGGCTGATGCATGCGATGCCAGGCGCCAAGGTGGCGCCGCGGCCCGGCAAGATCGTCTTCGACGCCTCCGCCGACAGCCAAGACTGATCGCGGGAACCGGACCAGATCCATGCGCCTCACCCATGTCTTCATCGACCGGCCGATCCTGGCCACCGTGTTCAGCGTGTTCCTGACGCTGATCGGCCTCGGCGCGCTGTTCACGCTGCCGATCGCGCAATATCCGGAGATCGTGCCGCCGACGGTGCAGATCACCACCACCTATCCGGGCGCGTCGGCGGAAACCGTCGCCCGCACCGTCGCCACGCCGCTGGAGCAGCAGATCAACGGCGTCGAGAACATGCTCTATCTGAGCAGCCAGTCGACCGGCGACGGCAAGCTCACCCTGACGGTGACGTTCAGGATCGGCACCGATCTCAACGTCTCCCAGATGCTCACGCAGAACCGGGTGCAGGACGCGCTGCCGCGCCTGCCCGAGGACGTGCAGCGGCTCGGCGTGCAGGTCAGGAAATCGACGCCCAACATCCTGCTCGCGGTGCATCTGGTCTCGCCGGACAATTCGCGCGACGATCTCTACATATCGAACTACGCCACGCTGCACGTGAAGGATGCGCTGGCGCGTCTTCCCGGCGTCGGCGACGTGCAGGTGTTCGGCGGCCGCGACTACGCGATGCGGATCTGGCTCGATCCGGACAAGACCGCGTCGTACAACCTGAACGCCAGCGAGGTGCTGGCCGCGCTGCAGGCGCAGAACGTGCAGGTATCCGCCGGCATCCTGAACCAGCCGCCGGTGCCGACGCACGAGGCGTTCCAGCTCAACGTGCAGACGCTCGGGCGTCTCTCCACCCCGGAGCAGTTCGCCGACATCATCGTCAAGTCCGACGCCAACGGACGGGTCACCAGGATCCGCGATATCGGCCATGTCGATATCGGCGCCCAGGATTACGGCTCCGCCGGATTCCTCGACAAGGGCGATGCGGTGCCGCTGCTGATCTTCGCCCAGCCAGGCTCGAACTCGCTCGCGGTCGAGCACGAGGTGCTCAGCACGATGAAGGCGATGCAGAAGGATTTCCCGCCCGGGCTGGATTTCCGCGTCGTCTACGATCCGACCACCTTCGTCGCCAAGTCGGTGCACGAGGTCATCGTGACCATCTTCATCGCCATCCTGCTGGTGGTCGGCGTGGTGATCCTGTTCCTGCAGACCTGGCGGGCCTCGCTGATCCCGGTGATCGCGATTCCGGTCTCGCTGATCGGCACCTTCAGCATCCTCGCCATCCTGGGCATCTCGCTCAACAACCTGTCGCTGTTCGGGCTGGTGCTCGCGGTCGGCATCGTCGTCGACGACGCCATCGTCGTGGTCGAGAACGTCGAGCGCAACCTGCGACTCGGCATGAGTCCCAAGGAGGCGGCGCATCGCACCATGGACGAGGTGGGCGGCGCGCTGATCGCCATCGCGCTCACCCTGTGCGCGGTGTTCGTGCCCTCGGCGTTCCTGTCCGGCATCTCCGGCGAGTTCTTCCGCCAGTTCGCCGTCACCATCGCCGCCTCGACGGTGATCTCGTGCTTCGTCTCGCTGACGCTCAGCCCGGCGCTCTGCGCCGTGCTGTTCAAGCCGCACGACGAGCACGCAGCGGAACGCGGCAGCCTCGCCTCCCGGCTGGTGGCCGGCTTCTTCGCCCGCTTCAATCGCGGCTTCGACTGGCTGTCCGACTCCTACGCACGGCTGACCGGCCGCCTGGTGCGGATGCTCGGCGCGGTGCTCGCCGTGTATTGCCTGCTGATCCTGGCCGCCGGCTTCCAGTTCGCCCGCGCGCCGACCGGCTTCGTCCCGGAGCAGGATCAGGGCTACCTGATCACCGTCGTGCAGCTTCCGGCCGGCGCCACGCTCGACCGCACCGAGGCGGTGGTGCGCGAAGCCAGCAAGATCATCCTGGCGACCCCCGGGATCGAGCATGTGGTGCCGTTCGCCGGACTGGACGCCACCACCTTCACCGTGGCCTCGAACAACGGCACCATCTTCTCCGGCCTGCCGACTCTCTACGATCACCCGGCCAACGGACATACCGCCAATGCGGTGCTGGCCGATCTGCGCGCCAGGCTGTCGACCATCCAGGACGCGTTCGTGCTGACCATCCCGCCCCCGCCGGTGCAGGGTCTCGGCAGCGCCGGCGGCTTCAAGATGATGCTGCAGGACAGGCAGGGGCTCGGCGCGGAGGCGCTCGCCAAGGCGGCGCAGACCCTGGTCAACGCCGCCAACAAGGACCCGGCCTTCGCCGGCGTGTTCACCCTGTTCAATACCCGCACCCCATCGGTCTATGCCGATATCGACCGGGAGAAGGCGCAGAAGCTCGGGCTCGCGCCGAGCGCGGTGTTCGACACGCTGCAGGTCTATCTCGGCTCGCAATACGTCAACGACTTCAACTATCTCGGCCGCACCTACGAAGTCGTCGCACAGGCCGATGGCGCGTTCCGGCGCGACGTGAACGACATCGGCCGGCTGAAGGTGCGCAACGCCAGCGGCGCGATGGTGCCGATCGGCAGCGTGGCCCGCTTCAGCGACGTCACCTCGGCCTATCGCGTTCCCCGCTACGACCTGTATCCGGCGGCCGAGATCATGGGCGCCGCCGGCCCCGGGGTCGCCAGCGGCACCGCGCTGCATCGCATGGAGGAACTCGCCCACCAGGTGCTGCCCGCCGGCATCGGCTTCGAATGGACCGAGCTCGCCTTCCAGCAGGAGCAGCGCGGCACGCCGACGCTGCTGGTGTTCGGCGCCGCCGCCTTGTTCGTGTTCCTGGTGCTGGCGGCGCAGTACGAAAGCTGGAAGCTGCCGCTCGCGATCGTTCTGATCGTGCCGATGTGCCTGCTCGCCTCCGTCACCGGCCTGCTGGCGCGGGGCCTGTCGATCGACATCCTGGCGCAGATCGGTTTCGTGGTGCTGGTCGGGCTGGCGGCGAAGAACGCCATCCTGATCGTCGAGTTCGCCCGCCAGGCGGAGGAGGAAGGCGCCAGCGCCGCCGCCGCGTCGGTCCATGCGGCGCGCACCCGTCTGCGCCCGATCCTGATGACCTCGTTCGCGTTCATCCTCGGCGTGGCGCCGCTGGCGGTGGCCACCGGCGCCGGGTCGGAGATGCGCCGCTCGCTCGGCACCGCGGTGTTCTTCGGCATGCTGGGCGTCACGGTGTTCGGCCTGCTGTTCACGCCGGCGTTCTACACCGCGATCCGCACGCTGCTGGGCCGGCGACGCGTGCCTGCCGAGACACGCCGCGTGAACGCTATCGTTCACCATGATCCATTATGACGGTCTGGTTGCGATCCTGCGCCGCGAGGCGGAAGCCGATGCGTGTCTTCCCGTCGTCGCTCCGTCAGCAGGAATTCTGCGCTCGTCGGTCGGCTTCCTGGAGACCAGCATGGTCCTGGCCGGACGGACGGGCCGCCAGTCCGCCTGGTCCGAGCTGGATGCCCTCATCGACGAGGCGGCGATCGAGATCGTGCCGCAGGATCCGGCGCAGGCGAGCGAGGCGCGTGTCGCGTTCCTCCGCTACGGCAAGGGCAGGCATCGAGCCGGTCTCGACCTTGGCGACTGCGCATCCGACGCGCTCGCGAAACGTCGATATCTGCCCTTGCTGTTCGAGGGCGACGATTTTCCGCACACCGACCTGACCGCCGCGCTGGAGCAGCGCTAGCGACGCGCCGCGATCAGCAGGAACATCGGCCGGTCGCGGCTCTCGGCCCAGTCGGGATGCGCCGCGAGCTGCGCGTCGGTCGGACCCCATTCCTCGACATGGGTGATGCTCAGCCCGCCGGCGATCAGGCGATTGAGCGTGGTGCCGAGCGTGCGATGCTGCTTGATCACGCAATCGGCCAGCCAATTGGTGCATCTCGGACCTTCGACCAGATAGTGGTCGAGCGGCCAGAACCGTCGTCCCTGCGCATCCTGCCGCCAGTCCGGGTCTCGCGGGGCCATGTAGATCGGGTGCTCGATCGACAGCACCAGATGGCCGCCCGGCACCAGCGCGCGATGCACCGCGGACACCACGCCGTCGAGATTCTCGGCATAATGCAGAGCCAGCGAACTATAGGCGAGATCGAAGCAATTCTCGGCGAGGACCAGCGTTTCCAGATCGGCGCGCACGTAGGTGATGCCGCCGTCGCGGGTCATCGCACGGGCCCGCCCGAGCATGGTCTCCGATACGTCGATGCCCAGCACCGACGCGGCGCCCTGGCCCCGTGCCCAGCGCGCGAACCAGCCGAAGCCGCAGCCGAGATCGACCACGCGCTTGCCGCCGAGCTCCGGCAGCAGCGCGCGCATCGAAGGCCACTCCGCCGCCTGGTCCAGGCCGCCGACCGATCGCGGCAGTTGGCTGTAGCCGGCGAAGAAATCCGGATCGTCGTAGATGTTCTGGGTCATCGATGCGGTCCGTCCGGATGGGGTCGAGGTTGTATCGCGCGGCAGTCCTGTCATGATTGTGTCAATGAGTGACAAGCACGCCGTCCGCCCCGACGAACGCGCCGCACCGCTTGCCGCGGAACAGAACCGCAAGATGGCGGCCTCCGCACAGGCCTATGTCCGCGGCAGCACGAAACGCTTCTACGACTGGCTGGAGGACCTGAAACGCACCAGCCTGCCGGACGGGCCGCCCAGTTGGATCTGCGGCGATTGCCATGTCGGCAATCTCGGTCCGGTCGCCAGCGCCGCCGGCAGCCTGGCGATCCAGATCCGCGATCTCGACCAGACCGTGATCGGCAATCCGGCGCACGATCTGATCCGGCTCGGCCTGTCCCTGGCCATGGCGGCCCGCAGCTCCGCCCTTCCCGGCGTCACCACCGCGCAGATGATCGAGCAGGTGATCCGCGGCTACGAGCGGGCGTTCGCCGGCGAGGCGGACCCGAAGCCGGCCGACCTGCCGAAGAGCGTGCGCGGCGTGCTGCGCGAGGCGGCGGGTCGTTCCTGGAAGCATCTGGCGGACGAGCGGATCGAAGGCCTGTCGCCGACCATTCCGCTCGGCAAACGGTTCTGGCCGCTCAGCGACCAGGAGCACCAGGCGATCCGCGACGCGTTCGCGGAAGAGCCGATCGTCCGCCTGGTGACCGCACTGCGCGAGGTTCCGGACCACGCCACGGTCCGGGTGCTGGATGCGGCGTTCTGGCGGAAGGGCTGCAGTTCGCTCGGCCGGCTGCGCTTTGCGGTGCTGGTCGCGATCGGCAAGGGATCCGAGGAGCGCCATTGCCTGATCGACATCAAGGAGGCGATCGCCGCCCATGCCCCGCGCGCGCCGGACGCGGAGATGCCGCGCGGCCATGCCGAGCGCGTCGTGACCGGCGCGAGGGCGCTGTCGCCGTTCCTCGGCGAGCGCATGCTGGCGACCCGGCTGCTCGGCAAGCCGGTGTTCGTGCGCGCGCTGCTGCCACAGGACCTGAAACTCGAATTCGACCGGCTGCATCATGCCGAGGCGCTCGGCGTCGCCTGGTCGCTGGCCAACGTGGTCGGCAAGGCGCACGCAAGACAGCTCGACCGGTCCGATCGCGGGAGCTGGCGCGCGGCGCTGGGCCGCAATCGCTCGCGTGCGCTGGAGGCGCCGTCCTGGCTGTGGAACAGCGTCGTCGAACTGGTCGCGACCCACGAGGCCGCCTATCTCGATCATTGCCGCCGCTATGCGCTGGCGCAGGCCGACTGAAGCGTAGCCTGCCGGCGGAGTTGGTCGAACATTCGAGGCTCTATAGTCCAATAATCGCTCCCCCAGGCAGCGACTTACATCAGTGATGTAACATCGTGCCCGTGTCATCGCGCCTGGAGACGTTCTCTTCGGCAGGCGGATTAATGAGCCCTTCATAATCTCCATATACAAAGAGACGGCAATCTTCGAGAAGCAGATGCCAGAGGACGATCATCGCTCTCACCTGCCGTACAGTGCTGTGCTGCGCTGGCTCGTCGATCCAGGTTCGAGCATTCCCACCGAAATTCGCCAACAACTGCTCTCGCAGCTTTTCGCCAATCCCATCGTCATCATTATGGGATCGCTGACCAGCGTCCTGCTGAGCGGAGCGGCGCTCGCCATGCATTGCGGGCCCCTGTTTGCCTTCTACATGACAGCCGATGTGGCGTGCACCGCGATACGGGTGTCGGTCATGAAAGCATGGAAGCGGGCGTCGAAGACCAACGAAAGGCAACTTCTGACCGCCTTTCTCGTCCTCGGCGTGCTGTGGGTGGCACTGCAGGGAGCAATCGCGTTCTCAGCGCTCCGGACGCACCAAACAGCGCTGGAGATTCTCTCGACGATCCAGATCTTTGGCTTGATCGGCCCGGTCTGCAGCCGCAACTACCCCGTACCACGCTACTGCTTCGTTCTCGTCCTCCTGTTGGACCTGCCGTTCGTGTCCGGGTGTGCCCTCTCCGGCACTCATTGGCTCTTGATCACGTTGCCGGAGACGCCACCGTTTCTGTTCGCGGCATATCGCGTGACCAAGCACATCCAGCTTCTTGCGGTGAGTTCCATGCAGGCAGAGTTGGAGAGCCAGCAACGTGCCATGCGAGACCCGCTGACCGGTCTGTTCAACCGGCGCGCTCTGGCCCACGCGGTAGAGCGAGACAGACGGCTCGGCGCGGCGTGCGCGACCGTGATCGCGCTGGATCTCGACAGATTCAAGGATGTGAACGATCGATTCGGGCATCACGTCGGAGACGCCTTGCTGACCGCGGTGGCGGATCGGCTGATCGCCCGCATCCGTCGGCCCGACCTGATCATCAGGTTGGGCGGCGACGAATTCGTCATCATCATACAGGATGCCCCGGCAGCCGCCATGGCCGAACTCTGCGACCGGATCATCAGGGATATAACCGCGACTCCCTATCTCATCGAGGGGACTGCTGCCATCACCGTCGGCGCCAGCATCGGGTTCGCCTGCGCACCTTTCGACGGCACAGACATCGAAACACTGCACCGCCGCGCAGACTCGGCGCTCTATGCGGCGAAAGCGAGCGGCAGGGGCGTACACAGACGTTACCTCCGCGTCACCGGGGACGACGCGGACAGTGGCTCCTGGAGAGGCGCGAACGTCGCGAACAAAGTCGCCGCCTCGGGCAGCGTCGACAGCGGCACGTAGTCGCAGACCGCCGCGTAGCGCTCCCACAGTGCCAGCACCTCCGGATGCGCGTGCGCCCGCGCGGTCGCGCCCTGCTTCCATTCGAACACCTCCACGACGACGCCGTTCTCGCCGCGCATCAGGATCTCCGGCCGATCGGTGACGAAGCCGAGCCGACGCAGGATCGGCAGATGGGTCGTCGCCAGCGCCGCGAGCGCCGCCTCGCATCCAGGTTTCGGCCGATAGGCCACGATCACGATGTCTCCCATGGCATGCGTCCTGTTCAATCGCTGTTAGCTAACTTGACTAAGTGATGTCTTCCGCACAATTTTTATGCCTGACGGAGGCGCTTATGCAGCAGGTCAGCATCCACGCCGCCAAGACCAATCTCTCGAAACTCATCGAGGCTGCCATGGGCGGCGAGGAGATCGTCATCGCCAAGGGGGGCAGGCCGGTGGTGCGCCTCGCGCCGATCCGCCAAGGCGCGTTCCGCATCGGCCTGCTGACGGGTCAGCTCGGCACGGCGCCTGATTTCCTCGACCCCATGGAAGCGGCCGAACTGGACCTCTGGGAAGGGACGCCTTGACGGCAATCCTGCTCGATACCCATAGCTGGGTCTGGAGCCTCGCCGACGACCAGCGCCTGTCCGGCCAGGCCCGCACCGCGATCGCCGAGGCCGGCACGGTGCTGGTCAGCCCGGCCAGCTTCTTCGAGATCGCCCAGACGGTGCGTCTCGGCAAATGGCCGGAGATGGAGCCGTTCGTCGCCGATCTGATCGCCCTGCTCGACCGTCAGGGCGGCCGTCCTGCCCCGTTCGATCCGGCGATCTGTCTCGCCGCCGGCCTGCTGCGCTGGCCGCACCGCGACCCGTTCGACCGGCTCCTGGCCGCGACGGCGATGCACGCCAATCTTCCACTGGTCTCCGCCGACCGCGTCTTCGATGGGGTGGTCACCCGGGTCTGGTGACCGACGGTCGAGGGTGGAAACCGCTCACGGCCCGCATACGGTCGGAAATCACGATGCATCACAGCCAGGACACGGGACAAACCGGAGCGGACCATCGCCCGCCCGACCTCGACGCTAGGCCGACAGCGTCTCGAATACGTCGCCCGCCGGCAGGCGCGCCTGGATGTGGGTGCGGTGCCACAGCGCATAGAACAGCAGCGTCCAGGCGGCATGCTGTTCGCGCCGGCCGGCGGCGTTGCGGAACAGTGCGTGCACCCGGTCCGGCGAGGCGATCTCCGCCACCCCCTCCTGCGCCGCCACCAGCGGCCCGAGACGGTCGCCCTGCGCGGCGATCCACGCGCCCACCGGCACCGTGAAGCCCTGCTTCGGCGCGAATGGCCGCGCTTCCGGCATCTGCGTCTCCAGCCAGCGACGCAGCAGCCACTTGCCCATGCCGCGACGCACCTTCAGGTGGTCCGGCAGGCGGAACGCCGCTTCGGCCACCACCGGATCGAGCAGCGGCGTACGGCCCTCGATGCCATGCGCCATCAGGCAGCGATCCAGCTTCAGCAGCAGGTCGTGCGGCAGCCATTCGGTCATGTCCGACGCCTGCGCCGCGGCGAGACGCGAGCGCCCGCCGGCATTGTTGAGCTCGGTGGCGGCGATGCCGCTGCGCCAGGCGCGCCCCGACCCGCGCAGCACGCCGAGACCGTCGAAGGTGCCGCGACGGCGCATCGGCCGGCCGCCCATCCACCAGGGCCGCATCGCGCTGCGATAGCGCCCGTAGCCGGCGAACAGCTCGTCGCCGCCCTCGCCGCTCAGGATCACCTTCACGTCGCGCCGCGCCCGCCTGGCCAGCAGCCAGCTCGGGATGATCGCGTAGTCGGCCACGGGATCGTCGATGCTGGCGACGATGTCCGGCAGGTGCCGCCAGACCATCGCCTCGTCGATGCGCAGCACCTCGTGATGCGCGCCGGCGGCCTTGGCCAGCACCGCCGCCTGCGCGCTCTCGTCGGCCGCTTCCGGCACGTCGAACGCGGCGGTGAAGGCCTGCACCCGCGACCGGCCGAGCCGCGACATCATCCGCAGCACCGCGGCGCTGTCGATGCCGCCGGACAGGAACATGCCGTACGGGACATCGGCGCGCTGATGCAGCGACACGCTCTCCTCCAGCGCGCGATCCAGCCTGGCCAGCGCCTCGGTCTCGCCGATCGCCTCGGCCGGTCCCTCGGCAAAGGCCGGGATCCTGCTGCGATCGATGACCCGCCCGTTGGCGACGTGCAACGTCTCGCCGGGGAGCACGCGGCGAATGCCCTGGAAGATCGTGTCGCGCCCGGTGGTGAACTGAAGCTGCAGCAGCTCGTCGCGCGCCTCGCCGCGCAGCCGCCGCTCGACCAGACCGGCCGACAGAAGCGCCTGCGGCTCAGACGCGAAGGCGATCCCATCCTCGGCCTCCGCGACATAGAGCGGCTTGATGCCGAACGGATCGCGCGACAGCGTCAGCGTGTGGGTGCCGCGCTCGTGGATCGCGATCGCATACATGCCACGCAGGCTGTCGACGTAGCGCTGCCCGTCGCGCAGCCACAGATGCAGGGGCGGTTCGCAATCGCTCCCGGTGGCAAAACGAACTTCCGGCAGCGAGGCGCGCAGCGCGAGGTCGTTGTAGATCTCGCCGTTGGCGATCAGCGCAGCCGCTCCGGCGAACAAAGGCTGGTCGCCGCCATCGAGATCGATGATCGCAAGCCTCGTATGCACCAGGCCGACACGGCCGACCATGCTGTGCCCTGCCCCGTCCGGCCCGCGATGCGCCAGCGCCCGCACCAGCGCGGTCAGACCCGCCCCGTCGAACCCGCTCCGCGCAGCGCCCGGCGCGAGCGCGAATCCAGCGATTCCGCACATCAGGCTTTCTCCAGACTCGTCAGGACGTGGCGCCAGCG
>CAIMSN010000139.1 GCA_903844135.1 uncultured Rhodospirillales bacterium | reverse complement strand
TGCTGTCGGCCGCCGTGTCGCGCAGCTTCAACCGCACCACGGTCGATTCCGACACCTCGACCAGCGACATGGTGCTGTTGTTCGCCACCGGGCAGGCCGGCAACGTGGCGCCCGCCGACGCCGCCGATCCCGATCTCGCCGCGTTTGCCGCCGCCCTGGACGCGCTGCTGCTCGACCTGGCGCTGCAGGTGGTCCGCGACGGAGAGGGCGCCGGCAAGCTGGTCCGGATCGATGTCGCCGGCGCGGTCTCCGACCTGTCGGCGCAGCGTGTGGCGATGGCGGTGGCGAACTCGCCGCTGGTCAAGACGGCGATCGCCGGCGAGGACGCCAACTGGGGCCGGATCGTCATGGCGGTCGGCAAGAGCGGCGAGCCGGCCGATCGCGACACGCTGTCGATCGCCATCGGCGGCACCTGGATGGCGCGCAACGGCGCCGTGGTCGAAGGGTACGACGAGGCGCCGGTGGTGGCGCACATGAAGGGAAGCGAGTTGTCGCTGGCGATCGATCTCGGTCTCGGCGACGGCATCGGCACCGCCTGGACCTGCGATCTGACGCACGGCTACATCGACATCAACGGCAGCTACCGGAGCTGAGCATGTCGGGCACCTTCCAGTCCATGCCGCCTCCCCCGGCCGGACCGCCGGGACCACCGGTGTCCCGGCTGGTGCTGGTCTATGCCGGCTTCTGGTGGCGCGTGCTGGCCTGGGCGATCGACGCGGCGATCCTTGGCGTCGCCGACAAGCTCGTCGTCGCCGCCACCGGGCTGCGTCATCTCAGCGTCTATTACGGCGTGTCGCCGGACCATCTCGACGGCGGCGGCGCGATCTCGAACGTCGCCTATCGCCTCCAGACCGTCTCCGGTCCGCAATGGCACGTCCATACCGGCTGGGCCGGCGCGGTCTCGATGCTGGTGACGATCGCCTATTTCGCGCTGCTGGAATCCTCCGCCTGGCAGGCGACGCTCGGCAAGCGCATCTGTCGCCTGCGGGTCACCGACCTAGCCGGACGCCGCATCGGCCTGCCGCGTGCGATCGGCCGCTATCTCGGCAAGTTCGTCTCGGCGTTCCTGCTGATGATCGGCTTCATGATGGCCGGATGGACGATCCGCAAGCAGGCGCTGCACGACCTGATGGCCGGAACCCTGGTGACCAGGCTGCGGGTGTCGGACCCGGTCTTCACGTTCCAGCAACCGATCGCCTGATACGTTACTTCAAGCTTGTTGCCCTACCGGTACCATGAGCAACCTTGTACGGTCACGCGTGCGCCCGCTCCCGGCGCCAACCAAGCAGACGAGGCCAGATGAACCACGCCTTACCGCCCGATCGCCTGCGACCCGGACCTTCCGTCAGCGGTTCGCCGGATCTCAGGCGCGTCGGTGCGCATCCCGATCACTGGTATCCGCTGGCCTGGTCGCGCGAGCTGAAGCAAGGCGGCACCCTGGCCACGTCGTTCGCCGGCGACCCGATCGTCCTGGTGCGGCCCAGGACCGGCCCGGTGTTCGCGCTCGAGGATCGCTGCGCGCATCGCCAGGTGCCGCTCAGCAAGGGCAAGGTCGATGGCTGCGCGGTCCGCTGCGCCTATCATGGCTGGGCCTACGCGCAATCCGGCGCCTGTGTCGACGTGCCCTATCTCGGCAAGGACCGGATGCCCAACGGCGTGCGCTCCTACCCGTGCCGGGAAGTGAACGGCCTGATCCTGGTGTTCCCGGGCGATCCGGCTCTGGCCGAGACCACCCCCCTGCCCGGGCTCGGCTCGGTCGCCGACCCGGCCTACAAGACCAGGCGGTTCGGTCGCGAGGTCGGCTGCCACTACAGTTTCATGCATGAAAACCTGATGGATATGAACCATCAGTTCATGCATTCGAAGCAGATGGGCCAGATGAAGCCGCGCGTGCTCGGGCAGTCGCGCGGCACGGACTGGGTCGAGGTCAAATACAGCTTCAAGCGCACCGGCGGCAAGCAGCCGCTCGGCGAGGCGGTGATCTTCGGCGAGCGCCGCTCCGGAGAGAAGAACGAACTCGAGCGCGACGTCATGACGGTGCGCACCGAATATCCCTACCAGACGCTGCGGATCCAGACCGAGGGCGAGCCGGCGGTGATGGATCTGTGGATCGTCTACGTACCGGTCGATGCCGAGCAGAAACGCAATCGCGTGTTCGGGCTGCTGTCGATCCGCAAGCCGAAGATCCCGGGCATCCTGAACCTGGCCTGGCCGCTGCTGGTGATGTTCACGGAGCGGATCTTCCGCGAGGACCGCGACATCGTCGAACTCGAACAGGCGGCACACGACGCGCAGGGCCAGGACTGGAACCAGGAAGTGTTTCCGGTGATCCGCTCGCTGCGCGGCCTCCTGGTGGAGCGTGGCATTCCCGGCGTCCTCGAAACCGTCTGATTGCATGCCCGACGACGGTCTTGCCGCCGCGGAATCGGCCGCGTCGCCCCTGGAGCGCCCGGCACCGGTCCTGACCACCCGCCGGTTCCTGCTGCGTCGTCTGCTTCCCGGCGACGCCGAGACGATCCACCGCCTGGTCAACGACTGGAGCGTGGTCCGCATGCTCAGCCGGCTACCGTTCCCGTATCCGCGCCGACTGGCCGACGAGTGGATCGCCTCGACCGAGACCCAGCGGCTCGATGGCACCGCCTGGCACTTCGCCATCATCGACCAGGCGACCAGGCCGGAGCGTCTGCTCGGCTGCCTGGGCATCCGGATCGACAAGGCTGCCCGCTCCGGTGATCTCGGCTACTGGATCGGCGCCAAGTTCTGGAACGACGGCGTCGCCGGCGAGGCGGCGCGTCGGCTCTCGCACTGGGCCCTGGCCAATCTCGACATCGAACGCCTCACCGCGCAGGTCGCGACCGACAATCCCGCCTCGGCCGCAGTGCTGCGCCGGATCGGATTCCGCGAGACCGGAACCGGGCGGCAACCCTTCCTCGCCCGCGGCGGCGAGCATCCGGTGGTGCTGTTCGAAGCGCGCCACGACGACCTGACCCCGTCGGCGCCGGAAGCGGAACCCTCCGCCCCGGTCTCCAGGCGCACGGTTCTGGTCGCCGCCTGCGCTCTGGTCGACGGCGACAGCCGCGTGCTGCTGGCCAGGCGCCCTGAAGGCAAGGCGATGGCCGGTCTCTGGGAATTCCCCGGCGGCAAGCTGGAACCGGACGAAACCCCGGAACAGGCGCTGATCCGCGAACTGCGCGAGGAGCTCGGCGTCGACGTCTCGGAGACATGCCTGGCGCCGTTCGCGTTCGCCAGCCATGCCTATCCGCATTTCCACCTGCTGATGCCGCTCTATGTCTGCCGCCGCTGGCGCGGCACGCCGCACGCGCGCGAGGGCCAGACCCTGGCCTGGGTGTCCGGACACCAGCTCGACCGCTACGCCATGCCCGACGCCGACAAGCCGCTGGTGCCGCTGCTGCGCGATCTGCTCTAGCTGGACGCCGATCTGAGACAGTCGCCGGGCGCTGCCCGGCACCCGCCAGGGGACAGTCGTCCCCTGGAGCCCTAGGGCCTGAAGGCGCAGGGCGGCAGACCTGGGACATCGACCCGGAAGCGGAAGATGCCGCCGGCCTGTGCCTGACCGGGCCGGTCCACGCCGCGCCGCGCCGAGCTGACATAGGCGGTGCGATAGTCGGCGTCGCCGAACACGATCTTGGTGATGTGGTGGCAGGGCATCGGGATGAAGCCGGTCGGCGTGCCGTCCGGCGCGAAGCACTGCACCCCGTCGCCGCCATAGAGCGCCACCCAGAGCGTGCCGGCCTCGTCGACGGTCATGCCGTCCGGATAGCCGCGCTCGAACCGGGCGAACACGCGCTTGCCGGACACGGCGCCGGACGGGTCCAGATCGAAGGCGAAGATGGTCTGGCGCGCCGAATCGTTGTGATAGAGGCGGTGGTTGACGGTATCGATCGCCGGTCCGTTGGTGACCACGTAGCCGGTATCCATCTGCACCGCCTCGGCAGGATCGAGGCCGGCGAGTCGATAGAGCGAGCCGGTCGGCGCGGTCTCCGGATCGTGCATGGTCCCGAACCAGAGCCGTCCCTCCGGATCGACGCAGGCATCGTTGAGCCGGTTGTCGGGCAGCAGACGCTCGACCGGAAGCAACTCACCGAACCGGCCGGTGGCGCCGTCGAACCGGCGCAGCCCGTCCTCGTGACCGCACAGCAGGCCCCCGCTCCCGCCCCCAGCTTCGTTCTCCACCGGAACCAGGAAGGTCGGGCGGGCCGGCGCCTCCCAACTGGTCTTCTCTCCGGTCGCGGGGACGACGCGATGCACCTGCCGTCCGACGATATCCACGCTGTAGAGCGCCTGCTCGGCCGCGATCCAGACCAGCCCCTCTCCGAGCTCGGCTTTGAGATCCCATATGCAGTCGATAGCGGGAAGCGTGCTCATCGTCGGTGCCTTCCTGTCCCGATCGAACTCTTGGAGCCTTCCACACTCATGAGCAACCCGACCGCCGCGATCCTCGTGATCGGCAACGAGATCCTGTCCGGCCGTACCCAGGACGCCAACGTGCAGTTCCTGGCGCAGCGCCTCGGCGCACTCGGAATCGCGGTGCGCGAGGTCAGGGTGATCCCGGACGTGGCCGAGACCATCGTCGGCACGGTGAACGAGCTCAGGGCTAGGTTCGACCATCTGTTCACCACCGGTGGCATCGGCCCGACCCATGACGACATCACCAGCGCCTGCGTCGCCGACGCGTTCGGGGTGCCGTGGGAGCCGCACGCCGACTCGATGCAGGCGCTCGCAAGGCTGTTTCCGGACGGGCAGTTCAACGCCGCGCGGCAGCGCATGGCGACGCTGCCGCGCGGCGCGATCCCGATCCCGAACAGCGTGTCGGTGGCGCCGGGCTTCACCATCGGCAACGTGCATGTGATGGCCGGCGTGCCGAGGATCATGCGGGCGATGTTCGACGCGCTCGAGCCGGAGCTCGGGCGGTTCGAGCCGGTGCGCATGGTCGCCGTGCATGCGGACCGGCTCGGCGAAGGGTCGCTGGCCGCAGGCCTGGAGGCGATCCAGCACGCGCATCCGACCCTCGATCTCGGATCCTACCCCTACGAGCGGCCGGACGGGCGGCGTGGGGTGGCGCTGGTCGCCAAGGGCACCGACGCGACCGCCCTGGCCTCCGCGCACGATTCGATTCGCACGCTGATCGAGGATCTGGGCCATGTCCCGGTGGAGGGAGAGCCGGCTCCCTGACCGGATCGTCAGGAACCGCTTGGCAAGCGGCGCATCGCCTGGGACTGTCGCGGCCCGCCGCACGCAACGCTGCGCGGACCGCCGTGATGGACACCGAGATGCGCCGATTGATCCCGCTCTGCCTGCTGGCACCCTTCTTCACGCCGACTCCTTGCCAGGCGCAGAGCGCACCGGAGGCTGACCAGCCCTCCTTCAGGATCGTCGAGAGCGTTCCCGAGGCCAGCCTCTATGGCGAGCCGGGCGTGCCACGGACACGGGCGGTCTGGCTCGACATGATCGGCCACGCCAGGACCAGCATCGACATCGCCGCCTTCTACGTCGCCGACAAACCCGGCCGCGCCCTGGGCGCGGTGCTGGACGCGCTGGTCGCGCGGGCCAGGGCCGGCGTGACGGTGCGGCTGCTGGTCGAACAATCCTTCCTTCGGGAGACCGGCCCCAGCACCGAGCGCCTGAAGACGGTGCCGAACCTGCGCATCGCGATCCTGCCGACCGGGGCGCTGACCGGAGGCGTGCTGCACGCCAAATACATGGTGGTGGATGGCAGGTCGGTGTTCGTCGGCAGCCAGAACTGGGACTGGCGGGCGCTGGAGGAGATCCACGAGATCGGCGCCGAGATCACCGACGCGCGGTTCGCG
>CAIMSN010000138.1 GCA_903844135.1 uncultured Rhodospirillales bacterium | reverse complement strand
GACGACCCGGTGCTGGTGGAGTCGGGCCCGCTGACCTTCGCGCCGCTGGTCAGGAAGGTGGTGCCGGCGGTGGTCAACATCGCCGTCACCCAGGATGTCGAGGATGACAGCGCCAAGGTGAAGGTGCCGCCGGCGCTGCGCGGCACGCCGTTCGAGAAGCAGTTCCGCGAGCGGATGCGCTCGCGCCGCGAGCAGATGCTGGGCGCCGGGTCGGGGTTCGTGATCGACCCGTCCGGGGTGATCGTGACCAACAACCACGTGGTCGGGCAGGCCGACAACATCACGGTGTCGTTCTCCGACGGCACCGAGCTGCCGGCCAAGCTGCTGGGCAGCGACGAGCTCACCGATATCGCGGTGATCCAGGTCAAGACCGACCACAAGCTTCCCTTCGTCACCTGGGGCCGCAGCCAGGACGTGCAGATCGGCGACTGGGTGCTGGCGGCCGGCAATCCGTTCGGGCTGGGCAGCTCGGTGACCGCCGGCATCGTCTCGGCGCGCGGCCGCGACATCGGCGCCGGGCCGTTCGACGATTTCCTGCAGCTCGACGCACCGATCAATCCCGGCAATTCCGGCGGCCCTTCGTTCAACATGCGCGGCCAGGTGGTGGCGCTGAACACGGCGATCGTGTCGCCGACCGGCGGCTCGGTGGGGATCGGGTTCGGCATCCCGTCCGAACTGGTGGCGCCGATCGTCGACCAGCTCCGCGCCAAGGGACATATCGACCGCGGCTGGCTCGGCGTGACGCTGGAGAACGCGCCGGGCGGGGTGTCGATCGTGTCGGTGGACAAAGGCGGGCCGGGGCAGCGCGCCGGGCTGCATCCCGGCGACCTGGTGACGGCGGTCAACGGCGATCATGTCGACAGCAATCGCGGCCTGATCCGCACCGTCGCCGCCGCGGCGCCGGGCAGTTCGATCCGGCTGCTGCTGGAGCGGAAGGGCAAGCCGGTGGATGTGCTGGTGGTGGTCGGACGGCGGACCGAGGGGCCGAGCTAGGCGCCTGGCCTGTTCGAGTTTGATCGAACAACAAAAACTGACCGGCGATGACAGACCGCCCTCTAGACCCCAGCTCCGAAGAGCGGCGTCGCGGACGAGCATGGCTCGGCCCAGCCGCGGGAGTCAGATCATGAAAGCCAGATTCGCCATCATGTCCGCCGTCGCGTCCCTGGTCGCCGCAGCGCCGGCCTTCGCCCAGTTCGCGCCCGCCAGCGGCGCCGGCGCCGGGCTGCCGAGCCTCTCCGGCGCCGGCACCGGTCTGAGTGCGCCGTCGACGATACGCCCCGGCGGCACCAGCATGGCCGATCCGAACGCGATCGAGGGCATGGGGCCGCCGGCGGCCCCGGCGGCGCCTGCTTTGATTTATCCGGGGGTCGGGATCGGCGGCGTCGGCCTGCCGCCGGAAGCCTTCGCCCGACAGCGCGCCGCCGCCCGGCAGGCCGCGGCGCAGCGTCGGGCCGCGACGCCACACTGAGGGCGCGCCGACCGCGCCTTGCCGGCGCGGGCCCGGCGCATTGCCGTTTCGCACTGCAGCATGAACAGGCTAAACCGGTCCGGCAGCCAATCCGGCAGCCAAGGACCGGACCCGCCATGGAATTCGCCACCACCCCCGTGTCGCCGGCGCCCGGCACCGTGCGCAACGGCGTGCTGCTGGCGTTCCTGTCCTACGGTTTCTATTCGGTCAGCGATGCCTCGGTAAAGCTGCTGGACGGTGCGCTGCCGCCGTTCGAGCTGGTGTTTCTCGGCGCCACGCTGGGGCTGCTGGTGCTGCCGCTGGTGCGCAGGCCGGGCGAGCAATGGATGGACGTGCTGCGCTGCCGCAGCCGGCCGATGTGGCTGCTGCGCGCCGTCGCTTCGGTGGCGGGATCGGTGTTCTCGGTGATCGCCTTCACCCGGCTGTCGATGGCCGAGGCGATGTCGCTGCTGTTCCTGATGCCGGCTTTCGTCACGATCCTGTCGGTGATCTTCCTCAAGGAGCCGGTCGGCTGGCGACGCTGGATGGCGGTGCTCACCGGTTTCGCCGGCGTGCTGGTGGTGCTGCGGCCAGGCATCGAGCCGTTCCGCTTCGGCCAGGTGTCGGCGATCCTGGGCGCGTTCTCGGCCGCGGTGACGATCGTGATCCTGCGCGGGCTGGGTCCGACCGAGAAGCGCATCTCGCTGTATGGCGCCGGGCTGATCGGCCCGATCGTCGCCAGCTTCGTTCTGGCCGCGCCGCATCTGGTGATGCCGACGCCGATCGGCTGGCTGTGGGTGCTGGGCTACGGACTGCTGGCGGCGATCGCCAACGTGCTGATGATGATGGCGTCGGCGCGCGCGCCGGCCAGCCTGGTGGCGCCGCCGCAATACAGCCAGATGCTGTGGGCGATCGGTTTCGACGCCGTCCTGTTCGGCATCGGCGTCGATGGCTGGATGATCGCGGGATCGCTGATCATCATCGGCGCCGGTCTGTTCACCTTCGAGCGGGAGCGCATCCGCAAGCCGCGCTGGTGGAGCAGGCACCCGCTGATCACGCGACAGTAGCCGTCACGACAGGTCGGGGTCTGCCATGGACGGTCTCGACGTCCTGCTCGACAGCCTCGATACGGCGGGTGCTCAGAGGAAGTCGCGCAGCAGGGCGTTGACCGCGTCCGGGGCGTGCTGCTGCACCCAGTGGCTGATTCGCGGCAGGCGCTCGATGCGCAGGTCGGTCACGTAGCGCTCGGTGCCGTCCAGGCAGATCGGGTCGAGCGCCACGTCGGCCTCGCCCCAGATCACCAGGGTAGGCACCTCGATCGGGCGCGCCAGCGCCCTGGCCGCGCCCGGCTGGCGATAGCGCAGCGCGCGATACCAGTTCAGCATCGCGGTCGCCTGGCCGGGGGCGGCGATCTGCCGCGCCAGCGTGTCGAGCACGTCCGGGTCGAGCGTCACGCCGCGGAACATCGCCCGCACCGCCGCGCCCCGGTTGCGCGCCAACGCCCGCTCCGGCAACCCGGGAAGCTGGAAGAACGCGATGTACCAGGATTTGCGAAGCTGCCGCCAATGACGCAGCGCCGCCTGGAAGCAGAGCGGATGGGGCACATTCATGATCACCAGCTTCGCCAGCGGCCGGACCCGCAGCGCGGCGACGTTCCATGCCACCATGGCGCCCCAATCATGCGCGACCAGCACCACCTCGCTGGCGCCGGAGGCATCGATCAGCCCGGCCACGTCGGCGACCAGCCGGTCCATCGCGTAGTCCCGGATCGCGGCCGGCCGCGCGCTCTCGCCGTAGCCGCGCTGGTTCACCGCCCAGACCCGGTAGCCCAGATCCGCCAGCACCGGCATCTGCCGCCGCCAGGACAACGCATGCTCTGGAAACCCGTGCAGGCACAGCGCCAGCCTGTCGCCGGCGCCCATCTCCAGCACCTCGAAACGCTGCCCGTTGGCCTCGACGAAGATGGAAACGACGTCACCCATGGTCCACTCCTTCGCACATGGACAGGACGCGCCGCCCGGCGCAGATTCGCATGGCTTCGGATCGTTCGGGAAGGCCAAACACATGCGCATCCTGCTGGTCGAGGACGATCAGACCGTCCGCGGCTTCGTCGCCAAGGGCCTGAAGGAAGCCGGCCACGTGGTGGACCAGGCCGACAACGGCAAGGACGGGCTGTTCATGGCGGTCAGCGAGAGCTTCGACACCATCATCCTCGACCGGATGCTGCCGGGCGGGATCGACGGGCTGCATCTTCTCGAAACCATCCGCGCGCAGAAGAACCGCACCCCGGTCCTGGTGCTGTCGGCGCTGAGCCAGGTGGACGACCGGGTCGCCGGCCTGAAGGCGGGCGGCGACGACTACCTGACCAAGCCGTTCGCCTTCTCCGAGCTGCTGGCCAGGATCGAGGCGCTCGGCCGTCGCGGCAAGGGCGAGACCGGACCGGCCACGCGGCTGCTGGTCGGCGGCCTGGAGATGGATCTGCTGTCGCGGCAGGTGAAGCGCGACGGCCAGAAGATCGACCTCCAGCCCAGGGAGTTCAGGCTGCTGGAATATCTGATGCGCCATGCGGGCCAGGTCGTGACCCGCACCATGCTGCTCGAGGGAGTCTGGGACTATCATTTCGATCCGCAGACCAACGTGATCGACGTGCACGTCTCGCGCCTGCGCCAGAAGATCGACAAGCCGTTCCCGACCGCGCTGATCCATACGGTGCGCAACGCCGGCTACATGCTGCGTGACGAGTGAGCCGCCGCCAGGCCAGCCGCCCCTAGGCCAGCCGCCCCTAGGCCAGGCCTCCGTCGCGTCGCGGACCGGCCCCCGGCCCAAGCCACCCCGCTGGGCGCGGCGCAGGACACGACGCGGCGACATCCTGCGCTCCGCCAGCCTGCGCCTGGCGGCGGTCTATGCCGTGCTGTTCATGCTCAGCGCGATCGTGTTCATGAGCTTCATCTGGTGGGCGACGATCGGCCTGCTGGAGCGCGAGGTGGATGCGGCGATCAACGCCGATGCGCGCGCCCTGTCGGAGCGCTGGACCGAGGGCGGGCTGCCGGCGCTGGCCGACACCATCCGGCTGCGCCTGGCCGGCAACGTCGACGACGACGCGCTGTATCTGATGATCGATCCGGCCGGCGCCACCATCGCCGGCAATCTCGCCACCTGGCCGGCCGGCGTGGTGCGCAGCGATCTCACCTACCAGTTGCGGATCTCGCGCGACGGCATGCGCGGCCTGGCCGACGTCAAGGCGTTCGGCCTGCCCGGCGGCTACCGCCTGCTGGTCGGGCGCGACGTGCGCGCCCGCGCGATCCTGAAGCGGCTGCTGACCGACACGCTGCTCTGGGCGATGCTGATGGTCAGCGTGCTGGGCCTGAGCGGCGCCTTCGTGGTGCGCAGCCTGTTCCGGCGCATGGTGCGCAACGTGGCGTCGACCACCCGGGCGATCGCGTCCGGCGATCTCGCGCAGCGCGTGCCGCTGTCGGGCAGCGGCGACGAGTTCGACCGGGTCGCCGAGACCATCAACCACATGCTCGACCGCATCGCCCGGCTGATGGACGGGGTGCGGCAGGTCTCCAACTCCATCGCCCACGATCTGCGCACGCCGATCACCCGCGCCCGCGCCAGGCTCGAGGATGCCAGCCTGCATGCCACCGGCACCGCCGAGATGCGCGCCGCGATCGAGCGCGCGGTGACCGACCTGGACGGGGTGACGGCGGTGTTCGAGGCGCTGCTGCGGATCGCCGAGATCGAGGCCGGCGCCAGGCGCTCGGCCTTTGCCGAACTCGAACTCTCCGGATTGCTCGACGACATGGCGGAGCTGTACGGCGCGGTCGCCGAGGAGCGCGGCCTGACGCTGGAACGGCGCGCGGCGGAGCCGATCCGCCTGTACGGCGACCGGCCGCTGATCCAGCAGGCGGTCGCCAACCTGCTCGACAACGCCATCAAGTTCTCGCGCCCGGACGGGCGGGTGAGCCTGTCGGCGAGCGTCGATGCCGGCCTGGCGAAAATCGTCGTGCGCGACGGCGGCATCGGCATGGCGCCGTCGGAGCTGGCGCGCGCCTCGGAACGGTTCTTCCGCGCCGAGAGCGCGCGCAGCACGCCCGGCTCAGGGCTCGGCCTGTCCCTGGTGCAGGCGGTGGCGCAACTGCATGGCGGCCAGTTCGTGATCCAGCCGCGGGAGGACGGCGCGGACGGACTCGATGCGGTGCTGTTCCTGTCGGTGCGGACCGGTCCGAACGACGCGGCGCAGCCCGCGGTTGCGCGGATGGAGCCGGCGTCATCTCCGGACCATGAGCAGGAGAGCCGGGACGCGCTACTGTCGAGCTCATGAACCGTGCTTTGCTGATCGCGTCGCTGTTGCTGTTGTCGTCCGCCGCGGGAGCCCAGGAGAACGGCCAGGAGAGGTCCGAGCCGGCGGCCCAGCAGCCGCTGCCGATGGTGGTGACCACCGACACCGACGCCTATTGCGAGACGCTGTCGCGCCAGATCGACGAGTACGGGCGCGACCTGCCGCGCATGGTCGCGGAGCTGCGGGCGCAGGGCCTGCGCCTGTGCGCCGGCGGCCAGGTGCGTGGCGGGATCAACCGGCTGCGACGCGCGCTGGTGGTGCTGCGCGAACCCGCGGAGCGCGACGACCAGGAACCGGACGAGCAGGAGCAGGGCCGATGATCCGAGAATCGGTCGTCGCGGCGATCGCGCTCGCCGCCGCCGGCCTCGTGCCGGGGCAGGCGCGAGCCGCCGAGCCTGGCGTCACGCTGCTGCATCTGAGCGCCACCGGCACGGTGCAGGAAACCCCGGACCTCCTGGTCGCGACCCTGGTCGGCGAAGCGGCGTCGCCGGATCCGGCGACGTCGCAGCGCCAGCTCGACCAGCGCATGGCAGAGGCGACGCGGATCGCCGGCGCCGCCACGGGCATCGCATGGAAGGTCGCGTCCTATGCGGTCGATCGCACCGCGCCCGATCCGAAATCCACCAGGAGCGTCTGGACCGCCTCGCAGACCCTGCATCTGCAATCCGCCGACTCGCAGGCGTTGCTGTCCCTGGTCGGGACGCTGCAGGGCAAGGGGCTGACGGTGGCCGCGCTGGACTGGACCTTGTCGCCATCGCATCTGGCCGACGCCCAGACGCGGGCGTCCGACCTGGCGCTGAAGGTGCTGCGCGCCCGCGCCGCGTCGGCCGCGGCGACGCTGGGCCTGAAGGTGGCCGGTATCCGCGACGTGACGCTGGGCGGTGACGATCGGCCGCGTCCGATGCCACTGATGAAGGCGATGCTGGCCGCGGCGCCGCAGGCGACCCGGGCGGATGCGGAGGTCAGCCAGGACGTGTCGGCGGAGATCGCGCTGACGCCGTGAGCGCCGCCGGAAATGCCTTGAAGGCACCGGCGGCGCCGCCCTAGAACCGACCGGCAACAGACTGCCGGACCGATGCCGCAGACGCTGACCGATCGAATCAGGGGGCCGGCTTTGGCGCGGTCGCTCTGCCTGATCCTCCCCGCCCTAGCGGCCTGGTGGCTGCTGTCGACCTGGCTGCAACGCGGGTTGCACGTCGATCCGCTGACCGCGCGCTATGCGCCCCTGCTGGCCTTCGTCGCTGTCTGCGTGCCGGTCAACTTCATGATACGGGGCGGCAGGCAAGCCGCGACGGCAACCGCCGGGTCCGGTGCGTTGCTGCGCAACAGCCGGCTGATCATGATCGTTGCGGTCGCCGGCTTGCTGATCGGCGACCTCCTGTCGAGACAGAAGCCGTCGCTGAACGAGGGCTGGACGATGGTGTTTCTGTCGCTCGGCATTCTGTCCGAACGCACCAATCGACTGTCTCGAACCGCCGACCTGGCCGCGTTCGGCTTCCCGATCGCCATCATCGCCGGCCTCGGCGCGATGCTCTATGGCTGCTATCGCCCCGAGGCGGCGACCTGGACGCTCGGGCCGCTGCTGCTCGCCCTGTTGCTGTCGAGCCTGCTCCAGGCGCACTGGACCGAATCCACAACGCGTTAGGGCTGGCCCTGTCTTCGCAGGCCGCGACTGAAACGCTCACCGCCCGGGACGAAGCCGGTCGCGGCGCAGAAGGCATGCAGATCGGCCGCGCCTGCCGGCACGTTCAGCTCTACGCTGTCGCACCCGGCGACCCTGGCGGCCTGGGAGGCCGCCTTGACCAGCAGGCGGCCGATGCCGCGGCGCCTCTGTTCGGGATCGACCAGCAGGGCGGTGATCTGCGCGATCGGATGCGGCGCGGCGAGGCTGCGATACCAGTGCAGCACCACCAGCCCGCTCGGCGGGCCCCATTCCAGCGCCAGCAGCGCGGTCCCCGGCAGCGTGCGCAGCGCCTCGATACGATCCGCCAGGGCGCGCGGCGCGACGACGACGCCGCCGGCTTCCAGAAGCTGGGACAGCCCGGCCGAATCCCCGGGCTGGGCGGCGCGGATCTCCAGCCCGTAGCGGCTGCTCATGTCACAGCAGCACCAGCACGGCGTCGCGTCCGGCGCGGACCCGCACGATCGCGTTCTGGCGGAACCGCCTGGCCAGCACCGCGGCGCGGCGCTGGCCGATCGCCGCCAGCAGCAGGGGTTCGGACCAGCGCCCCAGACGGCCCTCGCCACGGCAATGCGGGATGCGGCGCATCGTCTCGGACAGCCGGGCCATCATGCGCTCGTTCCAGCCGTCCGGCCGGCGACGCCCGCCGGGATTGGCGGCGCTGAGCAGCGCGAGATCCAGGCCGCGCCAGGATCGCGGCAGGCCGGCGGGCCTGCGGCCGATCCGCACCGTCACCGGACCGGCGGAATAGCGGCTCGACCGGTAGGAGCGCAGCACCGACGCGGTCGGCGGCAGCGATCCGGTCAAGCCTCGGCCTCGCTGTCGCCGAACGCCGTGTCGCGATGCACATAGACCGACAGCAGCAGCCCGAAGCCGAACATCACCGTCAGCATCGCCGAGCCGCCATAGGAGATCAGCGGCAGCGGCACCCCGCCGACCGGGATCGCGCCCATCACCATCGACAGGTTGACCACGCAATACAGGAAGAAGTTCATCGAGATGCCGAGACCGAGCAGCCGTCCGAACTGGTGCCGGCAGCGCAGCGCCATCAGCATGCCGCCCAGGATCACCATCAGCAGCAGCGCCATCACCGACAGGCCGCCGACCAGGCCCCATTCCTCGGCGATCATGGTGAAGATGAAATCGGTCTGCTTCTCGGGCAGGAAGTTCAACTGACCCTGGGTGCCGTGCAGGAACCCCTGCCCCCACATGCCGCCGGAGCCGAGCGCGATCTTGGACTGGATGATGTTGTAGCCGGCGCCGAGCGGGTCGCTCTCGGGATGCAGGAAGGTGGTGATGCGCGCCTTCTGGTAGTCGTGCAGATGGCCGTAGGCGAGCTTGGCCAGGAACGGCAGCGGCGCGGCGAGCAGCACGATCTGCCAGACGCGCATGCCGGCGGCGAGAAAGATCGAGGCGCCGACCGCGGCGATGATCACCGCGGTGCCGAGATTGGGCTCCTTCAGCACCAGCGCCACCGGCAGCGCCACCATCAGCGCCGGCGGGATCAGGAACAGCGGGTTGCCCATCCGCTTGTGGCCGGCGCGGTGGAACCAGGCGGCCAGCGCCAGGGCGAGCGCGATCTTGGCCAGCTCGGACGGTTGCACCTGCATCCCGCCCAGCATCAGCCAGCGTTCCGCGCCCTTGCCGACATGGCCCATCTTGAGCACCGCGACCAGCAGCAGCATCGACACGCCGTAGAGCGGCCAGGCCAGCCTTACCAGGACCTTCGGCCCGACCATCGCCAGGCCCAGCATCATCAGCAGGCCGAAGCCGAAGCGCAGGCTCTGCGGACCCGCGAACGGCCTGGCCGAGCCACCGCCGGCGGAATAGAGCGCACCGTAGCCCACGCCCGCCAGCACGCAGATCAGCAGCACGTAGAGCCAGCTCACCCGCCACAGCTTGGCCAGGAACCGGAAGCTCGGCTCGGCGCGCAACAGGCGCTTGTCGGTGATCATGGCGGCACAGATGCCGCGCCGCGCCGCGCGAGTCTATCCGTCGCGTGTACGGTGCTGCGATTCCGCCGGCCACAGGGCGGCGACCGTCGCGGCGACGGCGCGCGGCTGCAGCGCCACCTGCGGCAGGCCCATCAGCTCGCCATGGGTGCCGCGCGCCAGCGGACCGGCCACGAACAGGCCGGGCCAGGCCCGTCCGGCGGCATCCAGCACCCGGCTGTCCAGATCGACGTCGATGCCGAGCCGGCAGGGATCGGCGCGCAGATGGCCGGCCGCCGCCAGGCTGTGCAGCACCGGGTGCGTCTCCACCACCGAGCGATGGCCCGGGCCAGTGCAGTTGACGATCGCGGCGACCGCGACGGTTCGGGTCTCTCGCCCGCCGCCGCCGCGCGAGCGCAGACCGACGCGCAGCAGCGCGCCGTCCGGCGTGGCGGAGACTGGCGTCGCGGCCATCACCGACAGCCAGCCGGCGGATAGTCCCGCGCGGACCACCGCGTCGATCTGCGGCGCGCACTGGAAGCGATGCACGTCCCAGAACGGCCGCAGGTGACGCAGCAGACGGCGCCGTTCGTGCACCGGCAGCGCTCTCCAGACCGTGCCGCCCTGCACGCGCAACTGCGCGATCACGTCCTCCCAGGGCCGTCCGAGCGTCGCGGCCTCGGCGATGGCGGCACGCACCCGACGCAGCAGCGACAGGGCGGTGGCGCAGACCGGGTCGGTAAAGTCCCCCCAGGCCTCGACCGGCAGCCTGGTGCGCGGACGCGGCAGCAGGCCGCGCCGCGAGACCGCCACGATCGGACCGCGATGGCCCCGCAGACGCAGGCTGGCGATCACGTCGCAGCCGGTCAGACCGGTGCCGACCACCAGCACCGGAGCGTCGGCGGCGATCCGTGCCAGAGCGTCCGGCCGCCACGGATCGGCCACCAGGCGCGGATCGCCGGCGAGCCCGGCCAGCACGCCGGGCAGGTCCGGCGCGGTATGGCCGACCGCCAGCACCAGCAGCGGCGCATCGATCGTCGCCCCGCCGCCGAGCGCGACCTGCCAGCCCCGGCCGGTCCGCGACACGGCGATCGCCGCGGTGCGCAGATGCTCCACCTGCACCGAAGACGCGGCGATCTCGGCGCGCAGGCTCTCGTCGACATAGGCGCCGAATGCGATCCGCCTCGGATGCAGGGTTCCGTCGGCGCCGCGCGCGCCGGGATCGCGCGCGAGCGCACCGGACGCCGCGAGCCAGTCGAGGAAATGCTCCGGCCGGTCGGGGAACAGCGACATCCGTCCGGCCGCGACATTCACCCGATGCGCCGGATCCTCGGTCCCGTAGGCCAGGCCCGCCCCGAGCCGGGAGGAGGGTTCCACCACCGCGACGCGGCCGCGAAGCCCGCGATGGTCGCGCAGCAGATGCGCCAGAAACGCGGCGCCGGACAGGCCGGCGCCGATCAGGATCAGATCGGCCTTGGTCACGGGCTCTCCAGGACGCTCACGCGTCGGCGTAGTCCCAGACCGGCCAGGCGGCAACAGGCGAGACGGTGCGGACCGCGCGGTCATCATGAGGGTTGATACGCGGCTGCGGGCTCGGGTGAGCGAGGCTGGGCGCTGCCCAGACCCGCCAAAGGGCAGTCGCCCTTTGGAAACCCGGGGTGGTCAGTCGGGCGGGAGGGGAGTGCAGGCGACCGAGGCGGCGCGGCCGAGCACCACCATGCGACGCGCGGCGACGGCGCCGCCGGCCATCTCTCCGGCCAGATGGGTCAGCAGCGGCGTGCTGAGCACGGCATGGGCGGCGCTGTTGATCGCCACCTCGGTCACGGCGGCGGCGGTCGCGGCGGTGGCGGTGCGCCGCAGCAGGCCGAGCGTGCCGAACAGGCCGGGCCGCAGCCCATACAGCGCGGCGATCTGACGGATCAGGCGCAGGCCGCGCCAGCTTATCAGCAGCACCACCAGCGAGGGCGCCGGGGTCGCGGCCATGCCGGCGACCACCTGCATCGCCGCGCGCCGCCCGAGCGAGTCGGCACGGCGACGCAGCCCGGCCTCGATGCCGGCGCGAAGCAGCGGCAGCACCGAGTCGGGATCGTTCAGCGCATCGAGCGCCGGCAGCAGGTCGCGCCCGCCCTCGACCATGCCGAGCCAGCGCCTGGCGGCGGCGACCCTGGCCACCGGATCGTCGCCGGCGATCGCCCGCCGCAGACGATCCACCCCCTGCAGCGCGGCGAGCCCGCGCAGCTCGCGCCAGATCCCGGCCAGGATCAGCCCGAAGCCGACGCCCGCCACCGCCAGCGTCAGCCAGCCGAGCACGACGGAGCGGGCGAACTGCGCGGCGACGAAATTGCCGGTCTGCAGCCCGGCCAGCCCGAGCGCCAGCACCGCGAAGCCGCTCAGCACCAGCAGCGGCATGCCCCAGCGCGGGTCGGTCGATGCGCCCGGCTCCGGCAGCGCGGCCACGCCGGTCGAGGCCTCGGGCGCGATCGCCAGACGGGCGGCGCGGCCGCTCTCCGGCTCGATCCGCGGCAGCGGGAACGGTGGTGGCGGAACCAGCGGCGTCTCGCTCACAGCAGATCCTCCAGCAGCGTGTGCAGCAGCGTGTCGAGGCCGATATTGGGCACGCCGTCGCGACCGCCGCGCGGCAGCGCAGCCGGCTCGAACGACGGCAGCGCCAGGAACGGATGCGCCCAGAACTCCGGCCCGGGCGGCGTGTCCGGCACCTCGCCGGGATAGGAGCGGGTCATGCGCTCGTCGCCGAGCCGCCGGCCGCGCACCGCGGAGACCGGATGACCGTCGAGCGTCCAGACGAAATCCTCGGTGCAGCGCATCGCCGCGACCGCGAGGCTTCGGGTGCGCGGGCCGCCGGCGATGCCTGAAAAGCCGGGGCCTGAAAGGCCGGGGCCTGGACGGTCGGGGCCGGCCGGCGCGGTCAGCGCGCCCATCAGCGCCGCCAGGTTGCCGCGCTGCCGCTCCGAGACATGGTCGGCCTTGCTGGCGACATAGACGACCCTGGAAATGACCCTCGGCGGCAGCCGCAGGCTGGCCAGGGCGGCGACCGACTGCAGCCAGGAGCCCTGCCAGCGCAGCGCCGCGGCGGACGCGGCCAGCGCGCCGCGCGCATCCTCGAACGAAGCCGGGCCGTTATGGAGCGCGCCGAGCAGGTCGGCCAGCACCACCAGACGGTCGATCCGGCCGAACAGCGGCGACACCAGGGAG
>CAIMSN010000137.1 GCA_903844135.1 uncultured Rhodospirillales bacterium | reverse complement strand
GCGACCACGCGATGGCGCAGCCGGATCCTGGCATCGAGGCGATAATGCTTGGCGGTGTCGCGGATGTAGGTGCAGATGTCGCCGCCATCGACGATCGACTTCTCGCCGCGCCAGGGCCGGAACGGAAAGCCCAGCGTCGCCATGTCGGAGTCGGAGCGGACCCCCGGATAGCGGAACAGGTCCCAGGTGCCGCCGATCGCGTCGCGCGCCTCGAACACCGCGAAGCTGCGCCCGGGGCTGCCGGTCTGCAGCCGGTAGGCGGCGTCGATCCCGGACAGGCCGGCGCCGACCACCAGCACGTCGAGATGCTCGCGCGGCGCGTCGCGGCGCGGTGAGAAGGACATGTTCATCGTCGGACTATGAACCGACAACGCTTGTTGTCAATATCGGACGGTGGCCGCTTCCGTGACGATGTCCACCGGAACCGGGCCGAACGCTCAGAGAGCGTGCATCGGCCACATCGCCGCGAACTCGGCGATCAGCGATTCGTAGCGGCCATCGACCGTCACCGTCTTGTCGTCGAGGAACAGGGTGGTCTGGTCGGGCCGGTCCTCGGTCGGGGCGAGAGCCCTCACCGAAACCGCATCGATCTCGACGTGCCGGCCTTCTGAATCGGTCGCCTGGAAAAGAGTTGTCATTATCGTTCTCCCCAATCGTGAAGGTTGGGGTAACTTTCAGTGTTCTTCAAGAGACAATCAATTTTGAGAAAACAGCAACTTTTCTCGCCAGCGTTATTGCGGGAACCCGCCCTTGCCCGTCGCAGGCGGGCGGTTTGGTGTCCGCGGCGGGATTCGAACCCACGGCCCCAGGATTCATCCCACTTCGGCTTTCGCCGCCGCCGCCCCAAGGGACGGCGTTCGTGGTCTGGACTGTCCCTTCACCCTAGGCCGGAACCCTTAGGTGCCGCCCGTCCAGTCTCTACACCTTCCCGCCCCTTGCGGGCCGGGCTTGGCTCGGGATCGGCAAGGCACGCGCGCGCCCCAGCTTTCCCCGACTTTGAGCGGATCCATCACGCGGTTTCCCCTCGTGACGCCCAGTTGGTGACAAGGAATCCTGTGCTCTATCCTGCTGAGCTACGCGGACAACCAGGGCAAGCTTTAAGCAGACCGCAGGGCGCCCGGCAACCGTGCCGGCTCAGCGTCGCGCCGGCCGCCCGCTCCCCGAAGCGGTCCGGGCCCCGGCTCGGGTCCTGGCGGTGCCGGCGATCCAGGCGACATGGCGGCGGCACAGGGTCGCGTCCGGCGCCCCGGTCTGCTTGCAGGCGCGCTCCAGCGCCAGGGTCTCGTCGGCGGCGCGCATCAGCCCCTCGGCGGTCCAGAGCGACAGCGCCTGCGCGAACGGCGCCGTCCGCTTGAAGAACACCGGCGGACGCAGGCCGCGCATCGCCTCCTGCGCGCCGAGCCCCGACTGCTCCATCGCCAGCCGCGCCTGCCGCAGCCGGTGCAGATGCGACAGCAGCGCACGGGCGACCGCCACCGGGCTGGTGCCTTCGCCCAGCGTGCGCTCGATCGCCAGGTCGGCGGCCGCCCGGTCGCCGGCGGTGGCGGCGAAGGCGGCGTCGTCCAGCGCGGCGCTGGCCGCGTCGCCGGTGCAGGCCATCGCGTCGTCCAGCGCGATCCTGCCGTCCTCCCCGGCATAGAGCGCCAGCTTCTCGACCTCGCCGCGGGTCGCCGCCCGGTCGGCGCCGAGCCGCGCGCACAGCCAGGACAGCGCGTCCGGATCGATCGCGACGCCGCGCTCGTCCAGCATCTGCCGCACCTGCGCCTCGAGCGCGCGGCCCTCCTCCGGGTAGCAGGCGATCGCGGCCCCGTCCGGCATCGCCTCGATCATCGCCTTGAGCTTGGAGCGCCCGGCCAGGCCCGGCCCCTCCAGCACCAGCAGCGTGTCGCCGGGCCGCGCCAGGGCGCGCTTGAGCGGCGCGGTCAGGGCGTCGCCGGCCTCGCGCACCCAGACCACGCGCCGCCCGCCGCTCAGCGACAGCGCGCCGAGTTCCTCGTCGAGCCGGTCATGCTGGTCGCGCGACAGGGTGGAAAGCCGGAACGGATCGTCCAGCGTGCCGGCCACCGCGCGCACCGCGACGATCGCGCGCTCGCGGATCAGGCCGGTATCCTCGCCATGCAGCAGGATCGCCCGCAGCGCGCCCGGCTGCGCCAGCGTGCGGCTCGCCTGGCGCGCATCGAGCTTCACCGCGCGCGGCCGGCCTACTGGTTCATCGGCAGGCGGCCGGTCGCCGAGGCCGGCAGGCCGTCCGGCCCGACGGTGGTCAGCGGCGACTGATCGGAATTGCCCGGCACGTTGCCCGGCGACAGGGTCTTGTTCGGCGGCACCACCTCGTGCGCGGTCGCCGGTGCCTGGTGGTTGGTGAACCAGGTGGCGATCTGGGTGGTGACGGCGTCGGCGAGCGCGTTGGCGATGCGCTGCTGGGTGGTGTCGGAGGCGATGCCGGAGGCGAAATATTCCTCGTTGATGTTGTTGTAGCCGTCCATGGTGGTGGTATCGCCGGTGGCGATCTGCACCGGCACCGGCGCCACCGTGAACAGCGTCCAGTGCGCGCGGCCGACCAGGCGGGTGCGCTCGGAGGTGTTGTCGCCGTGGATGCCGATCGCCTCGCCCGCCGCGGAATACGAGGCGACCAGCGTGTAGCCGGTCGGCTGCGCGTCGCTGGTGCCGGCCAGCCGCTGCTGGAGGGCCAGCCTGAGCTCCTGGCCGGAGCGTTCCGGGATCGGCGCCACGAAGATGTCCGGCAGCTTGGAGATCGCGGAATCCTCGCCGCCGCCATAGAGCGGATGGAAGCCGCAACCCGCCCCGAGCAGCGGCAGCAGCAGCGGGACCAGCAGCGTGAGGCAGCGTCGTTTCATCCGGCGATCACCAGGTTGACGATCCGGTTCGGCACGTGGATGCGCTTGACCACCCGCTTGCCCTCGATCAGACGCGCGACGTTCGGTTCGGCCTCCGCGGCGGCGATCACCGTCTCGGCGGCCTCGTCCGGCAGCGCCTCGATGGTGCCGCGCAGCTTGCCCATGATCTGCACCGCGATCGTCACGCGCCGCGCCGCCAGCAGCGCAGGGTCCGGCTTCGGCCAGGACGACTGCGCGACGAGCGCGCCGCCCGGAACCAGCAGGGCGCCGAGCGTCTCGGCCAGATGCGGCATCATCGGCGCGATCAGCAGGCAGAGCCGCTCCGCGGCCTCGCGACGCGCCCAGTCGAGCTCCACCGACCGGGCCTGCTGCCCGGCCTCGGACAGCGCCGAGGCCAGCTCGTGCAGACGCGCCACCGCGACATTGAAGGCGAAGCCCTCCATCGCCTCGGTGACCGCTTCGATGGCGCGATGGGTGGCGCGGCGCAGCGTGTCGGCGGCGCCGCCGAACGCGTCCGCACTCGTCCCGGCCGGGACGTCCGCACTCGGGCCAGCCGGGATCGTCTCCGCCACCGCGGAGACCAGCCGGAACACGCGCTGCCCGAACCTGGCCGCGCCGATCACGCCGGCCTCGGTCCATTCCATGTCGCGGTCCGGCGGGCTGTCGGACAGCACGAACCAGCGTGCGGTATCGGCGCCGAACCGGTCGATGATCGCCTCCGGCGAGACCGTGTTGCGCTTGGATTTCGACATCTTCTCGATGCGCCCGACGCTTACCGGCGCCCCGGTATCGCGCCTGACCGCGCCGGCGCCGCCGCGCTCGACCTCGTCCGGATAGAGCCAGGTGCCGTCCGCGTCGCGGTAGCTCTCATGGTTGACCATGCCCTGGGTGAACAGCCGCGCGAACGGCTCGTCCAGGCCGAGATGGCCGGTGGCGCGCATCGCCCGGGTGAAGAAGCGGGCATAGAGCAGATGCAGGATCGCATGCTCGATGCCGCCGATATACTGGTCCACAGGCAGCCAGCCATCCGCCGCCGCGCGCACCGTCGGCGTCTCGGCGCGCGGCGCGGTGAAGCGGGCGAAATACCAGGAGCTGTCGACGAAGGTGTCGCAGGTGTCGGTCTCGCGCGTCGCCGCGGCGCCGCAGCGCGGGCAGGCGACGTGCTTCCAGGTCGGATGATGGTCGAGCGCGTTGCCGGGACGGGCGAAATCGAGATCGTCCGGCAGCCTGACCGGCAACTGGTCGCGCGGCACCGGCTGCGCGCCGCAGGAGAGGCAATGGATGATCGGGATCGGGCAGCCCCAGGCGCGCTGCCGCGAGATCCCCCAGTCGCGCAGCCGCCAGTTCACAACGCCGCGCCCGGCGCCGATCTCCTCCAGGCGGGCGATCGCCGCCTTGCGTCCGGCATCGGTGGACAGCCCGTCCAGGAACCCGGAATGGATCAGCGTGCCGGCGCCGGTATAGGCGACGTCGCCGGGGAAATCGCGCAGCGCCGGGTCCGGCCCGTCCTCGGCGGAGACCACCGACGGAACCCGGAGATCGTACTTGCGGGCGAAATCCAGGTCGCGCTGGTCGCCGCACGGGCAGCCGAAGATCGCCCCGGTGCCGTACTCCATCAGCACGAAATTGGCGATCCAGACCGGGAAGCTGACGCCGTCGAGGAACGGATGCGCCACGCGCAGCCCGGTATCGTAGCCGCGCTTCTCGGCGCTCTCGATCGCCGCCTCGCTGGTGCCCAGGCTGCGGCATTCGGCGATGAAGGCGGCCGCCTCCGGATCGGTCGCCGCGACGATCGCCGCCAGCTCGTGTTCGGCGGCGATCGCCAGGAACGACATGCCGAACAGCGTGTCCGGACGGGTGGTGTAGACCTCGACCGACTTCACGCCGCCCGCCGGCGCGGTCAGCGCGAAGCTGACCCGCGCGCCCTCGCTGCGGCCGATCCAGTGCGCCTGCATGACCCGCACCCGCTCCGGCCAGGACTCGAGCCCGTCCAGGGCCGAAAGCAGGTCGGGCGCGAACGCGGTGATCCTGAGGAACCACTGGCTGAGCCGCTTCTTCTCGACCACCGCGCCGGAGCGCCAGCCTTTCCCGTCCACCACCTGCTCGTTGGCGAGCACGGTCTGGTCCACCGGGTCCCAGTTCACCAGCGCGTCGCGCCGCTCGACCAGACCGGCCTGCAGCATGTCCAGGAACAGGGTCTGCTGCTGGCCATAATAGTCCGGCAGGCAGGTGGCGATCTCGCGGTCCCAGTTCAGAGACAGGCCGAGGCGCTTGAGCGTGCCGCGCATCGCCGCGATGTTGTCCATCGTCCAGCGCGCCGGATCGGAGCCGCGCTCGCGCGCCGCGTTCTCGGCCGGCAGGCCGAACGCGTCCCAGCCCATCGGATGCAGCACCGCATGGCCCTGCGCCCGCTTGTAGCGCGCCACCACGTCGCCCAGCGTGTAGTTGCGGACGTGGCCCATATGCAGTTGGCCGCTGGGATAGGGGAACATCTCCAGCACGTAGTATTTCGGCCGATCGGCCGGTGGCACGTCCGGCACCGCGAAGCAGTCGCGCGCGTCCCATTCCGCCTGCCAGCGCGGCTCCGCGGCGGCGAAATCGTAGCGCAGGCCGCCGGCCTCGGCCGGGCTGGTGGTCTCGCTCATCGGGCCGGCCTGCCGCGCGGGTCCGGCGTCAGCCGTTGCCGCCGCCGGCATCGGCGCGGAGCTGTCGCGCACGGGCGAGGATCTTGCTGGTGATGTCGGCCGCGGTGTTCGGCGCCACCGGCTGATCGACCCACTCGCCGTCCTGCTTCACCTGGCGGAACACCGAGACCTTGATGGCGTCGGAGCGGAGCTGCTTGCCCAGGATGTAGGCATTGGCCTTGAAGCGCTCCCCGGACACGGTCGGCGGGGTGTACCAGTCGGTGATGATCACCCCGCCCTGCGGTTCCGCCGCCGCGAACGGCATGAACGACAGCGTGTCGATGGCGCCGCGCCAGAGATAGGCGTTGACGCCGGCGGCGGTCTGATCGCCGCCGGACGCGCTCTTGTCCTCGCCCATCAGGTGGCTGTCGTGCGACGGGGTGGAGAGCGCCGTCGTGTCGCCGGCCAGGGGCTGGCTGCTGTCCGAACCATGGCCGCATCCGGCAAGACCCGCCGCCAGCAAGGCGGCGCCTGCGACGGAGCGGGCGAAAGAACCGGAGCGTGCTGGCAAGCGGGGCATCGGGCGCCTCTCGAGAAACCGGGGAGGGGGTCGTTCAGCGCGTGTGTCTATCCTGCAAGCGGTTCCGCGCCAAGCGGCCTGCTCGTGCGCTGTTTCGGCCTGACCGCCACCGGAGCGGCCGTGTCGTCGCGCAGCCCCGCCCGCCGCAGCCCGTCGGCGAAACGTGCCGCGTGCGCCTCGACCCGGAGGCCGGCGGCCGCGACCAGAGCGCCGGTCGTGCAGTCCGGCCAGAAGCCGAGCAGCCGGCTGCGCACACGGTCCGCCTCCCCCGACTGTCGCAGATGGCCGAGGGCGGACAAATAAGGCGCCAGGGTCGGCGCATAGTTCGGCCGGAGCTCCGACTGCATCAGCCCGACCCGCGCCGCGGTCTCGTCGTCGCCCTGCAGCAGCGGGATCGTCAGCGCCGGCAGGTCGAGCAGGAGCTGGAACGGGTGGGTGGCGAACAGGGATTTGTAGGTGGCGAAGGAGCGCGCCGCCTCGTCCAGGCGCCCCAGGCGGATCAGCGGATAGGCGCGGATCGCCCAGGCCTCGGGTGAATGCGGCCGCAGCGACTGCGCCTGCTCCAGCAGGCTCAGCGCCGCCTCCGGCCGGTCCTGCAGTTCGCTGAGGATGTGCGCGCAGGCGACCAGCCCCAGCCCGCCCGCCCGGTTGCCGTCGATCGCAGCGCGCGCCGCCGCCTCGGCCCGGGCCGCCGCGGCGAGCGGATCGTCCCAGCGCTGCAGCGCCCGCAGCAGATACGCGATGGCAAGGCCGGTCTGCGCCAGCGCATTGTCGCCGTCCCGGGCGAGACTGCGCGTCAGCAGGTCCAGCGCGCGATCGACCTGTGGCCGGTCGCCGTCGTTCAGCCTGCACAGCGCCTGCACCGCCAGACCCTGAGGATCGAGCTCCGATTCCGCCAGCCGCCGCAGGCAGCGGCTTTCCGCCAGCATCAGCTCGGCGGGAACCCTGGCCGCGACCCGGCTGGCGATCAGGTCCTGGAAGGCGCGCAGATCCAGACCGCCATCGTCGAACCGCTGCGCCCAGATCAGTTGGCCGTGCTGCCTGATGTCGCTCAGACGCAGGATCGCCCTGAGCTGGCCGCCGATCCGCTGCAGCGTGCCGTCGAGCACGTAATCGATGCCGAAGCTGCGTCGCAGCACGGCGTCGTCGCGGCCCTGGTCCAGACTGTCCTGCAGCTCGCTGCCGACCAGCAGGCGGACCCAGCTCCTGCCCGACAGGTCGCTCTGGATCGAGGCCGCCAGTCCGGTCGAAAAGCCCGGTCCGGCAGAAGCCGCGCCATGGTCCAGGTCCTGCACCGGCAGCACCGCCAGCAGCGGCAGGCCGGTGATCGCGGCGCCGATCCGCGTCTCCGGCAGCTCGGCGACGCGCGGCGGCGGGTCGGCGATCCACGCACCCTGCGCACCCTGCGCACCCTGCGCACCCTGATCGGACGCTGCCGGTCCGGTCGCCGTCCCGGTGCCGTCGGCGGCCGCCGGATCGATGCCGTTGGCGACGGCGCCGTTGGCGCGGACCGTGTCATGCGGTCCATCCGGCCCGGCTCCCGCCCCGGCTCCCGTTGCCCGGTCGACGATCTCGTGCGGCGCGGCCGCAGCGGGAAGCAGCCCGATCGCCGCGAGCGCATCGCGCAGGTCCTGGCCGGCGGCGGCGCCGGCCGAGGCGGCGAACGCGGCCACGCAGCGCTCGCCGCTCTGCCGCGCCAGCACGCCGTTGCCGAGCGCGATCTGTCCCTGGATCGTCGCCTGCCAGGCCCGTTCGTGCAGCCCGTCGAGCACCAGCAACTGGCGTGCCGCCTCCAGGCTGCCGCGCGGGTCGCGCTGGCGCCGCAACATCTCCTCGAACAGGCCGATCGCGTGGTCGCGCAGGCGGACCCGCTCGCCGGCCAGCCACTGGTCCAGCGCCGGATCGGTGCCGTTCAGCTCTTCGAGCAGCACGCCCTCGAACGGCGGCAGCGACTCCGCCTGGCCGGGATTGGCGGTCAGGATCCGCTCGGCATCCACCGAGGTCAGCGCCGGCTTGAGCGCCAGCGTATGACGCTCGACCGCGATCACGTCGGTGCCGAGCGGGCTCAGCGCCTCCAGCAGCCGGTGAATCTCCTGGCGCAGCGAGGCCCTGGCCTGCTCCTCGGACCGGCGGCTCCAGAGCAGCTCCGCCAGCCGCAGCCGCAGCACCGGCCGGCGTCCGGACAGCGCCAGGATCGCCAGCAATCCGCGCGTCTTGCGGCCGAGCGGCAGAACGCTCTCGTTGCCGAGCGTGAGCGCCTCCATCCGTCCAATCAGGCGCAGCCGAAGCAGCACCGCATCCGGCCTGGGCAGTCCTGACCTGAGCGTCTTCAAGGCACCGTCCCCGTATCGCCGTGTCACAAGAGTGCCATCACTCTATGACGTTTTCGACATCGTTGCCGAATCGGCTCGCGGAATCGGGATCGGGCACCGATCCGGGCCCTGGTCCGGGCTCCGATCCAGGATGGGGGCCGGAACCCCGGGACGCGCCGGGCGCTTCCGCACCGCATTGCCGAGGCTTCATCATGACCGATCACGCCATTCTCTTCACTCCGGTGTCCGCCGGGGCGCTTTCCCTCCGGAACCGCATCGTCATGGCGCCGCTGACCAGGAGCCGGTCGAGCGAGCAGGGCGTGCCGCCGGACTTCGCCGCCGACTATTACGCGCAGCGCGCCGGCGCCGGACTGATCGTCTCCGAGGCGACCAACATCTCCGCGCAGGCCCGCGGCTACGCCATGACGCCAGGAATCTGGAGCGAGACCCAGGTCGGCGCCTGGAGGCGCGTGACCGACGCGGTGCACGGCAAAGGCGGCCTGATGGTGCTGCAGCTCTGGCATACCGGCCGCATCTCCCATCCCGACCTGCATGACGGCGCGCTGCCGGTGGCGCCGTCGGCGATCCGTCCGGTCGGCCAGGCCTTCACCCTCGGCGGGCTCAAGGACCATGTCACGCCGCGTGCGCTGGAGACCGACGAGGTGGCGGCGATCGTCGAGGATTACCGCCATGCCGCGCGCTGCGCCCGCGACGCCGGCTTCGACGGCGTCGAGGTGCATTCCGCCAACAACTACCTGCTGGAGCAGTTCATCCGCGACAGCACCAACGCCCGCACCGACCGCTATGGCGGCTCGGTCGAGAACCGGCTGCGTTTCCCGCTCGACGTGGTGCGTGCGGTGACGGATGTCTGGGGCGGCGGCGACCGCGTCGGTATCCGCATCTCTCCGGCCACCACCATGCCGGGCGAGACGCCGCTCGATAGCGACACGATGGGCACCTATACCGCCTACCTCGATGCGCTGGCGCCGTTCGGTCTGGCCTACGTGCATGCGATCGAGGGCATCACCCAGCAGACCCGCGACGCGCCGGCGGGCGTCGATTTCGTCGCGCTCCGCCGCCACGTGACCGGCGCCTATATCGGCAACAACACCTACACCGCCGACCTGGCCGCCGATGCGCTGAACGAGGGCAAGGTCGACGCGGTGAGCTTCGGCCGGCCGTTCATCGCCAATCCCGACCTGGTCGAGCGGCTGCGCACCGGCGCGCCGCTGGCCGACGCGCCGAAGCAATACTGGTATGGCGGCGGCGCCAACGGATATTCCGACTGGCCGACCGTCAGCGGCTAGAACTTCCTCGGCGCTCCGTCCTGGCCGCGATCGCGCATATCGCTGCCAGTGACGCCGTCCTCCTCGTCGGTGTCGGAAAGACCGTCCAGCTCGGCGCCGCGGTCGCCGTCATGCGCGGCGATCACGCGTTCGCGCGGTCCGGCGGTGCGGTCGATCTCGTATAGCGCGGCGATGCCGGACTCGGCGGATTGCCGTGCCGCACGCTCGCGCGCCTGATCAAGCCCGAGCGGCATTCCCTGCGCGTCCAGCAGCCGGCTGGTCTCCTCCGACTGGTTCGCATGGATCACGATCAGCTCCATCATCATGCGATGCGGATCGTCCTCCTCGAAACGCCGCATCAGGATGATCGCCGGCCCGTCCGGCAGGGCGGCATGCGGCTCGAGCGTGGTGAATGCGGTCATGGCGTCTCCTCGCTGGTCCAACGACGGCAGCGGGGCCGGGTTCGTCAGCCGCCCGGCTGCACCACCATGCAGGGGATGTTCCTGGCCGTCAGCGCGGCGCAGGCCTGTCCGGCGTCGCCGCGCGCCAGGCCGGCGAGACGGGCGCGATACAGCGTGGTCCGTCCGAACGGGCTGGTCGGCTGCACCACGCTCTGGCTGCCTGCGAGCCTGGCGAAATCCGCCTGCCTGGCCATGGTGGTGGCGAAGCGGGCCTGCTCGACCGAGCTGTAGGCGCCGACCTGGATGCCCCATTCACCGACCCGCGACGTCACCGCGGCGGGGGCGATCGCGACGCTGGCCAGCGTGACCGCGGGGCGGGTGCGCGGCATCGGCGCATAGGCGGGCGCATAGGCGGGCGCATAGGCGGGCGCATAGGCCTGGGCATAGACGGGCGCGATCGCCGATGGCGCGGGCGGTGCCGCGATCGTCGCCGGCCGGCAGGGCGAGTCGTAGGCGGTATCGGGATCGCGCGCGCAGCCGGGCAGGGAGGTCGGCACGGCGCTGGCCACCTCGACCGGCGCCTGCAGCACCGCCGGCGCCACCACCGGCGCCACAACTGGCCGGGCCTGGCACGGCGCCCCCGGATCGAACGCGGCATCGGGGTCGTGCCAGCAGGCGGCGCCGCCACCGCCGCGACGCGCCGGCACGCGGTAGGAAGCGAGCTGCACCGGCGCCCGATAGGCGTCCGGCGTGCCGCCGCTGGCATAGGCGGCCAGCGGCCCGCTCATGGCGATCTCGGTGCCGAGATTGGGCGCGATCGCGGCGACGTAGTTGACCGTCTCGTTCGGCAGCGCGCGTCCGCGATTGATGTAGTCGTCGAGCCGCTGCGGACCGGCATTGTAGGCGGCCAGGAAGCCGGGCGCGCCGTATTTCTGGTACATCTGGCTGATGTAGGCGGTGCCGGCGAGGATGTTGTCGTGCGGCTCGAACGGGTCGCTGCCGAGACCGTACTGCGCCTGCAGGTCGGCATAGGTCGCCGGCATCAACTGCATCAGCCCCATCGCGCCAGCGCCGGAGACGATCGGCTGGCCGTCGAGATATTCGTGTCCGCCGGATTCCTGCTTCATCACCGCGCGGATCCATTGCTGCGGCACGGTGAACCGGCTGGAGGCGTCGCGGATATAGGGCCGCCACGGATCCTCCGGCGGCCCGGGTTCCGGATAGGTCGCGCTGCCGGGCGCATACGCGTCGGTGCGGGCCAGCCGGGCATTGCCGCCGCAGGCCGCCAGCAGGCACAGCAGCGGCAGCAGCCACAGGCCGAGCGGCAGCGAAGGGCGGGATGGCGGGCGCGCGGACATTACCGCGCCACCGTGACCGGACCGGGCCGGCCGATCAACCAATGCGTGTATCGGTCAGACGATTCCTGTCCGGTCTTGCCGATCTGCAACAGAAGCGGCGCGTAACAGACTGAATTTCGTCCCGATAGGCTGCTGAAGAGTATCGAAGCAAGCCGCCGGGCTCAGCCCGGCACCCGCCAGGGGACAGTCGTCCCCTGGACCCCTCGACGGTGAGCACCGGTCACGGCCAGGGATGCTCATGGCAGCGTCGGCGCATCAGATCGAAGAGGCGATGCCTCTCTCCGGGAGTCGACGCGTGATTGTCGACCATGATGAAGAAGCCCTCCCCCGGTATGCCGGTCTTTTTGCTGACGACCAGACACATGAGCTGAGGTTCGTTGTTCTGTTGGTTGCGTTTCGAGACCTGGCCAAGAGCCGATTTCAGCGAGGACATGTAGCCCTGGTGAAATTGCTGTCCGAAATGGGCGGCGACCTCGCCGTAGGTGATCAATTCATTTCGTCGGGCTTTTCCAATCAAGAGCGTGCGCAATTGATCGGGATCCACCCGGCCGTCTGCCGTCGATGCGGGCATCGTCTCCTCCCGTCTCACCGATGATTTCAGCGGCTTGTCCTGCTCCCGAGGGCGGATCGCCTTCTTGGGCCTCGCCGCCGAAGCCAGCAGGATTGTCGCCGTCTCAGGACTGGCCGGGGTGACGATGTAGCCGGTCTCGACGTCGCCCAGCAGCAAGGACTGCGACGCCGGCGCCTGTCGCCAGTGGCAGGCGATCGCCAGACACAGCGCGGCATCCAACCGGTCCTGGTCGGATTTGGTCGGCCGGGCGATCGTCGCCTGGGTGTCCGCCCAGTCGGCCAGCGCCGCCAGGCCGAGCCCGTTGGCGGAAGCGGCCAGCCCGGTGCAGACGAGATGCCAATCGGTCAGCAGGAAGTGCTTGCGCACCGCCGGGTTGTATTTGGCGCCGCGCCGGCGCTCGAACAGCGCCGGGACCAACGCCGGCAGCGCCAGCGCCGGGAACACCTCGATCGCGAACCGGCCGTGCGAGGCGGTGCGGGCGCGCTGTGGATCCTGCTCCAGGTGCAGCGCGTCGAGGAACCGCCAGATCGGCGCGCCGTCGCCGAACATGCGCGCGCCGTATCCGTCGCGGCAGGCCGGCTGCACGCCGCCCTTCATCCGCACCACCAGGCTGGCGGCGATCCTGTCCACCGGGCGGGCGCCGGCGCGGTTGGCGACCACGGTCGGCTGGTCGATCGCCACCAGCAGCAGATCGGCGTCCGCGGCGCGCGCCGCGATCAGGTCCCTGGCCGCGTCGAACCGGGCCAGCACCGGCGGGTCGAACGCGGCCGGCCGCCCATCCTCGAAGCCCAGCATGGCCACGGCGCCGGGCTGGCGCGCCTGGTCGGTCCAGGCGGAATCGAACCCGACCAGCAGCGTGCGGGTCACAGCAGGCAGAGCGCGAGCAGCGCCCGCCTCAGCTCCGGCGGCAGCGTGTCCCCCCCGGCCTGCGTGTTGCCGGTCAGATCCGCCGGGGCGTCGGCCTGCGCCAGATAGCGCCAGCCCTGGAACGCCTTGATGGCGCGCGGCACCACGGCGACGATCGGCGGCTCCAGCACCACGCCGGTGCAGGGGGTTCCGTCCTCGCGCTGGTCCGGGACGATGTCATGGATCGCCTGGCGGCACAGCAGCATGCCGCCGGTGACCCAGTAAATCGAGCCGCCGTCCAGGATCTCGGCGGCACGGCGCGGGAAGTTGCGGGTGCGGAAGAACGGCCGTCCGTCATGCGCGCCGGTCTCCGCGGCGCGGCGCTTCTGCCAGCCGGCCAGCACCTCCGGGGAGGGAGAGCCGACCGCCAGCTTGATCAGGTTGAGCATCGCCGGACGCTACCAGGCGACCTCCGAGTCGCGGTAGGTCACGAACCACGAACCGCCGCTGCCGCGGCGCGATTCCAGCATGTCGGCGATACCCGCGGTGCTGGTGGCGACGTCGAGCATCGCGTCGGCGCCGCCCATGTCGGTCTTCACCCAGCCGGGATCGACCGCCAGATAGGTGCGCCCGCTGGCCGCATCGCGCACCGCTTCAGAGCGCAGCAGCGTGTTGAGCGCCGCTTTGCTGGCGCGATAGGCCTCGTTGCCGGCGGTCTTGTTGTTGGCGACGCTGCCGAGCCCCGAGGACATCGCGGCGACCACGCCGTCGCCCGGCACCAGGCCCGCGAGCCGCGCGATCACCCTGACCGGCGCCAGCGCGTTGGTCAGCATCAGATGCGCGAATTCGTCGTCCGGCGTGTCCGGGCCGAGCCGGTCGCGATGGTCGAGGATGCCGGCATTGACGAACAGCAGGTCGAGCCTGGTTTCGCCGAGCCGCCCCGCCAGCGCGTCGATCTGCGCGACGCTGGTGATGTCGAGCGTCTCGATCCGCAGCCGCGCGCCGGACAGCGCGTCCAGCGCCGGCGATGGCCCGCGCACGGTGGCGATCACCGACCAGCCGCGCTCGAGATGGCGCTGCACCAGCCCGAGACCGAGCCCGCGCGACGCGCCGACGATCAGCGCGGTCCGGCCATTGCCTTGGTCCGACATCGGAGTTCCTCCTCAGGGATGCTGCGGCGCGAGCTGCGCGTCGCGGACGAAACCGGCGACGAAGCGGTCGGTGTCGATGTCCTGCACGATGGTGACGCGGCGCAGCCCCATGCCCTTCGGCGCCAGCGCTTCGGTCCAGACATGGGCATGGCCGTAATTTACCCCGTCGGTCAGGTCGACGTCCATGAGCGCGTCCACCGACCGGGTGATCAGGCTGGGATCGACCGCCACCGCGGCGGCCATCTCGTCCCACAGCGGCAGCGGCGCCATGTACTGCTTCAGGTAGTGGGTCAGCGCCGTCTGCTTCGCCGCGATCCGGTCCATCAGCGCCTGGTCCATCATCACCTTGCCCGAGACGTTGCCGAGCGAGACGATCCTTGGCCAGTCCGCGGTCAGCACGATGTGCGCCGCCTCGGGATCGAAGAGAAGGTTGAAATCCGAGGCCCAGTCGGCGTTGCCGGTCACCGCCTGCATGTTGGTGTCGAGCAGCGCGCCCATGAACACGAGTTGCTTCGCGGTCGCGGCGAAGCTGGGGTCGAGCCGGATCGCCAGAGCGAGGTTGGTCATCGGGCCGGCCGCGACGATCGTCACCTGGTGCGGGTGCGCGTGCACCTGGCGGATCAGGAAGTCGGCGGCGCTCTCGGCGATGGTATGCAGCTTCGGTGCGCCTTCCGGCAGCGTGCCGACCGCCGGCTGGCGCGCCGGCACGCCGTCGATCGAACCGAGCCCGCCCCATGCGCCCTTCCACGGGATCGGACCGAAGCGCTGCTCCCAGAGCTTCATCCTGGCCACGCTGTTGACCAGCGGCAGCGTGGCGCCGTCCGCCACCGGAATGTCCGGCCGGCCGGCGATCTCCAGGAAGCGCAGCAGGTGCGCGGCTTCCGCGTTCTCCCAGCCATCGCCCGCCACCACGGTGAATCCCAGCACCCGCACGTCCGGGTTGGCCAGCAGCGGCAGCGTCGCCTGCAGATCCGAGCCGCCCGGGCCCAGGAAATCGTTGTCCTCGATGACCAGCATCGGCGCGGCGGCCCGCGCCGCCGCCGCGCCCAGGATCGAGAAGGCCAGCAGGGCGGCGAGGCCGCCGCTCCGGATCGACATCACCACCGCGTCTCCTATTTCACCAGCGCGCCGAGCAGCGCCTCGAGCCTGAGGCGGCCCTCGCCGGTCGCCCGGAGGCAACCGCCGTGCCAGACCAGATAGCCGGCCTCGATCGCCGCCTCCAGGATGTCTGGCTCCAGCGCGTCCCGCAGCGCGGTGCCGGTCCGGGCGAGGAAACGCGTGGACTCGATGCCCTCCGACAGCCGCAGCCCCATCAGCAGCATCTCGCGCGCCGGCTCCGGCGCCGACAACGCCGTCTCCTCGGTGGTGCCGTGTCCGGCCCGCTCGACGCGATCCGCCCAGATCTCGGGAACGCGATGCCGCCGGGTCGCCGTGATCGCATCGCCTCCCTCCGCCGTGGCGAGGGTGAGCCGGCCATGCGCGCCCGGGCCGATGCCGGCGTAATCGGCATAGCGCCAGTACGCGAGATTGTGCCGGCTTTCCGAGCCCGGCCTCGCATAGTTCGAGACCTCGTAGTCGCGCAGCCCGTGCCCGGCGGCGACCGCTCCGGTCTCCCGGTAGAGCGCCGCGCCGAGCCGATCGTCCGGCAGCACGATCCGCCCCTGCCGGTGCAGCGCCTCGAACTGCGTGCCGGGCTCGATCGTGAGCTGGTAGAGCGAGAGATGGTCGGCGGCGAGCGCCAGCGCGCGGTCGAGTTCGTCGCGCCAGGAGGCCACGCTTTGTCCCGGCCGCGCATAGATCAGGTCGAACGAGAAGCGCGGGAAGGTCTGCCGTGCCGCCTCCAGCGCCCGGATCGCCTGCGCGCCGCTATGCTCGCGTCCAAGCATCGCCAGCGCCTCGTCCTCGAGGCTCTGCACGCCGACCGAGACGCGATTCACCCCGGCCTGCCGGAACGCGCGCAGCCGTCCGATCTCGATGCTGGTCGGGTTGGCTTCCAGGGTGATCTCGAGATCGTCGAGCGGCTCGAACAGCCGGGTCGCGTCGCCGATCAGCGCCGCCACCGTCTCCGGCGCCATCAGGCTGGGGGTGCCGCCGCCGAAGAAGATCGAGGCGAGCCGCCGCCGTCCCAGCCTGGCCGCCTCGAAGGCGAGTTCGGCGCGCAGCGCGCGGGCGAAGCGCTGCTGCGGCAGCACGTCGCGCACATGGCTGTTGAAGTCGCAATACGGGCACTTCTTCAGGCAGAACGGCCAGTGGATGTAGAGGGCGAGGCCTTCGGCCCGGGGTTGCTGCATCAGATCGCGACGCGGACGCCCAGCTCCACCACGCGATCGGACGGGATCCGGAAGAACTCGATCGCCGGCACCGCATTGCGGGTCATGACCAGGAACAGCGACATCCGCCAGAGCCGCATCTTCGGGATCGTGCCGCGCACCAGCACCTCGCGATTGACGAAATAGGACGCCTGCATCGGATCGAAATCGACCCCGTGCGCGCCGAGCTCCTCGAGCGCGCGCGGCAGGTTCGGGCTCTCCATGAAGCCGTAGCGCACCGTGACGCGGTGGATTCCCGGCGCCAACTGCTCGACCAGCATGCGGCCGCCCTCGTCCGCCTCCGGCTGGTCGAGATTCTGCACCGTCACGAACAGCACCCGTTCGTGCAGCACCTTGTTGTGCTTGAGATTGTGCAGCAGGCAGGCCGGCACGAAATCGGTATTGGCGGTGAGGAAGATGGCGATGCCCGGTACCCGCAGCGTGCGCGACTGCGGCAGCCTGGCCAGGAACGAGCCGAGCGGCAGGCTGTCCTGGCGCCAGCGGCTCAGGATCAGGCCGCGTCCGGTCTTCCAGGTGGTCATCAGGGTCGTCAGCACGACGCTGAGCAGCAGCGGCACCCAGCCGCCCTGCGGGATCTTGAGCGCGTTGGCGGCGAAGAAGGTCGCGTCGATCAGGAAGAAGCCGCCGAACACGCCGAGCGCCGCCAGCCGCGACCAGCGATACACCCGGCGGAACACCACCGTGGCCAGTACGCAGGTGCACATGAACGTCCCGGTGACGGCGATCCCGTAGGCGGAGGCCAGGTTGGCGGACGAGCGGAAGCTCAGGACCAGCAGCAGCACGCCGACCAGCAGGGCCCGGTTCACCTGCGGCACGTAGATCTGGCCTTCCTCGTTGGCATTGGTGTGCAGCACCCGCATGCGCGGGAAATAGCCGAGCTGGATGGTCTGCCTGGCGACGGAGTATGCGCCGGTGATCACCGCCTGGCTGGCGATGACCGTCGCCATGGTGGCCAGCAGCACCATCGGGAGCTGCAGCCAGTGCGGGCAGAGCAGGAAGAAGGGGTTCTTGATCGCCTCGGGATGCGAGACGATCAGGGCGCCCTGGCCGAGATAGTTCAGCGCCAGCGACGGCAGCACCAGCCAGAGCCAGGCCATGGTGATCGGCTTGCGGCCGAAATGGCCCATGTCGGCGTAGAGCGCCTCGGCGCCGGTCACCGACAGCACCACCGCGCCGAGCGCGATGAAGGCGATCCAGCCATGATGGACGATGAAGATCACCGCATGATGCGGCAGCAGCGACTGCAGGATGAAGGGCGCCTTGGCGATCTCGATCGCGCCCAGCACGCCGATGGCGAAGAACCACAGCAGCATCACCGGGCCGAAGATGCGGCCGACATTGCCGGTGCCGCGGAACTGCATGCTGAACAGCGCGACGATCACCACCACCGCGATCGGCAGCACCGCCCGCGCGGCGCCCGGAATGCTGACCTCCAGCCCCTCGACCGCCGACAGCACGGAGATCGCCGGGGTGATGGTGCCGTCGCCGAAGAACAGGCAGGCGCCGACGATGCCGACCAGACCCAGCAGCGACCGCAGCTTCGGACCCGGCGCGACGCGCTGGGCCAGCGCCATCAGCGCCAGGATGCCGCCCTCGCCGTTATTGTCGGCCCGCATGATCAGCATGACGTACTTGACCGTCACCACCAGGATCAGCGACCAGAAGATCAGGCTCTCGATGCCCAGCACCTCCCACGGCGAGGGAGGCGCGTGGGCGCTGATGATGTTGATGGTGGAGCTCAGCGCATAGAGCGGGCTGGTGCCGATATCGCCGTACACCACGCCGAGCACGGCCAGCAGCGACGCGGCGGTGACGGCGCGATTGCGGACCGTTCCGTGGCCGCCGCCCGGCGCCGGGGCGACACTGGCCTGCGATCGGCCCGTGATCGGACCGGACGTGCCGACGACGTCACTCATCCAGCCAAGCTCCGGGGTGGGGGGCGTCGCAGCGGCGCGCCCGGTGCAGCCCCATACGACCTAGCTCGCCGGGGATGCAAGCGGAGCCGGCGGGTGGGGGCCGGCCGACCGCGTGCCGAAGATGGCGCTGCCGACCCTGACCGACGTCGCGCCGCACGCTACGGCGGCCTCGAAATCGCCCGACATGCCCATCGACAGTTGCGCCAGACCGTGCGCGGAGGCCAGGGCGGCCATGCGCGCGAAGAAGGGTGCGGGATCTCGATCGGCGGGCGGGATCGCCATCAGTCCGGCCAGGGCGGACCCGAAGCGCCGCCGGCAGGACTCGATGAAGTGCGCCGCCTCCTCTGGCGCGATGCCGGCCTTCTGCGGCTCCTCGCCGATATTGACCTGGATCAGCAGGGTGGGCAGCCGGCCCAGTCTCTGGCCGGCCTGCTCCAGCGCATCGGCCAGCCTGGGACGGTCCAGGGTCTCGATCGTGTCGGCGATCCGAACCGCCTCCAGCGCCTTGTTGGTCTGCAGCGGGCCGATCAGCGAAAGCCTCAGTCCCGGCCAATGCGGCCGCAGCGGCGGGAACTTGGCCGCCGCTTCCTGGACCCGGTTCTCGCCGAACACACGCTGGCCGGCCGACAAGGCCGCCTCGATCGCCGCCGCGGGATGGGTCTTGGAGACGGCCACCAGTTCGATCGAAGCCGGGTCGCGTCCCGACGCGAGGGCGGCGGCGCGGATGCGGGCGCGGATGGCGATCAGCGCCGCTGCGACGTCTGTGCCGGCCGGCCTGGCCATCTGGAACGCATCGTCCTCCATGCCGCCTATCATCGCACGGCGGCGTCGCGGCCGGAACGCCCGATCAGGCGGCGCCCAGATCGAGCATCAGTTCCCGGATCCGCAGCCGCTCGTTGCGGGCCAGCAGCCGGCGGCCGCGATCCGCGTCCGCGAACGGCTCGTCCAGCGTGGCGGCGCCGTCGCCATGGCCCAGGGTCCCGGTGAGGATGGCGATCTCGCCGATCACCGCCTGCCGACGACGCGCGGTGTCTTCGTCGAACCAGAGCAGGCAGATCCTGTCCCAGCCGTCGAAGGTCGATTCGAGCCTGCTCAGCCAGGGGGCCGACCGCGTCCCTTCGTCCCGCCAGGATTGGAGCGTCGGCAACGGATCGACGAACAGCGACTCGATGTCCGGCGTGACACGGTCGGCGCTCTTCAGGCACCGGTCGGCGGCCTCGATGATCCGGCCGAGCAGGGCCCCGTCGGAACCGTGGCGTCTGCTCTGCTCCTCCGCCAGAGAGGCGCGCAGACGCTGCACCAGGACTCCAAGCGTGCTCCATCGGCCGAAACTGCTGTCCAGTGCCGGCCTCTCGGAACCGCAGGGCGTGCGACCGGGGCTGCCGCTCGCAATGCTCGCACAATGTGCCGAGAGACCACGAAGCGCCTCCGCGAGCGCCGGTCCGTCCCATCGAAGCAGATGCGCGAGCCGATGGAATCCGTCCCGGCTCAGGCAACGTGCGGCGTCCTCCGGTCTGGTGAGGCCGGCGCGTCTGGCCAGGCTCATCAGCAGGGTCGCGCCGAGGCGTAGCGAGGCGGTGCGCAGCGCGCTCTGCGCGTCTCGGGCCGCCATCGCCAAGGCACTTCCGGCATGGCCCTCGCTGGCCACGGCGCGGGCCGCGTCGCGTATCGAGGCGGGATCGATCCGGTCGAGGGTGGAGAGCCGTCCGACCAGGATCGTGTCGTGCACGCAGGGTTCGGCGAAACCGGCGACCACCGCCCAGGAGGCGACATACACGCCGCGCCCGCCCGACGGGTTGGGCAGGACGAATTCGAGCCCGCGCGGCGCGACGCGCAGGCGGACACCGGCGAGAGTCGGCGCCAGCAGCGGCAGTTGCACGCCGCTTGCCGCGGGACGGTCGCGCTTCTGCGCCGTCGCACCGGTTTCCCAGGCGGTCTGCCGCGTGACGGATGGGCCCGGCAGCGTGCCGGCCGCGAGGCCCGTCGCGCCGCGTACGCCCGGCCGGTGGTCGGGGAGGCGGAGAAGGGTCAGCGCATCCAAGAGCGGTTCTCCTCCTCGAAGGGCGCGTCACGCGGCATCGATGCGGGTCACGTCCTGCTGGCCGGCTTGGCTGCGGCGGCCGGGATCTGCTGCTGCGGGGAGGCGATGATCTGCAGCGCCCGGTCGCCGCCGCCGAGAACCCCGATCAGGCGACGCGCGACAGGCGCCCCGGTGGTGTTCACCGCGGAGGTGGCCAGGCTCAGGCTGGCCACCTCGATCAGACGCGAATAGTCCTGGTCCTCCTCGAGCCGGGCCGCATTCGTCGCGAACAGCCGCAGGCTGCGCATGTCCTCTTCCAGCGCGGCGACCGATCCTGCGTCCACCTCGCCGCACGCCGCGTCGCGCACTGCCGCCTCGAAACGCTGCAGGCGCGACGTCAAGGTGCGCTCGAAGAGCGCCCGGTTCACCGCCGACAGCGACTGGCTGAGCGACGCGACCCGGCGCTGTTCCCGGATCGGCCGGTTCATCATTCTGCGCAGTGCTGCGATCTGCTGCATGGTCGACAGCCGGTCGGTCAACAGCGCCGGACCGTCCGCCTCGTCGCCCGGCTGCAGCAGCCGCGACTGTGCGATGCGGGTCAGCCATTCGTCGACCGCCCGGTCGAGTCCGGCCTGCAACGTGGCGCCGATCCTGGTGCTGCTGGCGAGCGCCACCGCCTGTCCGACGATCAGATAGGGCGACGCGCGCTCGAACAGGAGGGTCAGCATCAGTCCCCAGGCGAGCGGCCCGCGCTGCGCCGCTTCGCGCAGCAGCCTGGTCACGGCGGCGTTGAATCCCGGGCGCTGCGGCGACGGCAGCGCACGCAGCGCCATGCCGCGCCGCAGCACCAGCTCGGCCGCCGGCAGCATGTGTTCGAGCATTCTGATGGGGATGCCGGAGCGGATCTGCCAGGCCGGCTCGTACCAGGCCGGCGGGATCGTGCAGCGCGCCAGCCTGTCGGCGGCCGCCTGCCAGAGCGGTTCGCCGTTGCGGTCGACCTGGAGAGGGTCGTCGGCGTCGAACGGCTCTGCCCGCGGCAGCGGGTCTTCCCCCGGGGGATCGAGCAGGGCGAGCAGGGGCGCGAGGAGCGAGCGCGGCAACGCCAGAGCGCCGGGCCGCCATGTGCCGGTCGGCACCAGCACGCTGTCGAACGGCGTGAAGAGCAGGCGGTTGCGGTTCATCCGCCGTGCCGGACGCAGCGCCGCCAGCCTGTGGCGCACGGGTTCGAGCAGCACGTCCGCCTGGCTGCGATTGGGCAGGTTGTCGATCAGGCGGGTGACCTCGAGCAGTTGCGCGTTGCTGACGCCATGCAGCGCCTTGCCGAACCCGCGCGTCCCGGGGAGTCTCGGCGCCGACCCTGCCATGGTCGCCGGCGCGTCCGCGACCGCTCCGTCCGGTGCGCCGCTTTCCACGCCGGTTTCAAGTCGGGGGCCGGTTTCGAGTCGAGGGCCGAGCTCCGGGGTCATGGTGCTGCCGGCCTCAGCCATGCCCGCCCGCCAGGACGGGGGCATCGGTCCTGGACCGGCCGCCGCGTTCGAACAGAGACGGCCCGCCGGTCGCGCCCCGATGCTTCGGCGCAGGCATGCTCCCGCGCAAGCTCGATGCGCTGCCGCTCATGGATCCGTCGCTCCCATCCTGTCGTCGCGCGCCGGTCGCGCGCCGCTCGCGCCTCGGTGGTTCCGGCGGCGCGCTATGGCGGACGGTGCAACCGCATGGCATCAGTCCGTCGGCGCTCCGCCGTCTCGCAGTCTGCTCCTGGAACCATGAACACCCGATTAACGCGACCCAGCGCCGATCCGACCCGCTCCATCGCCTTCGACGTGCTGGTGGCGGTGACTGAGCGCCGGCGCACCCTCGAGGAGGCGCTCGACCAGGCCGATCCGCCGGACAGCCTCGTCCTGCCGCGCGACCGGGCGGCGGCGCATCGGCTCGCCGCGACCGTGCTGCGTCGGATGGGCACGCTCGACGCCGTGCTGGAACCGTTCCTGAAGAAGGCGCCGCCGGATCGCGTGCGGCTGGCGCTGCTGATGGGCGCCGCGCAGTTGCTGATGCTCGACACGCCGGCGCACGCCGCGGTCGGCACCATCGTCTCTCTGGTGCGGGCCAGGGCGCTGGTCCCGTTCGCCGGCCTGGTGAATGCGGTGCTGCGACGCATCGCGCAGGAAGGTCCGGCGGCGCTGGACGGGCTCGACGGGCCGAGGCTCGACGTGCCGGCCTGGCTCTGGACGAGCTGGGGTGGACTGGCGCGGGCGATCGCCGACGGGCTGAGCCGGGAGGCGCCGCTCGACCTCTCCCTGGCCGAAGGGACACCGGTCCCGCAAGGCGGCCTTCGCCTGCCGACCGGTTCGGTGCGCCTGCCGGGCGGCACCAGGGTGGCGGCGCTGCCCGGCTACGAGGAGGGCGCATTCTGGGTGCAGGACGCCGCGGCCGCGCTGCCGGCGCGTCTGCTGGCGGCGCGGCCCGGCGAGCGGGTCGCCGACCTGTGCGCGGCGCCCGGCGGCAAGACCGCGCAGCTTGCCGCGACCGGTGCCGACGTGGTGGCGATCGAGCGCGATTCCGGCCGCATGCGGCGGCTGCGGCAGAATCTCGATCGCCTGCGTCTGCAGGTGGAGACGGTCGAGGCCGATGCCGGAAGCTGGATGCCCGGCGCGCCGCTCGATGCGGTGCTGCTCGACGCGCCCTGCAGCGCCACCGGCACCGCGCGGCGACATCCGGACGTGCTGCGGCTCAAGCGCGCCGCCGACCTGGCCGGACTCGCCGAGGGCCAGGACCGGCTGATCGCCGCAGCGACGCGCATGCTGCGACCCGGCGGCCGGCTGGTCTATGCGGTCTGCTCGCTGCAGCGGGAGGAAGGCCAGGAGCGGGCGCTGGCGGCGGAACGGTTCGGGCTGCTGCCGGCGCCGTTCACCGCGGCCGAGTTGTCCATGCTGCCCGAGGCCAGGACAGAGGAGGGTTGGCTGCGCACCCATCCCGGCCTGTGGCCGGACCAAGGCGGCATGGACGGCTTCTTCGCCGCCCGCTTCGTCAAGGGTTAGGCCGCAACCTTGTGCGCCCGGCTTGAGTTGCTGCACCATCAGGCTGCATGAACATGAACGATTCCACATCGAAACCGTCTCGCGTGCTGGTCGCGCCCAGCCTCCTGGCGGCGGATTTCGGCCGTCTCGCGGAGGAGGTCGCCTCGGTCGAGGCGGCCGGGGCGGACTGGCTGCATCTCGATGTGATGGACGGGCATTTCGTGCCCAACCTGTCGTTCGGCGCGCCGGTGATCAAGGCGCTGCGTCCGCGGACCCGTCTCGTCTTCGACGTGCATCTGATGATCGCGCCGGTCGACCCGTTCCTGGAGATGTTCGCCGAAGCCGGCGCGGACCATATCCATCTCCACGTCGAGGCCGGCCCGAACACGCATCGCTCGCTGCAGACCGTGCGGGCGCTCGGGATGAAGCCGGGCATCGCCATCAACCCGGCGACGCCGGCCGAGGCGATCGCCCCGGTGATCGATCTGGTCGACATGATCCTGGTCATGACCGTCAATCCCGGCTTCGGCGGGCAGAGCTTCCTGCACAGCCAGTGCGCCAAGATCGAGCGGCTGCGGGCGATGGTGACCGCCAGCGGCCGCGACATCCGGATCGGCGTCGATGGCGGCATCGACCAGCGCACCGCCGGCGCCAGCATCGATGCCGGGGCCGACGTGCTGGTGGCCGGAACCTCGGTGTTCGGCGCGCAGGATCGCGCACGGGCGATCCGGTCGTTACGGGAGGCAAGGCGTCACGCGGGGCGGGAGGCCGGCTCCGGCTCCGGCTCTGGCGCCGGACCGGTCGCGCATGGTCCATGAGGCCGCCGCATGTCTGAGCGGGTCGCGGCGCCGATGGTAATGCGCCGCTGGACCCGCGATGCGCGGCTGTCGATGGCCAGGTTGTCGCTCGCCGGCATGCCCGGGCTGGCCGGCGCCAAGGCACCGGATGCGCCGTCGGTCTCGATCCGCGATCCCTGGCCGGGCGACACCGGACGCGGCACCCGCCTGATGAAGGGCGAGCTGGTGTTCGCCGGCGCGGTCAGCCGGCTCGAGCCGGGCCGTGGCGACGGGCAATGGAACGACCCCGCCGTACCCGACGCGCTGCGGGCCCATGCGCACGGGTTTTCCTGGCTGCGCGATCTGCGGGCGCTCGGTACCGACGGCAGCCGGCTGCGGGCGCGGTCCCTGGTGCTGGAATGGCTGTCGCGTCCGCCGCACGATCCGGTGGCGCGCCTGCCGCACGTGGTGGCCGAGCGGGTCACCGCCTGGCTGGCGCACTACGATTTCTTCGCCGCCTCGGCAGACGATTCGTTCCGCCAGAAACTGATGGGCCGGCTGATGCTGGAGGCGCGGGTGCTGGCCGCGAGCATCCCGATGCCGACCCACGATCATCACGCGCTGACATGTCTGAAGGGGCTGCTGGCCTGCGCGGTGGCGATGCCGGGCCAGGCCGGCTTCCTGACCCGGGTGATGCGCCATCTCGGCCCGGAAATCGGCCGGCAGATCCTGGCCGACGGCAGCCATGCGGAGCGCAGCCCCGGCGTGCAGATGGCGGCGTTGCGCGAACTCGCGGAGATGCGGGCGCTGATGCAGACCGGCCAGATCGCGCAGCCGCTGGCGATGCCGGCGGCGCTCGACCGCATGGCGCCGGTGCTGCGCGCGCTGCGCCATCCCGATGGCGGGCTGGCCCTGTTCAACGGCAGCCACGAGGAGAACGCGGCCCGGATCGACCTGGTACTGTCGCAGGCCACCCGCGGCCGCGCCGTGGCGCAGGCGATGCCGGATGGCGGGTTCGTGCGGATCCAGTCCGGCCGGGTGCTGCTGCTGGCCGATGCCGGACCGCCGCCGCCGGCCGGTTTCGCCGAGACCGCCCATGCCGGGACGTTGTCGTTCGAGCTCTCGGTCGGCCGCGAGCGGCTGATCGTCAATTGCGGGGCCGGCATCCTGCCGGCCTGGCGCGACGCGCTGCGCGCCACCGCGGCGCATTCCACGCTGGTGGTGGCCGACACCAGCTCGACCGAGTTCCGCGCCGGCGCGGTCTCGCGCCGTCCGGCGACGGTGACGCTCGACCATCACCAGGCGAGCGGCGCGCACTGGCTCGACATGAGCCAGGACGGGTATCTGCCCGGCTTCGGCGCCACCCATACGCGGCGCATCTACATCGCCGAAGGCGCCGAGGACATACGCGGCGAGGATGCGCTGCTGGGCGAGCGCCCGGTGGCGTTCGCGCTGCGCTTCCATCTGCACCCGTCGGTGACGGTGCGGCGCGAATCGCCGCAGGACGAGGAGGGCGG
>CAIMSN010000136.1 GCA_903844135.1 uncultured Rhodospirillales bacterium | reverse complement strand
GCGCCGACCCATCCGATCTACCACGAGACCCGCGCCCTGATGCGCGAGAAGAAGCTGGTCACGGTCTGCGAGGAAGCCGCCTGCCCGAACATCGGCGAATGCTGGTCGCAGCGTCACGCCACCATGATGATCATGGGCGAGGTCTGCACCCGTGCCTGCGCGTTCTGCAACGTGCGCACCGGCCAGCCCGATCCGCTCGATGCGGACGAGCCGAATCGGGTCGGCGATGCGGTGGCCACGCTCGGCCTGCGCCACGTGGTCATCACCTCGGTCGATCGCGACGACCTGGCCGATGGCGGCGCCAACCATTTCGCCAGGGTGATCGGCGCGATCCGGCAGGCCGCGCCCGGCACCACGATCGAGATCCTGACGCCGGACTTCCTGCGCAAGCCGGGTGCGCTGGAGATCGTGGTCGCCGCCCGGCCGGACGTGTTCAACCATAATCTCGAGACCGTGCCGCGCCTGTATCCGACCATCCGGCCGGGTGCCCGCTACTACCAGTCGCTGCGTCTGCTCGACGACGTGAAGCGGTTCGATCCGTCGATCTTCACCAAATCCGGCATGATGGTGGGCCTCGGCGAGCAGCGTCCGGAGGTGCTTCAGGTGATGGACGATCTGCGGGTCGCCGACGTCGATTTCCTCACGCTGGGCCAGTATCTGCAGCCCAGCGTCAAGCATGCGGCGATCGACCGCTTCGTCACCCCGGAGGAGTTCGCCGACTATGCCGCCATGGCCCGGGCGAAGGGCTTCCTGCAGGTCAGCGCCACGCCGCTGACCCGCTCCTCCTATCATGCGGACGAGGATTTCGCGGCGCTGCGGGCCGCCCGCCAGGCGCGCGGCTGATGCCGACCCATGCGGAACGGCGGGTGATCCCCTACAGCGCCGAGCAACTATTCGACATGGTCGCCGATGTCGGCCGCTACCCGCAATTCCTGCCCTGGTGCACCGCCGCCCGGGTGATCAGCCAGACCGAAACCGAGCTGGTGGCGATCCTGACCATCGGCTTCGGCCCGTTCCGGGAAAGCTTCACCAGCCGGGTGGCGCTCGATCGTCCCCGCACTGTCAAGGTGCGCTACGAGAAGGGCCCGTTCCGTTACCTGAACAATGTCTGGACCTTCACCCCGGACCCGCGCGGCTGCCTGGTGGATTTCTTCGTCGAATTCGAGTTCCGCTCCCGCTTGCTGCAATCTGCGATCGGAGTGGTGTTCAACGAGGCGGTGAGATTGATGGTGGGCGCCTTCCTCAAGCGGGCGCGCGACATATACGGCCCGACGACGGCGCCGGCTACCCCGCCGGCCGTCCGGCAGACCTCCGGACTGTGATCTTTCGGTAACGGCGCGACTTTCTGCCGCTCCCGCGCAACCACGGCGCGGACTCGTCGTTGCTAGGTCGTGTCGGGGCTGTTTCGAATGCCCTCTCCTGTGTCTCAAGCATCTGTCGTTCGTGACAGAGAAGGAATAGGTATGAAGAAGATCCTGAGCGCCTCGATCTGTGCGATCGCGCTGTCCGCCGCCGTCCCGGCGTTCGCGGCCGACGACGCCAAGCCGATGCATCACAAGCATCACATGAAGTCGTCGTCGATGATGGGCCCGCACACCAAGATGAAGATGAAGGGCGACCCGACCACCGAGGAGCTGAACGCGAAGAGCCTGGATGCCGCGCGCGGCGGTTCGACCACCGACACCTCGGCTGCCCCGGCCGCTCCGGCTGCCCCGATGGCGGCGCCGACGTCTGGCACCGACGCCGCCACCGCGCCGATGAATGCGCCCGCCGGCCACTGATCGCGGTCGAACGGATCGAGCCTACCGGGCCGGGAGCGAGACATCGCTCCCGGCTTCGTGTTTCGGCGCGGAAATGTGCGCAGCGTTCACATTCCGTTAGCCTTCCGATGGTGTAATGAGATGGTCGGGCATGAGGCCTTGACGATCTCTTCCGCGGCCTGTTCGGCGCTGCGGATCGCCAGGAGGGCGACGATATGCGTGTGGTCCATACGCTCGGTGCTGTGGTCGCCTGCGGGTTGATCGCTGGCCTGTCCGGGGTCCTGCAGAGCCGGCCGACCCGCGCCGCCGCCTATAGCGCGCCGACCACGATCAATTCGGCGCCAAATCGTGGGGCCGCGATCGTCGAGATCGGCAGGTCGGGGAGCGTCGAGGCTCATTTCGCCGCCGCCAACACCACCCATGATGGTCATCTGACCCGGGAGCAGGCGCTCCAGGCCGACTGGCCCAAGGTGGCCAGGCATTTCGACGAGATCGATACCGAGCATAGAGGCTGGGTCTCGGTGGCGCAGATCCATCAATACAACAAAAGCCACCACAAGCACCGGAAGACGCAGCCGGCCTGACGGCGCCGCCCCGGGCCAGGCTGCTGGCCCAGGTCGCAGGCTCAGCGTGACCGGGCGGCCTCGCCCACCAGCGCCAGGGCCCTGACCGCGGACTGCGTCCTGACGCTCCGCCGGTCGCCTTGCAGCGTCAGCAGATGGGTCTCGGTCGGTCGGCCGCGCCGCGCCAGCCCGAGCCAGACGGTGCCGACCGGCTTGTCCGTGGTTCCGCCGTCCGGCCCGGCGATGCCGGTGACGGAGATCGCGATATCCGCGCCGCTCACGTTCAACACCCCGTTGGCCATCGCCTCCGCGACCTCGGAACTGACCGCGCCGACGCCGCCGAACAACGGGTCGGCGACACCCAGCATTCTGTGTTTCATCGCATTGGAGTACGTCACCGCTCCACCCAGCACGCTGCGCGAACTGCCGGCATGGTGGGTCAGCGCGGCGCTGATCAGCCCGCCGGTGCAGCTCTCCGCGGTCGCGACCGTCAGTCCGGCGGCAAGCAGCGCCTCCAGCACCTCGGCCGCCTGGGCGATCAGAGTCACTTCCATCATCGGACCCAACTCCACACCAGACGAAGCCCGAACAGCAGCATGGCGCCGACGAGCCCAGCCAGCATATCGTCTCCCATCACCCCCAGCGAATCGTGCCGGCGATCGATCCACCCGATCGGGCCCGGCTTGGCGATGTCGAGCAGCCGGAACAGCGCGACGGCGGCCGCCAGCCAGCCCAGCAGCGCGACGCCATGCGGCATCGCCAGGAACGGCGTGCCCATCAGGCCCAGCAGGGTGATCCAGAGGCCAGCCACCTCGTCGATCACGATCCAGCCATGATCGGCGCCGCCGGCGGCGCGCTCGATCGCGAGCACGCCCAGCGGACAGACCAGCGCGATCGCCACCACCAGCAGCGGCGGCGCCTGCAGCAGGGCCCAGCCGACCGGCAGTGCGACCAGCGTTCCGACCGTGCCCGGCGCTTTCGGCGCGAACCCGCTGCCGCCGACGCTGGCGACCATCCGCGCCCATCCGCTCATCCCGCCGCCCCCACCGGCTTTTGTTCATAGACCGCCTGGTTTTCCAGGACGCGCTCGACATAGTTGCGAGTCTCGCCGAACGGGATGGTCTCGATCCAGTCCAGCAGGCGCGCCTGGGTGTCGTCTTCGGGCGACGACGATGGCGGAGCGGCGCCTCGCACCGGATCGCCATACTGCGCCAGCCAGCGGTCGGCGCGGTGCGGACCGGCATTATAGCCGGCCAGCGCATACGGAACCACGCCGCCGTAACGCGTCAGCAGACTGGCCAGGTAGGCGCTGCCCAGGCTGGTATTGGTCGCCGGATCGAACAGGGCCGCGCGGCTGTCCGCCAGATCGGGACGGCCGAGCCCGCGCGCGATGTCGCGCGCCGACCCCAGCGTCACCTGCATCAGCCCGTTGGCGCCGGCAGGGCTGACCGCCTGCGGGTCGAAGCTGCTCTCCTGCCTCATCACCGCCAGCACCAGCGCCGGCGTCGCGGCGCCGTCCGGCGGCGGGGCGAACGGGCGCGGCCAGCCGCTGCCGGGCAGCACCAGGCCGTGCCGTCCCGCCGATCGCGCGATCGCCACCGCGACCTCCGGCAGGCCGAGCCGGCCGGCGAGGGACGCGGCCAGCGCGTGGTCGGTGTCGTCGGTCAGGCTCTGGTCCAGGGTCAGCAGGAACGCCCGCGCCTGCCTGGGATCCGACCAGGACACCAGCAGCTCCGCGGCGCGCGCCAGCTCGAGTCCGGCGAACCGCACCGCCTCCGCCTCGGTCCAGCCCGGCGGGTGCAGGGCGGCGAACCGGCTCGCCAGCAGTGCGCGGTTCAGCGACGGATCGACCAGGGTCTGCGGCGCCGGATCCGCGAGCCTGGCGGCGGCGAGCTGTCCGTAGAAGCTGGTCGGGAAGGCGGCCGCCTGCGCGAACGCCGCCGCCGCGCCGGCCTGGTCGCCACGCGCGGCGCGGGCGCGTCCGGTCCAGTACAAGCCGCGCGTGCGCGAAATCACCGACTGCGCGCGCGTCAGCGCGTCGAACGCGGCTTCGGCGCGGGCCGGATCGTGCAGCCGGCGCAGCGCGATCCAGCCGGACAGGAAGTCGGAGTCCAGTCTCGGACCGGGCGCCAGCGCGGTCGGGTCGGCGGCGATCGCCAGCGCATCGGCATCGCGATGCTGGTCCAGCAGGGCGCGGGCGAGGGCGTCGCGCTCGGTCCAGAACGCGGCCTGCAACGCGTCGCGCGCCACGCTTTCGGCCGCTGCGCCGCGTCCCTGCCAGAGCGCCAGCGCCGCGTCGTTACGGTCCGCCTTGCGCAGCCAGCGCGCCAGATCGAGCGTCAGGGTGGGATCGGCCGCCTGGTCCGGCGGCAGTGCCGCGGCCAGGGCGTCGGCGTCCGGCTCGGCGCGCCGCAGCGCCAGCTCGGCGATCGCGCGTTGCCGCTGCGGCGGCGGCAGCAGCGGCACGGTGCGGTCCGCCGCATCCAGCAGACCGCTGGCCTCCTGACGGGCGAACCGGGCCGACTGGTCGGACGGGGTCAGGATCGTCTGCCAGGTGGCGAGGAACAGCGACTCCTGGTCGGGCGAGTCGATGCCGCGCACCCAGGCGCGCCGCGCCGCCTCGATCAGCGAAGGCGCGGTGCCCGGCAGCATCGGCCCGGTGGTCCCGGCGCAGCGCGACAATGCCGTCGCGGTGGCCAGCGTCGCGGTCGGGCACAGCCTGGCCAGCACGCCTTGGTCGGTCTCGTTGCCGAGCGCCTGGTCGAGACGCCGTTCGAGCAGCGGGCGGTTCGGCCAGCCCGGATGGGCGGCGAGAAAGCCGGCCAGCTCGTCCGGCGAACCGCCGGACGGCTCCAGCAGACGAAGATAGAGTGTGAGTGCCGCCGCTACCGCGTCGCCGGAGGCCTGCGCCACCGCCTGCGATGGCACCGACGCGGCTTCGGTCGACCCCGCCGCGGTCGATGCTTGCGCCGCCGGGCGCGTCGCGGTCCCGGCGCAGCCGTCGAGAGGCCAGAGCAGCAGGAGACCGAGACCGGTCCTGGCGACGCGGCCGGCGGCGGAGGGGGGGGCGTGCTCGGTGCGGGCGGATCGGTTCATGGGCGGCTTACCTTGGCCAGCCGGGCCGGTTTGCGCTAGAGCATGAGGCGCGAGACGCACGCCGTTCCGAGGCGGCGCGTCACTGGAGAAGACTATGTTCAAGGGCTCGATCGTCGCCCTCGTCACCCCGATGCAGCAGGACGGCGCGCTCGACGAGGCCGCGTTCCGGGCGCTGATCGACTGGCAGATCGACTGCGGCACCAAGGGCATCGTGCCGGTCGGCACCACCGGCGAGAGCCCGACCCTGACCCATGCCGAGCATCGCCGGCTGATCGACCTCGCCGTGCAGGCGGCCGACCGTCGGGTGCCGGTGATCGCCGGCACCGGTTCGAACAGCACCGCCGAGGCGATCGAGACCACCCGTCATGCGCGCGAGGCCGGCGCGGATGCCGCCCTGGTGGTGACACCGTATTACAACAAGCCGACCCAGGACGGGCTGTATCGCCATTACATGGCGATCGCCGATGCGGCGCGGCTGCCGATCCTGATCTACAACATCCCCGGCCGCAGCGTGATCGACATGAGCGTCGAGACGATGGCGCGGCTGGCCGAGCATCCCCATATCGTCGGCGTGAAGGATTCCACCGCCAACCTGCTCCGGCCGCTGCAGACCCGCCGGGCGATCGGCGACGGCTTCTGCCAGCTCTCCGGCGAGGACGGCACCGCCCTGTCGTTCAATGCCGCCGGCGGCATGGGCTGCATCAGCGTGACCGCGAACGTCGCGCCGGCGCTCTGCGCCGGGATGCACGATGCCTGGTTCGACGGACGGGTGGCGGAGGCGATGGCGCTGCAGCAGACCCTGCTGCCGCTGCACGACGCGCTGTTCGTCGAGAGCAATCCCGCGCCGGTCAAGTATGCGCTGAGCCTGGTCGGGCGCTGCGGCGACACCTGCCGCCTGCCGCTGGCGCCTTTG